>JACAEG010000150.1 GCA_013388965.1 Pseudorhodoplanes sp. | reverse complement strand
ATGGCGACGAGGACGAGACCGACGGCGTTGCCGCCGGCGCCGCAACATGAACCGCTTCGCCGCACTGCTCGACCGCCTGTCCTACGAGCCGGGCCGCAACAACAAGCTGCGGCTGATGACGGACTATTTCCGGCACACCCCCGATCCCGACCGCGGCTATGCGCTGGCGGTGCTGACCGGCGCCCTGTCGTTTCAATACGCCAAGCCGAACATGCTGCGCACGCTGATCGCCGAGCGCACCGATCCGGTGCTGTTCGCGCTCGCGCGCGACTATGTCGGAGACACCTCGGAGACGATCGCGCTGATGTGGCCGCCTTCACCTCCCCCCGGCGCGCTGATGCGCGCCGACATCGTTCCGCAGGCCAGAGGCATGCCGGGCGCTCCGCGGCTGTCCGAAATCGTCACCACGCTCGACACCCTCGGCAAGGCGCAGCTTCCCGCGCAGATCGCGCGCTGGCTCGATGCGCTCGACGAGACCGGGCGCTGGGCATTGCTCAAGATCGTGACGGGCGCGCTGCGGATCGGCGTCTCCGCGCGGCTTGCGAAAACCGCGGCGGCCGCGCTCGGCGACAAGGACGTCACCGAGATCGAACTGATGTGGAGCGGACTTGCCCCGCCCTATGCAGAGCTGTTCGCCTGGCTCGAGGGCCGCGCCGACAAGCCGGTGCATGGCGATCCAGCTCCGTTCCGTCCGGCGATGCTCGCCCACGCCATCGAGGAGGCGGACTTCGACAAGCTCGATGCCGCCGACTTCATGGCCGAGTGGAAATGGGACGGCATCCGCGTGCAGGCAGCGGCCGGGCGCGACGACCACGGCGCGCGCGTCATGCGGATCTATTCGCGCACCGGCGAGGATATTTCGAAAGGCTTTCCCGACCTGCTGGAATCGCTGGCCTTCGACGCCTCGCTCGACGGAGAACTGCTGGTCCTGCGCGAAGGCCGCGTACAGTCCTTCAACGTGCTGCAGCAACGATTGAACCGCAAGGCGGTCACGCCCAAGCTGCTCAAGGATTTTCCCGCTCATCTGCGCGCCTATGATCTCCTTGTCGAGAACGGCGAGGACCTGCGCGATATGCCATTCGAAGCACGGCGCAAGCGGCTTGAAGCCTTCGTGAGCAGACTCGACGATCCGCGCATCGACATCTCGCCGCTCGTCCCGTTCGCGACCTGGGACGATCTGAAAGCCGCGCGCGCCGACCCGGCCTCGGCCGGAGCGGGCCTCGACGCCGACGCGGTCGAGGGCGTGATGATCAAGCGGCGCCTCGCATCCTATGTGCCGGGACGCCCGAAGGGCCTGTGGTGGAAGTGGAAGCGCGACCCGTTCACGGTCGATGCCGTGCTGATGTATGCGCAGCGCGGCAGCGGCAAGCGCTCATCGTTCTATTCGGACTATACCTTCGGCGTCTGGACGCAAGGCGAGGACGGCGACGTGCTGGTACCGGTCGGCAAGGCTTATTTCGGTTTCACCGACGAGGAATTGCTGAAGATCGACCGCTTCGTGCGCAACAATACCATCGAGCGTTTCGGGCCGGTGCGCGAGGTGGCGCACGAGCCCGGGAAGGGTCTGGTGCTGGAAGTCGCCTTTGAGGGCCTGCAGCGCTCGACGCGCCACAAGTCCGGCGTCGCCATGCGCTTTCCCCGCATCAGCCGGCTGCGCTGGGACAAGCCGCCGCGCGAGGCCGACCGGATCGACACCCTGGAAAGGCTTCTGGCGCAAATCGAGGCCGGACGCGCCGCCAGCGCCCCAGACAGCGAATCGCGGCCCAAGACCCTTGCGCGCGGGCGGCAAACGCCTACTTAATGCCGCTGCACAGGCGCATTGGCGGTCACGGATATGGTCGTTCTTCCACCTGAAGAGAAACGGGAATCCGCGGCCGGCGCCCGAGGGGGAGCTGCCATGTCCGACGATAGCCTGACGCGTTTTCTCGGCGGCACGCCGCTGGCCGTGCTCGCGCGGCTGGTGCTGCTCTCGATCCTGATCGGCGTCCTGCTCGCAGCCTTCGGACTCGACCCCTACAACATCATCGACAGCGTGCGGCGGCTGATTATCCGCATCTGGGAGATGGGCTTCGACGCCATCGAATGGCTGTGGCGCTATTTCCTGCTCGGCGCTGTGATCGTCATTCCGATCTGGTTCGTCGTCCGGCTGGTCAATGCACCCAAGGGACGCTGACGGCCTGAGAGCGGAGCGGGCCGCAATCGCTATTCCGGCCAGCGCATTCCCGTCAGCGCCGCCGCATCGACGCCGACGAGCGGCGCAAGGCTCGCCTGCTTCTCGCGCTCAAGCGCACCGACCAGGCTGCGCTTGATCTCGCCAAGCAGGCAGAGCCCGCGAAACACAAGCCCGGAATAAAGCTGCACCAGCGTGGCGCCCGCCCTGATCTTGGCGAGAGCGGCATCGCCTGAATCGATACCGCCCGCCCCGATCAGCGCGAACCTGCCCTCCGCGCGCACATAGGTTTCCGCCAGCATGCGCGTCGAGAGCGCAAACAGCGGCGCGCCCGACAATCCGCCCTGCTCGATCGATTTCACGCGCTCCTGGAGACTCGCCGGCCGGCTCAGCGTGGTGTTGCCGACGATCATGCCGTCGATGCCGCGCTTGCGCACGATCGCGACGACATCATCGAGATCGTTGAGCGAAAGGTCGGGCGCGATCTTGAGCAGCAGGGGCCGGCGGCACGCGGTCGCGGCGATCCGGTCGCGCGCCTCCAGCACGCGCGCGAGAAGCTCGTCGAGCGATTTCGCCTGCTGCAGGTCGCGAAGGCCGGGCGTGTTGGGCGAGGAGACATTGACCGTGAGATAGTTCGCGACCGGCGCGAAGGTTTCAACAAGCTTCACATAGTCGGCGGCGCGGTCGGCACTGTCGCGGTTGGCGCCGATATTGACGCCAAGCACGCCGCCGCCGCTGCGCGCGCGCAGGCGCGCCAGCACCGCCACCTCGCCGTCATTGTTGAAACCAAGCCGGTTGATGATGCCGCCGTCGGCCTCGAGCCGGAAAATGCGCGGACGCGGATTGCCCGTCTGCGGACGCGGCGTCACCGTGCCGATCTCGACAAAGCCGAAGCCGAGCCGCAGCAGCGGGTCGGGGACCTCCGCATTCTTGTCGAAGCCCGGCGCGATCCCGACCGGATTGGGAAAGGCGAGCCCGAAGGCCGCGACCGCGAGCCGCGAATCGTCAGCCGGGGCGGCCGGCAGGGGCGCGAGCCTCAGCCCGGCGACGGCCAGCCTGTGGGCGTCCTCCGGGTCCATAGCGCGCAGGACGGGCCGCGCCAGACGCTCCAAAAGCCCGATCAAAGGGGATTTTTCTCCGAATTCCGGCATGCGACCCTACGGCCCGGTCCCGGACCGTTCAAGGCGGGCACCTCACAAAACACTGGACAGAATTCGCCGGAGGCTCTAATTCCTAAGTGGGATTAAAGTCTTACGGCCATCCCGGCCGGGAGCCTCGCTCATGCTGACCCATGCCCAGGTATGGAATGCCATCGACCGGCTCGCCGCGCGCGCAGGCCTGTCGGCCTCCGGCCTCGCGAAGAAGGCGGGCCTCGACCCCACCACCTTCAACAAGTCCAAGCGCATCACGCCCGACGGGCGCGCACGCTGGCCTTCGACCGAATCGGTGGCGAAGTCGCTCGCGGCGACCGGAGCGTCGGTCGAGACCTTCATGGCGCTGCTTGCCGACAACCCGCGCGCCCCGGTGACAGCCGTGCCGCTGATCGGATTCGCGGAAGCCGGCGCCGGCGGCTATTTCGACGACGGCGGATTTCCGGTCGGCAAGGGCTGGGACGAGATCGCGGCGCCCGCGATCACCGACGAACATGCCTATGCGCTGGAAATTTCCGGCGATTCGATGCTGCCCGCCTATCGCAAGGGCGATATCATCATCGTCTCGCCCGCAGCTCCCGTGCGCCGCGGCGACCGAGTCGTGGTCAAGACCAAGAAGGGCGAGGTCATGGTCAAGCAATTGACGCGCAAGACCTCGAAGACGATCGAGCTGCAGTCGCTCAACTCGTCGCACGGCGACCGCACTCTCCCGATGGCCGACGTGATGTGGATCGCGCGCATCATCTGGGCGAGCCAGTAGAATCGACAAAACAGCAATCCTTCCCCGTCACCCCGAGGTGGCCGCCGAAGGCGGCCCTCGAAGGGCGATGGTCAAGTTCGAGCCCGATCATCCTTCGAGGCTCACTCGCTTCGCTCGCTCGCACCTCGGGATCGGAGACAAAGCGGTAAAGGGGGTCAATGCCCTTCCGCCGCGAGCACGGCCTCGACGCGGATTTCCTCGGTCAAACGCGCCTTCAGCGCGGAAAATTCCGGGCTGGTCTTGATCGTGTAGTGGCGCGGATGCGGAAGATCGACTCGCAGATCGGCCTTGATGCGGCCGGGACGCGCGGACATCACGAGCACGCGCGAGGCGAGGAAGATCGCCTCCTCAATGTCATGGGTGACGAAGATCACCGTCTTGCGGTCCCGCTCCCAGATGCCGAGCAGCAATTCCTGCATCAGCGAGCGGGTCTGATTGTCGAGCGCTCCGAACGGCTCGTCGAGCAGCAGGACCGCCGGATCGTTGGCTAGCGCGCGCGCGATCGCGGTGCGCTGCTGCATGCCGCCCGATAGCTGCTTGGGAAAATGCCGCGCGAAGCTGCGCAACCCGATATTGTCGAGCCATTGCGCGACGATGCGCTCGCGTTCGGGGACGGGCATGCCTTTCTCGCGCAAGCCGAAGGCGATGTTGTCGGCGACATGCAGCCAGGGGAACAGCGTGTAGGACTGAAACACCATGCCGCGGTCGGGGCCCGGCCCCTTGACCGGCTTGCCGTCGAGCAGGATTTTTCCCGTGGTCGGCGTGTCGAGCCCGGCGATCAGTCGCAACAGCGTGGACTTCCCGCAGCCGGAGGGACCCAGAATGGTGACAAAATCGTTGTCGCCGACGGTGAGCGTCGTGGGCTCGAGCGCGCGCACCGGGTGGCCGCCATGCACCGGCGGGAAAACACGCGAGACATCCTCGATCACGAGCTTGCTCACGCCAAACTCCACGGGAACATCGCGCGGTTCGCCCATTTGAACAGGAAATCGGAAATCAGTCCGATCACCCCGATCACGATGATGCCGAAGATGATCTGGCCGGTCGCGAGCAGCGCCTGGCTGTCGATGATCATGTGGCCGATGCCGGACGATGAGCCGATCAGCTCGGCGACGATCACGTAGGTCCATGCCCAGCCGAGCACGAGGCGCAGAATCTCGGCGATGTCGGGCGCGGAGGCCGGGATCAGCACGCGGACCAGGATGCCGCGATCGCGTGCGCCGAGCGTCAGCGCCGCCTCGACCAGATCGCGCCGCACCGCCGAGACGGTCACGGCAACCATCAGCACGATCTGGAATACCGAGCCGATGAAGATCACCAGGAGCTTCTGCAATTCGCCAATGCCGGCCCACAGGATCAGCAGCGGAATGAAGGCGGACGCCGGAAGATAGCGCGCAAAGGAGACGAAGGGTTCGAGAAAGGCTTCGATCGGCTTGTAGGCACCCATCAGGATGCCGAGCGGAACGGCGACAAGGGCGGCCAGCGTGAAGCCGCCGACCACGCGCCAGATGGTGATGCCGATATCGTAGAGAAAACCGTGCTTGGTCAGCAGCAGCCAGCCCTCCTCGAGCATCGTGAGCGGGTCTGCAAGAAAGGTCTTGGAGACGAACCCGCCGAAGGTCGCATAGGCCCAGCCCGCGACGAACAGCACAAAGAACAGGATGCCGAGCGCGATGCGTGCGCCGCTTGAAATGGGGGCGAGGGGTTTCATCTGGGGCGGGCTATCCCTCTCCCCAGTTCAGCGGGGGATAGGGTGGCGAGCATCGAGCGATGCGCGCGCGAGCCGGGTGATACGCAAAAGCCTCTCGCCCGCCTCGCTCGCGTGACGCTCGCTCGGCACCCTCTCCCCGCCAAGGCGGAGAGAGGGAAAGCTCATCACTGCACGAAGCGCGTGTCGGCGAGCTTCGACAGATCGGGTATCTGCTTGATCACGCCGATCTCGAGCAGGAGGTCGGCGGCCTCCTTGGAGAAGGTGTTGAACTCGCCGGCGAAGAACTTCTTGTTGGCTTCCTTGTCCTGCCAGCGCAGGTATTTCGCGGAGTTGCCGAACTTTTCGCCGGTCTGCTTCACATCCGCGCCCATGATCTCGAAGGCCTTCTTCTCGTCGGCCTTGATCATGTCGAGTGCCTCGAAATAGCTCTGGGTCAGCGCCTTCACCGCGGCCTCGTTCTCGGCGATGAATTTCGGCGTGCAGCCGAAGGTGTCCATCACCATCGGATAGTCGAGCGTGGTGGCGATGATCTTGCCGGCTTCCGGCTTCTCGCGCACAGCCGAGAGATAGGGCTCGTAGGTCGCAGCCGCGTCATTCTGGCCGGCGATGAAGGCCTGCGCGGCCGGTCCCGGCTCCATGTTCACGACCGTGACGTCCTTGGTCGACAGTCCGTTCTTCTTCAGAAACCAGGCAAGCAGGAAGTAAGGCGAGGTGCCCGGCGCCGATGCCGCAACCGTCTTTCCCTTGAGGTCCTTGATCGAGCCGATATTGCCGCGCACGACGAGGCCGTCCGCGCCATAGGACTTGTCGAGCTGGAAGAGCTGCGTGGTCGGCACGCCGTTGGCGTTCCAGACAATCCAGGTTTCAACCGTGGTCGCAGCGCACTGGATGTCGCCCGAGGCGATGGCCAGGTGACGGCTGGCCTGCGGGATTTTCTTGATGGTCACGTCGAGGCCGTTCTTGGCGAAAATGCCGGCCTCCTTGGCGAGGGTCAGCGGGGCAAAGCCCGTCCAGCCCGAAATGCCGATATTGACCTTGGTCTGCGCCTGCGCAGGCGCGCTGACGAGCGCCGCGCTGAGCGCTGCGGCTGCAATCCATGCCGATTTCATGATGCCCTCCAATTGAGAAAATTCAGCCCCGGCAGGCTCTTGAAACGATGCCAGCATGGAGCCGGCAGAGGAGTCAATCGAAGCGGGGACGCAGGCCCTCTAGCATGCCGGAGCACCCCCGGGATGCACGCAATTGCGCCATCAGCGACTGGAAAACGCCGTCCCGGCGGGCAAATCCTCGAGCGGAAAGCGGTCCATATCCTGCAGCAGGTCGATCAGCGCCCCGGCGGCGCGCTCGACCACGGTCCGTCCGCGCTCGGCATCCGCCGCGGCAGCATTGCCGCAGGCGCCGGAGGGGTTCAGGTCCTGCGTCATCCAGGCGAAGGCGACGGGACCTTCCGCGGTCAGCAGCTTGAAGTCGCGCGCCATCGCAGCCGATGACGAGCCGAAATCCCGCGCCTGCGCCTTGTCCACGAGGCCGGGATGCAGATGCAGCATCACGCTGGTCTCCGCCTCGCCGCCATGAATGCCATGCCTCCGCTCGGCGGCGCCGAACAGATCGCCGGTATCCACGGTCGCGAACCACGATGCTGCCACCGCCAGCATCCTGCACTTCACGCGCAGATCGCGCGTGACGATATCCATGACCGGCGGATTCCCGCCATGCGAATTGTAGAACAGGATCTTGCGGCAGCCTGCGCGCTGCACGCTTTCGCCGATCTCGAACCAGACGCGCGCCAGCGTCTCATGGGACAGCGTCAGCGTGCCGGGAAAGGCGATGTGCTCGTCCGATTTTCCAATGGCACAAGCGGGCAGGATCAGCACCGGCAGATCGTGGGGCATGATCGCCAGCGCGCGCGCGATGATCCCCTCGTTGATTGCGGCATCGACCCGCAGCGGCAGGTGAGGCCCATGCTGCTCCACGGCGGCGACAGGCTGCAACGCAATCACGCGCTCCATGTCGAGCGCCGCGAAGTCGCGCGTGGAGAGGTCCCACCAGTATCGGGATTTGAGTCGCATGGAATTGCGAGTTCGTCGATCGTTCAGCCGGTCATGCGCTGAAACACGCCATCCTTGCGGATCAGAAGATGATAGAGAGCGCCGCCGATATGCGCGCAGAGCAGCGCCGCCATCGCAAGTCCGAGCCAGAGATGAACGCCGAACATCAGGTTCGAGAAATCCCGGTTCTCCGGCCAGATCAGCGGCACGGGAAAGAGCCCGAAGAACCAGAACTGCGCCGGATATGCGGAGGTCGCGATCCATCCGACGAGCGGCTGCACGATCAGCAGGACATAGAGCAGCCCATGTGTGCTCTCGGCCGCCAGGCGCTGGATCGCCGGAACGTGATCGGGCAAGGGCGGCGGCGTGTGCGTCAGGCGATAGACGATGCGCCAGATCACCAGGGGAATGAGCAGGATGCCGAACGAGCGGTGCAGGTTGTAGAGCGGGGTCTGCAGCGGCCCGCCGAGATTGTTGGCGATGACGATTCCGACCGGAATCATGACCAGCACGATCGCCGCGATGGTCCAGTGCAGCGTGCGCGCCGTGAAGGAATAGCTTTGCGGGGGATGGTGAAGGGCTTGAGCCATGAGATGGAACCGGTCCGAAGCGACTTCCAGACCGATTTCAATATCACGACGCCGCTTCCTTGTCCGGGACAATCGCGCAATCGTTCGCGGCGAGCTGCTCGAACAGGTGATCGAGCGAATGGCCCGCGCGCGTCGCCTTGGCCGCGAGATAGCGGCGATTGTCGCCATTGACCGGCGTGATCAGCGGCACGCGCCCGGAAATCTCGATCCCGGCCTCGAGCAGCCCATCGATCTTCGCGGGATTGTTGGTCATCAGCCGCACCTTGGCACAGCCGATCATCTGCAGCATCCGGCCGGCAACGCCATAGTCGCGCTCGTCGTCCTCGAAGCCGAGCGCGGTATTGGCATCGACCGTGTCGAGGCCCGCGTCCTGGAGCGCGTAAGCGCGCATCTTGTTGGCGAGGCCCACTCCGCGGCCTTCCTGGTCCAGATACAGGATCACGCCGCCGCCGGTATCGGCGATCTGTTCGAGCGCAAGCTTGAGCTGGTCGCCGCAATCGCAACGGCGCGAACCGAAGACATCGCCGGTCAGACAGGCCGAATGCAGCCGCACCTGGACGGGCTTGGAGAAGTCCGGATCCCCGATGACGATCGCGGCCGATTCGCCGCCGATCATGCCGCGGAAAATGATAAACCGCGCGCTCACGCCGTTCTGCAGCGGCACGCGCGCCTCGCCCGTGATCTTGAGCGCGCGCACGGCGCGGTCCCGGAATCCGGCCACTGCATCCGCCTGCAACGTCATCGGGGCGGGCTGGATGCCGTCCCAGCGGCCCGTCTGGCCCTCGACCGAGAGAACCGCAGGCAGGCGGTGCGCAAGCTTGCACAGGCGCAACGCCGCTTCCATTTCCGCCGTCGCCGGCACAAAGCTGCCGTCGAAGGGGAAGCGTGCATCGGACGCGATCGACCGCACCCAAGGGGCATCGGCATCGGGAGGCAATGTCAGCGTGACGCCGGAATCGGATTCGATCCTCAATTCGCGCGCGCGCGCGGCGGTCAGAGTGAGCACGGGCTGCACCGGCGCGCAGAACCGGCGGAAGGCCGCCAGCTGCCGCGCGTCGAGCCAGTCCACCGGCAGCGTCAGATGACTCGTGTCGCGATTCTCGATCGCAACCGGTCGCCCGGATCGCAGTTCGGCGATTGCTCGCTCAACCTCAACGAAATTCGGCTCCCCCAGAAGAGAGGAGCCGGCAAAGCGTTCAACATGCCCCATTCAAGGATTCCGTATTACGCAGGAGTAAACGTTCTGGTTCGGGAATTATTCCTGCCAACAACTCCCGAATAATGTGCCAACTTGATGACACCGTAAAGCAAGTACGTCCGGGCCGACCGATTTGGATGCGTGATGAACGAATTTTCAGAAAAGCTTGTCTGTGCACGCACTGCCGATGCTGACTCCGAAGGCTGGACTTTCGTTCCCCGGGACTTTCGGGATGGTAAGCCCCTGCCGCGGCCGTGGGCTGATCGCTTCAGACCGCTCCAAATTCCTGCGGCCGACGGACTTACGGTGATAGGCCAGATCGGGCAGTCGCTCGACGGCCGCACGGCAACCCGAACGGGGCACTCCCACTACATCAACGGGCCCGAAGGGCTGGCCCATCTTCACCGGTTGCGAGCGCTTGTTGACGCAGTTGTGATCGGCGTCGGCACCGCGATCGCCGACGACCCGCAACTGACGGTACGCCGTGTCGCCGGTCCCAATCCGGCCCGCGTGGTGATCGATCCGAACGGGCGGCTGCCCGTGGCGGCAAGGTGCCTCGCCAATGACGGGGTGCGACGAATGGTCATCGGATCGCGCAATGTGACGTCCGAATTGCCGCGCGGCATCGAGCGGATCGCACTGCCCGTGTCCGAGGGCAATATCGCACCGGCCGATATCGTCGCAGCCCTGGCCGATGCCGGGCTTCGTCGCATTCTGATAGAAGGCGGCGCGAACACCGTTTCGCGCTTCCTCGCTGCCGGATGCCTCGATCGCCTGCATATCGTGGTCGCACCGGTCATCATTGGTGACGGCCCGACCGGTATCTCGCTTCCGCCGATCGATACCCTGGCCGAAGCACACCGTCCGCATGTCCGGGCGCACATGCTCGGCGACGAAGTGCTGTTCGATTGCAGCCTGATGTCTCAGCGGCGGCCCGGCGTTGCAAAGAAATCGACGTGACCGACGACGATCGAGGAGCGGCCGGCGGCGATGTGATCGCGCCTGCGCGTCAGCCAGCCGACGATGTCCTCCAGCGGATATTCGTCGAGCTCGCGCGCGGCGCGCGCCCAGCCTGAAATCATCTCGAATTGGATCTCCTGATCGGACGGCCCGAACAGCCAGTCGGACGCGCCCTGCGTCACCGCATAGCCGAGCTTGCGGAAGCGCTCGATCGCCTGCGCGGCGGCGCCGGGGCCGAGCGCCGGGCCGAATCCCTTGTCGGTCAGCTGATGGCGATTGACGGACGCGATGATCGCGTTGTCGAAGGCGTCGGAGGGGCCGCAAATCGCGCGGCCGTCATAGTTGAGCGCGGCATAGACCGGCAGACCCCGCGCCGCGATTTCGGTGGTGAAGCGCTCCAGCCATTACACCGAAACAAGATCAAGCAGCGCGGACGCCGTGACAAGATCGACCGACCCGTCGAGCGCGGCTTCGAGATCGCGCGCCAGATCGACCGGCACCGTCGTGATCGTCACGCCGGCCGGCAGTGTCGATGGCCTGGCGCGCGCAAGAAGGCTCAGATCGTTGTCAACAAGCCGCCAGTCCTGCCGCACCGGCAGGCGGGCGGCGATGGCGCGGCGCGTCGAGCCCGTGCCGCAGGCGAGATCGGTGACGGAGATTGCCGGCTTGCCGGCAAATGCCGCAGCGACCGCGTCCAGCACGCCTGGGTTGCGCGCCGGCGTGTCGTAGCGCTCGCGCAGTTCGAGCCATTGTGCGGAAAAGCTCACGATACGGCCTCCAGCACGCGCGAGAACAATTCGCCCGACTCCCGCCAGGTGGGGAGGTTGCGCGCGGCGTTGCAAGCTGCGGCGGAGAGACGCGCGCGCAGAGCGCGATCCTCGATCAGGCGGCGCAGCGCGTCCGAGAGTCCGGCCGCATCGTCGGGTTCGACGAACAAGGCGGCCTCGGGCGGCACCGTCTCCGGCACGGCGCCGGTGCGGGTGGCGATCACCGGCAGGCCATGCGCGATCGCCTCTGCGTAAGCCATGCCGTAGCCTTCGAAGCGCGATGCCAGCACAAAGGCATGCGCTTCACCATACAGCGCCGCAAGCCTTTCATCCGGGACGGCGCCAAGCAGGACAACGCGATTTGACAAGCCATGCGACACAATATCGGACTTGAGTTTCTCCGTCGTGGCAGGATCGCGCGTCGCATCGCCGGCGACCGCGAGCGTCCACGGCAAATCCCTCAGCGGGGCAAGCGCGGCAATCAGAACATCGTAGCCCTTGCGCGGGACCAGCGAGCCGACCGCAAGCAGCGACACGCTACCCTGGTCAGCGCGGGGTGCCGCCGCGATTCGCTCATTGCCCGGCTTCACGACCGTTATGCGCTCGGCTTTCACTGCATATTCATTCTGCAACAGGCGGCCCGTCGCCGGACTCGTCACCACGACATGGCGCACATGTGCCAGCGCCGCGCGCTCGCTGACGCGAAATCGCTCCGCGTCGCCCGGTGAAATACCGGACTCATATGCAAGCGGGTGATGCACCAAAGCGACAAGCTTGCGGCTGGCGCCGAGCCTTGCGGCCGCTTCGTCCATCACGCCGAAGGCCAGCCCGTCGATCACGATCGGGTTTGCGGCGTCGAGCGCGGCGACGCGCTCCCCCGCCTGCCGCAGCGAGGGCGCCGAAGGCCTCGGAAAGTCCGACCCGAGATCGACGACATCGACATGCCAGCCAAGCGCGCGCAATTCGGCAAGAATGCGCTTGTCATAAGCGTAGCCGCCGGTCGGCGTATCGAGATTGCCCGGCACGGCGAAGGCCACCGCGCGGATCACGATATCGGAGCCTCGTACCAGGCGCGCGCGACATGCGATTCGGAAATGGTGACCCGGATGGCATCGAGATCCTTGCCGTCGCGGCCGAGCCCGCCCGAGCGCGCGGCCTGCGCTAGCTCCTCGTAGATATGCCGCGTGAGGAATTCCGTGGTCGTGTTGGCGCCCCTGAACGCCGGAATGTCGTCGAGATTCTTGTAATTGAGCGGCGCAAGGATCGATTTCAGCACCTCATGCGCGCGGCCGATATCGACCACGATCCCGTTCCTGTCGAGTTCCTTCGCCAGGAAGGCGGCATCGATCACGAAGGTCGCGCCGTGCAGCGCCTGCGCCGGGCCGAACACAGCGCCGCGGAACGAATGGGCGATCATGATGTGATCGCGGACCTCGACGGCATACATGGGGCAACTCCGCTTGGGCCGCTTACGCGGCGGAATAGTCGACCGGCTGGCACAATACGCCGCTCCCGGACGACAGCACATGCGGCAGCCGCGCGGGTAATTGCGCCAAAGGAATGGGCGGCGCAAGCAGCGCGTCGAGCGCGGGGTCGGCGAGCAGCGAAAGCGCGGCCTCGAGACGCCGGCGATGTGTCCAGCGTGGCCGGTGCGACGGCGCGACCTTGCCGACCTGGCTGGAGATCAGCTTGAGGCGGCGGGAATGAAACGCCCCGCCGAGCGGCGCCGGCACGTCGCCCGCGCCATACCAGGACAGATCGAGGACGGTGGCCTCGTCGCCCGCGAGCGAGAACGCCTCCGCAAGACCGCTTCCATGCCCGCTGGCGTGGATGACAAGATCGTGATCGCCGGAGGCCCTGCCGGGCGCGGCAAAGCCCACGCCGAGCCTTTCGGCGAGCGGCGCCCGCGCCGGATTGACGTCGACGATTGTCACGTCCGTAGCCGGCATCTGCCCGCACAGCCAGGCGGCCAGCGCGCCCACGACCCCTGCCCCGACCACGGCAATCCGGTCGGCGGGCCCGGGCTGCCCGTCCCAGATCGCGTTCAGCGCGGTCTCCATATTGGCGCCCAGCACGGCGCGCAGCGGCGGCACGCCCTCCGGGACAGGGACGACGGCTTCCGCGGGAACGACAAAGCCTGATTGGTGCGGAAAAAGCGAAAAGACGTTGCGGCCGATCAGTTCATCGGGTCCGGCCTCGACCCGCCCCACGTTGGAATAGCCGTACTTGACCGGATAGGGGAATCGTCCACCCATGAAGGGTGCGCGCATGCGCTCATATTCGGTATCCGGCACGCGCCCCTGCGAGATCAGCGCCTCGGTGCCGCGGCTGACCGCAGTGAAGAGTGTGCGCACCCGCACCTCTCCCATCCGCGTCGGGCCGACCGGCTCCTCCCGGATTTCGGCGCTGCCGGGCGCGGTATACCAAAGCGCGCGCGCCTTCTGTTCGCCCCGATCCTTGGTCACCTGTCACCTTTGTCGCCAGTATGCGGACCCGCTATACCACGCACGGCCCGAACGGGGGATTATCGAGAATGCCCGCAACGCCTACCGCGTTCCCTGAGCGCGGCCTGCCCATGACCGCGCGCCGCGCCCTGTTCGCCGCGCTGGTCGTAGTGACGATGGGGCTGATGCTGTGGCTCCTCGCCGCCGCCCTCTCGCCGGGCGGGCTCGGCGTGGCGGATATCGCGCTCATCGTCATGTTCGGGGTGACCCTGCCCTGGACGGTGATCGGATTCTGGAACGCGGTGATCGGCTTTCTCATCATGCGGTTCGCGAAGGATCCGCTGGGCGCTGTCAATCCGCCCGCGGCGCGGATCAAGGGCGACGAGCCGATTACATCGTCTGTCGCCGTCATCGTCTGCATCCGCAACGAGACGCCCGAACGGATCGTCCGCAACCTCGAGCCGATGCTCGCGGGTCTTGCGACCTCCGGCTATGGCGAACGCTTCCACGCCTATATCCTGAGCGACACCAGCGACAGCGCCATCGCCGCAAGCGAGGAACAGCGTTTCACGGCGCTCGCCGAAACGTGGCGCGGGCGCATCGGCCTCACCTACCGGCGCCGCACCGACAATGCCGGCTACAAAGCCGGCAATATCCGCGATTTCTGCGAACGCTACGGCAGTAAGCACGAATTCGCGGTGCCGCTCGATGCCGACAGCTACATGACCGCGGGCGCCGTGCTGCGGCTTGTGCGCATCATGCAGGCGAGCCCCAAGCTCGGACTCCTGCAAAGCCTCGTGGTCGGCCTGCCGTCCTCGAGCGCATTTGCGCGGCTCTTCCAGTTCGGCATGCGACTTGGCATGCGCTCCTACACCACCGGCGCGACCTGGTGGCAGGGCGATTGCGGACCCTATTGGGGGCACAACGCGATTTTCC
The DNA here is from genome assembly GCA_013388965.1 of Pseudorhodoplanes sp. GTDB lineage: Bacteria > Pseudomonadota > Alphaproteobacteria > Rhizobiales > Xanthobacteraceae > Pseudorhodoplanes. The sequence continues at coordinate 3,458 of JACAEG010000150.1, read as the reverse complement.
GCATTGCCCCCTTCCACGACCATTGCCAGCTCCCGCCGCTGCCGGCCGACGCGCTGTTCGGCGGACACGTGCTGAGCCACGACCAGATCGAGGCCGTGCTGATGCGCCGCGCCGGCTACGAGGTGCGCGTGATGCCGGAGGAGGATCACTCCTGGGAAGAAAACCCTCCGACGCTGATCGAGTTCATCCGGCGGGATTTGCGCTGGTGCCAGGGCAACATGCAATACTGGTATTTCCTCGGGCTGCCGGGACTGAAATTCGTCAGCCGCTACCAGCTCGTATTCGCGCTTCTGATGTTTCTCGGCTCGCCTGCCTGGATCGGCATGCTGATCGTCGGCACGATCGGCATCGCGCTCGCGAGCAATGTCAGCGACGTGATCCGGCCCGAGCTCGGCATCGCGGTCTTCGCCCTCAACTTCGTCATGTGGTTCACGCCGCAATGGTCGAGCGTGGTCGACGTTCTGTCGCGCAAGGAAGCGCGCGCGGCCTTCGGCGGCACGGCCATGTTCCTGCTGGGCGTCGCCGTCGAGACGATCTTCTCCATTGTCCTCATCCCGATCATGTGGTTCGGGCACACTGTCTTTCTGGCCGGCCTTCTGTTCGGCCGCCAGATCGGCTGGATCGGACAGGTGCGCGACGATCATGCCGTGCCGTGGCGTCTCGCGACCCGCACATTATGGCCGCAGACGGCGTTGGGGGTCGCCTCGATCGGCACGCTGGCCGCGACCCATCCCGTCGCCATCCCGTTCGCCTCCTTTGTCGCGCTCGGCCTTGCCGTCTCGATCCCCCTTGCAGTGTGGACCGCCTCGCCCGCGCTCGGACGCGCGCTGGCGCGCATGGGCCTGTGCGCGCTGCCGGAAGAAACGCAGGCGAGCGAGGCGCTCACTCCACTGTCCTTGCCCGGCCTCGATCGGCCCGGTGCGCAGGCGGCCTGAACCATGTTCCAATCCCTGCGCACCGCCCGCGGCGTCGTCCGTTCGCTGCGCACCTATTACGGCCGCCGTGCGCCGCGCGCGGCGATGGATGCCCTGTATGCGCAATTCGTGAAACCCGGCGATCTCGTCTTCGACATCGGCGCACATGTCGGCGACCGGGTGGCGGCGTTCCGAAGGCTGGGAGCGCGCGTCGTCGCGGTCGAGCCGCAGCCGGCGCTGGTAAGGACGCTGAAGTTTCTTTACCGGCGCGACCGGCAGGTCGGCATCGAGGCTGCCGCCGTCGGGAATGCACCCGGCACGGTGATGCTCAAGATCAATGTCGACAATCCGACGGTCTCGACGGTGTCCGGCGATTTTGTGAAAGCCGCGCACGGCGCCCGCGGCTGGGAGGGCCAGCGCTGGTCCAGATCGATCCCGGTCACGGCGACGACGCTCGACGCATTGATCGCGCGGCACGGCAAGCCGGTCTTCATGAAGATCGACGTCGAGGGATATGAATCGCAGGCACTCGCCGGACTGTCTCAGCCCGTGCCGGCCTTGTCCTTCGAGTTCACCACCATCCAGCGAGACGTGGCATTTGCCTGCATCGAGCATTGCGTGGCGCTCGGCTTCAAGCGCTTCAACGCCGCGCTCGGCGAAAGCCAGACGCTTGTGCATGCCGACTGGCAGTCGGCCTCGCAAATCGCCGCATGGCTGCAGAGCCTTCCGCACGAGGCGAATTCAGGGGACGTGTATGCGCGCATGGGCTAAGGCGCTGCCGTTCATTCTTTGCACTGCCGGATTCATCCTGACGCTCTTCGTTTTCCATCCAGGCGTCATGACCTACGACGCCAAGTATGTGTATCTTGCGATCACGGAGCCGCGGTGGGGCGACTGGCAATCGCCGGTGATGGTGTGGCTGTGGCGGCTGATCGACCCGCTCGCGCCCGGCTCCGCCAGCATGTTCCTGTTGATCGCGGGCCTCTATTGGAGCGGCTTTGCGATCCTGTCCGCCGCGCTGGCGCGGCGGTCGCCTGCGGCCGGCATTCTGCTGGCCCTTCTCGCCTTCCTGCCGCCGGCGGCGGAATTCGCCGGCATCATCTGGCGCGACATCCTGTTTTCGACGACATGGCTGCTTGCAGCCGCGCTCGCCTATGTGGCGGCGGGCATGACAGCGCGGATGCGCCTGCTTCTGCAACTCGCCGCGCTCGGTCTTGTTGCCTTCGGTGTCCTGCTGCGGCCCAATGCATTGATCGCGGCGCCGGTTCTTGCGGCCTATGCGCTCTGGCCGTGGCGCTTCTCGTTTGTACGGATGATCGCGCTCTATGTCCCGGTGGCCATCGCCTGCTACGGGCTCGTGCAATTCGTCTATTACGGTCTGCTCGATGCCAAGCGCGAGCATCCGCTGCATTCGATCTTCGTATTCGATCTCGGCGGCATTTCGCACTTTTCCAAGAACAACCAGTTTCCGGGCGCATGGACGCTGGAGCAAAACACGCTCATTCTCGATGGTTGCTACAAGCCGACTTTGTGGGACATCTACTGGAACCGCGACCCCTGCAATTTCGTGATGGCGCGGCTGGAGAAGCAGGACAAGGTGTTCGGCACGCCCGTTCTCAGCTCCGCCTGGATCAGCGCGATCGCCAATCATCCGCTGGCCTGGCTGCAGCACCGCGCGGCGTTCATGCGGAATTTTCTGGTCAACGAGAACCTCACGCTGTGGACGCTCGACGTCGAGGACCCGCGCAAGTATCTCTACGAGGACCGGCCGGCCTTCATGACCCTGCGCGCGATCGACGAGGCCTTGCGCAAGACCCCGCTGATGCGGGCGGGAACCTGGCTCATGCTCGATCTGCTCGTGGTGCTCCTCGCCTGGCGCCGCCGTGCCACGCCGGAAGGTGCGCTTGCCGTCGCGGCGGCGGGCTCGGCGGCCATCTATGTGATGACCTTCTTCCTTGTCGGCGTGGCGTCGGATTTTCGCTACGCCCACTGGGCGGTGCTCGCGGCGCTCGCGGGCGGGGCGGCGCTGGTGGCCGGAAAGGGGAAGACCGACCTTCCCGCTCATGCCCGCACAAGCGGGCATCCTGCCATCTGATCCCGGGTCCTCGCTCCCGCGGGCAGCAATCAACAGGTCAGAGTGCGCTCAGCCCTTCGCACCGACCTGCGCCAGAAGCCCTGCCGCTTCGATTCCCGCGATGGCGCAGGCCTCGTCATTGTCCGACGTGTCGCCCGAAATGCCGACCGCGCCGACAAGATCGCCCTGCGCGTTGCGGATCAGCACGCCGCCCGGCACCGGCACCAGCCGCCCCTGCGCGATCGTCGTGAGCGCCGTGAAGAAGGTCGTCATCGCCTTCGCCCGCTCCGCGATCTCGCGCGAGCCGAAACCCATGCCGAGCGCGCCCCAGGCCTTCCCGATCGCGATATCCGGCCGCAGGATGCCGGACCTGTCCTCGCGCTTGAAGGCGACGAGATGTCCGCCCGCATCCAGCACGGCGACCGTGAGCGGCGCGAGCTTCAGCCCGCGGCCCTTGTTCAGGGCCGCGT
>JACAEG010000059.1 GCA_013388965.1 Pseudorhodoplanes sp. | reverse complement strand
TCGGCGTCATGCCGGTGACGTTCTTGCGAACCGTTTCAAGCTCGGACTTCGGCAGAGTTACGAGCCCCTTCTTGGCGAGATAGCCATCTTCGCCCAGCGCCTTGGGAGACACGTACTCGAGCGCAAACTTGTCGAGGCCGGGAACGACGCCGACATGCGCCTTCTTGATGTAGACATACATCCGGCGCGCGCCCTTGTACTTGCCGCTCGTGATATTGTCGAATTCCGGCGCCACGCCATCGAGCGAAACGCCCTTCAACTTCGCAGCGTTTTCCTCGAGGAACGAGAAGCCGAACACGCCGAAGGCGTTCTTGTTGGCCTCGAGCTTCTGCACGATCACATTGTCGTTCTCGCCGGCTTCGACATAGGCGCCGTCCTCGCGGAGTGTCTTCCAGACCTTGTCGAACGCCTTGCGATCAGAGGCCTTCAGCGCCTTGAGGGCCGGAATCTGTTCCGCGCCGACTTCCATGAACAACTCATGCAGCGAGTCGCGCGTGCCGGAGGTCGGGGGCGGGCCGAGAACCTCGATCTTGATGTTCGGCAGCGACTTGTCGATATCCGACCAGTTCTTGTACGGGTTCGGAATCAACTTGCCGTCCGGGCCGGGCACTTCCTTGGCGAGAGCCAGGAAGAGCTGGCCGAGCGTCAGCTTCATATCGGGGCCGGCCTTCGACTGGGCGACCGTCAGGCCGTCGAAACCGATATTGAGCTCGACAATGTCCTTGACGCCGTTCTTCTGACAGTCTTCGAACTCGCCCTTCTTCATGCGTCGCGACGCATTGGTGGCATCGGGATGGTTCACGCCGACGCCGGCGCAGAACAGCTTCATGCCGCCGCCCGTGCCGGTTGATTCGACAACCGGCGTCTTCATGCCGGAGGTCTTGCCGAACTGCTCGGCGACTGTGGTCGTGAAAGGATAAACGGTAGAGGAACCCACGATCCGGATCTGGTCGCGGGCTTCGGCGGTGCCGGTCATGGCGAATCCCGCCGCCACGAGCGCAAGAGCGCTGGCGAATGTCGTCGTTTTCAAGGGTCTCTCCTTGTTATCGGGTTTATTGTCCGGCGGTTGGCCCTGGGCCGCTTGTGTCCGCCCGACTGAACGCCTATCGGCGCTACGCCGCCGTCCTATGACAGACAGATGAAACTTTGATGACAAGAAAAGTCTTTGATTTATATCACTCTTTTTCAAAACCTAGGGAGATGTCTGTGGACATCGGCAGGCGGACTGTGAAGGTCGCGCCCTGGCCCGGCTTGCTCTCGATGGTGAGCACCCCGCGATGGCGGTTAACGATATGCTTCACGAGGGCGAGACCCAGCCCGGTTCCCCCGAGCGCACGGCTATCCGCAACATCGACCCGGTAGAAGCGCTCGGTCAGCCGCGGCAGGTGCTCGGCGGCGACGCCGGGGCCGAAATCGCGCACCGAGGCCACGGCCTCCTCGCGGCCGTCCGGCGCCTTTCCGCGGGCGACCGTGATCTCGACCCGCTTGCCGGAGGCGCCGTATTTCAGCGCGTTCTCGATCAGGTTCTCGAACACGCGGATCAGTTCGTCCCGGTTGCCCGGCACGATGAGCGACCCCGGCGGCGCCTCGATCTTGACCTCGACCTCCCGGTCGCGGGCGAGGGTCTGCAGCGTGTCCACGACCTGCCGCACGACGCCGATCAGGTCGACCGGCTTGTCCGGCCGCAGATGCTCGTTAACCTCGATCCGCGACAGCGAGAGCAGGTCGTCGATCAATCGCGCCATCCGCGTCGCCTGCGATTCCATGATGCCCAGAAAGCGCTCGCGCGCGACTGCGTCCTCGCGCGCCGGCCCTTTCAGCGTTTCGATGAAACCCGAGAGCGCGGCGAGCGGCGTGCGCAATTCATGGCTGGCATTGGCAATGAAGTCGGCCCGCATTTCCTCCACGCGCCGGATCTGCGTGAGGTCGTGGAAGATGACCAGCAGCATGCCGGCGCGGTCGGGTTTCGGCTCGCTTTGGGCGCCGATCGGGCTGATCAAGGCTTCCAGCCACCGCCCGGGCGCGACGCGCTCGACGAATTCCACGCGCTCCGGCTTTCCGCTCGACGCCGCCCGGCGGATCGCATCCACCACGTCGGGCGCTCGCAGCGCCAGCGACACCGGCTCCCCGCGGCGCAGGGCCGGAGCGATGCCCGTGACGCGCGCATTCAGCGCCAGCACCCGGCCGTCGCGGTCGAGCGCCAGCGCCGGATCCGGAATGGCGGCCACCACAACCTGCAGGAGTTGATCGCTGCCAAACGCGCGAGCCTGCGGCCGGCGGGATTCCGCATTCGAAGAGGTTTCGGAGGCCAGATAGGCGATCCAGGCGGCGGCGATGACGGCGGCAAGGCCGATCAGCGCATGTGCGCCGGACAATTCCCCCAGCCGGTAGAAGGCAACGAACAGGAAGCCGCCGGCGAGCGCGCTGATCACTCCCGCATAGCGGCGCAGGATTCTGGCGTAATCATCGCCGGCCATCGACCTGTTCCGCCGGGCTGCGCAAGGGCTTGGCCGCGGTCGCGGCCTCGTCCGGCGCGTCGCCCTTGCCGCTGTCGGTGCCCTCGTCCTCGCTGATCACGTCGGCCGCGATATCGCCCACATGGGGCACGTCGGGGGCCAGCATCCCGAGCACGATCTCGCGAATGCCCAGGATTGCGAGCGCGAGCCCGAACGGGACGATGTAATAGAGCAGACGGAACAGAAGCAGGCCGGCCAGCAGCTGCTCGCGATCAAACTCCCACAATGCCACGAGCATTGCGGCATCGAAGACACCGAGGCCGCCGGGCGAATGGCTGGCAAAGCCGAGCAGGGTCGCCGAGACGAAAATGACCGCCAGCGTCACGAAATCGATATGCGGCGCCTCGGGAATGAGCATGTACATCGCAAGCACGCAGAAGCCGAGATCGACGATGCCGATGCCGATCTGCAGCAGCGTCAGCGGGCCGCCCGGCAGCGCGACCTTCCAATTATGCCGTCCGATCGTGCGCTGCCCGGTCCAGACCCACGCCACATAGGCCACCAGCACGGCAAGCGCCAAAAGCGCGATGCTGCGATTGATCCAGGGCGGCAGCTGGTCGATGGCGCTCGCGGCTTCCGGCTCATAGGCGATGCCCAGTCCGAGGACAGTCGCATTGCCGAGCCAGAAGGTCAGTCCCGCGACAAAGCATATCTTGGCCACATCGATCGCATTCAGCCCGCTCGCTGAATAGATCCGGTAGCGCACCGCACCGCCTGTGAAGGCGCTGGCGCCGATATTGTGCCCCACCGAATAGCTCGTGAAAGAGGCCAGCGCCGCAGTCCAGTAGGACACGTCGGTTCGCCCGATCGTGCGCAGCGCGAACAGATCATAGAAGGTCAGCGTGAAATATGCCGCCGCCACACAGAGAACAGCGATGAAAATGTCGCGCGAAGGAATGGCCCGGAGGGCCGCGATCAGTTCGTCGACATCGATCCCCCGCAACGCGCCGTACAGCACGTACAGGGCGACCCCGATGATGGTGAGGCTGATGACAAATCCGACCCGGTTCCAGCCGATCGTGTGGTCGATGACGCGCGCGGCGGCCCGCAGCGTACTGAGCATTCATTTCTCCGGTCTTGGTCGCCGGCTCCCCTTTGGCGGGGTGGTACTAGCAGACTAGGGCTGTCCCTAGCAAAGCGCACCTTGCCTCTCCCCGGATCGCTATGGATCGGCCCGGCAGGGCCCAAATTCCGGGTCTTTTCCATTGCGCGGCGGTGCCGCCGCCTCGCGACGCAGCGCGACCGCATCCCGAAGGTCCAGCGAGTCGACTTGCGGCGCAATGCCGAAGCGATTCGCCTTGGAGTTCGGGAGCGAGGTTGCTTGTCGCGAATCCCATCGCAATCGACGGCCGCCGCGTTTTCCTCCAAGGCGAAGCCTTGCGGCGTTCGATGTGGCACCTACCCGTGCGCGCCGCTGTCGTTCGGGTCCGCTCATCCCGGCTCATGGAGCGTGACGGACGACCGTTCCCGATCCCGCCCATACGTGCGGGCTGTTGACGTGCGGCTTGATCATCGGATCGGTTGATGCCGAATTTGCCTTTGCCGAATTGCAGATCGCAAAATTCGGTAAACGCGATCAGAGCGGCAACAAATTAGCCTTCTAAATTATTGCATAATCTCATATCCACTGATGTCCAGAGGTCCCGTGCGGCCGACGATTCCCTGCACCAACCCTCGCGCCGAAAGCGAGGAAGGCATCACCCAAATGGGTGATGATGGTCTTGCGGAGTTTCTGCGTCGCGCGACTTGTTGCGTACTGTGAGAAACATGCATGATGCGCATCATCAGCGGCTCGAATTTGTGCTTGAAGTCCGTGAACCTTTCGACATGCGATCGCAACCAAACGGCTTCATGATCCGCGAGCCTCTGAATCGGTTCCTTCAGCACGGCGCGATGTCCGGGAGACCTCCGGTGGACGTGCACCTTTCGATGCCCGTAATTCTCGGCCGCGCCGCGTCCTTGACTCAGATCGCCGCGACGGCGCGGCGCCTGCGTGTGGGCGCGTCATGAGCGGCCACAAGAACATCAATGAAGCGGACCTGCGCCACTGGAAGGACGCCGTTCCGAGCGATCGCCTCGCTCCGCTGATCCGTGATGCGGCGCGAGCCTTCTTGCGCTCCCTTCAGATGCGTCTCACCGCGCATTCGGTTCCCTATGGCCACTGGACGTTCCTGCGCATCCTGTGGGAGCAGGACGGCCTGACCCAGCGCCAGCTGAGCTCGCGAGCCGGCGTGATGGAGCCTACGACCTTTTCCGCGCTCAGGGCCATGGAGCAGCTGGGTTATATCGTGCGAAGGCAGTTGCCTGGAAACCGTCGAAAGGTTTTCGTCTTTCTTACGACACGCGGCCGGGCATTGCGCAACAAGCTTTTGCCGCTCGCCGAAGACGTGAATGCGACCGCTGTCGCCGGAGTAAGGGCATCCGACGTTGCCGCGACCCGAAGAACATTGCTTGCGATCGTCGAGAATCTGGCCCGTGACGAGGTGGCGTCCGAATCGCTGGTGCGGCGCGTTCCCTCCACGCGCGAGCTTTCGGAGCTCGTCGCCAATGCCGGTCGGCCGAGATTGAAAGTTCGCCGGCGGGCCTGATGATTCCTCCGCGCATTCAGCCGGAACAAATCCTGCTACAAATCTTGCTATAGTTGGCGCCAGCCCGCTTGCAGCGGGGGGAGCCCGGAGCAAGTTCGCGCGATGCATGGCATCACGTTAGCAGGTCACCGCTACGTCTTTCCGGATCTGAAGGTGCTGATGGCCAGGGCGTCGCCCTTGCGCAGCGGCGATGTGCTGGCGGGGATAGCCGCCCGATCCGAGGAAGAGCGCGTCGCGGCCCAGTTCGCGCTCGCGGATGTGCCGCTCACCGCATTCCTGCAGGAGCATGTCGTCCCCTATGAGGAGGACGAGGTCACCCGCCTGATCGTGGATTCGCACGACCGGGATGCCTTTGCGCCGATCGCGCATCTGACGGTCGGGGGCTTTCGCGACTGGCTGTTGTCGGACGAGGCGGACGCGCAAGCGCTCGCTGCGCTCGCACCCGGCGTTACCCCCGAAATGGCGGCCGCCGTCAGCAAGATCAGTCGTCTTCAGGACTTGATGGTCATGGCGGCCAAATGCTCCGTCGTGACGCGGTTCCGCAATACGATCGGCCTGCCGGGACGCCTGTCGGTGCGCCTGCAGCCCAACCACCCGACCGACGACCCGCGCGGCATCGCGGCCAGCATTCTCGACGGCCTTCTGCTCGGCGCGGGCGATGCGGTTATCGGCATCAACCCGGCAACCGACAGCCCGGAGCGCGCCCATGCTCTCCTCAGCATGCTCGAGGAGATCCGGCTCAAGCTCGACATCCCGACGCAATCCTGCGTGCTCGCGCATGTGACGACGACGCTCGATCTCATCCGGCGGGAATCGCCGGTCGACCTCGTGTTCCAGTCGATCGCCGGGACGCAGGCCGCCAATCGCAGCTTCGGAATCGATCTTGCATTGCTTGCGGAAGCGCGCGATGCCGCGCTGTCCCTCGACCGCGGCACCCTCGGCAACAATGTGATGTATTTCGAAACGGGCCAGGGCAGCGCGCTGTCGGCCAACGCGCATCACGGGGTCGACCAGCAGACGCTGGAGGCACGCGCCTATGCGGTGGCGCGCCGCTTCCAGCCGCTGCTTGTCAATACGGTCGTCGGCTTCATCGGTCCGGAATATCTGTTCGACGGCAAGCAGATCATCCGCGCGGGGTTGGAGGATCATTTCTGCGGCAAGCTGCTCGGCGTGCCGATGGGCGTCGACGTGTGTTACACCAACCATGCCGAAGCCGATCAGGATGACATGGATGCCCTGCTCACCCTGCTGGTCGCCGCAGGCGTGAACTTTGTCATGGGCGTACCGGGCGCCGACGACATCATGCTCGGCTACCAGAGCACGTCCTTCCACGATGCGCTGGCGATGCGCGATCTGATGGGCCGCAGGCCTGCGCCCGAATTCGAGACATGGCTCGCGCGCCAGGACCTGACCGACGCCGCCCAGCGCATCCGCCCGCGCGCGCTGCCGCAACGTTTCCGCGCATTGCTGCCAGCGTAAGGT
>JACAEG010000090.1 GCA_013388965.1 Pseudorhodoplanes sp. | reverse complement strand
GGCGCGCGCCTCCGCGTCGGGCGCCTGCAGCGACGTCGCCACGAAGCGCAAAGCCTGCTCGCTGCCTGGCAGCCCGGCGGTCTCGCGCGCGAGTTCGGCGAGCACGGCCTGCGCCTCCTCGCCGCGCGCGGCGCGGAGGAGATCGAGCCCCATCACATTGCCCGAGCCTTCCCAGATCGCGTTGACCGGCGCCTCGCGATAGAGCCGGGGCAGCATCGAATCCTCCACATAGCCGTTGCCGCCCAGGCACTCCATCGCCTCGTAGACGAAAGCCGGCGCCCGCTTGCAGACCCAGTATTTGATCGCGGGCGTCAGCAAGCGCGCGCGCGCGGCCTCCTTCGGCTCGCGCGCGGCGAGATCGAAGGAGCGGCACAGCCGCATCACGGCCGCAACCGCGCCCTCGCTCTCCAGCGCCATGTCGGCCAGCACGCTCTGCATCATCGGCTGATCGACGAGCTTCTTCTGGAACACGATGCGATGACGCGCATGGTGCAGCGCCTGCGCCAGCGCCATCCGCATCATGCCGGCCGACGAGATCGCGCAGTCGAGCCGCGTCAATTGCACCATCTGGATGATGGTGCGGATGCCCCGCCCCTCCTCGCCCACGCGCAGCGCATAGGCGTCGTTGAAGTCGACCTGCGAGGACGCATTGGAGCGGTTGCCGAGCTTGTCCTTGAGCGTGACGAAATGCAGTCCGTTCACGCTGCCGTCGGGCCGAAAGCGCGGCATGAAGAAACAGGTGAGTCCGGCGCGCGCCTGTGCCAGGACCAGGAACGCGTCGCACATCGGCGCCGACATGAACCATTTGTGCCCGGTGATGCGATACGCCTCCCCGTCCGGCACGGCCTGCGTGGTATTCGCGCGCACGTCGGTGCCGCCCTGCTTCTCGGTCATGCCCATGCCGAGCGTGATCGCGGTCTTGTCGGTCCAGGGCCGGAAGCGGGCGTCATAGTCGCGGCCGGCGATTTTCGGCATCACGCGCGCGAGCAGATCGGGCTCGGCGCCGAGCGCCGCGACCGAGGCGCGCGTCATGGTGATCGGGCACATATGCCCGTTCTCCACCTGCGCGACCATGTAGTAGCGCGCCGCGCGCGCGACCTCCGCCGGTGCCGCCGCTACCTTGCCGTCGGCGTCCCAGGTCGAGCAATGCAGCCCCTCCTGCATGCTCTGCGCCATGAAGGCGTGATAGGCGGGATCGAATTCGACGATCTCGCCGTCCAGCACCGGGACGTTGCGGTTCGTCTCGCGCGCCCGCGCGAACATCGACGCGCGGCCCCAATATCGCCCGAAGGCCGACAGCGCCTTCGACTCGGAGGCCGCGCCGTTCGCCGCGACCGCCTCGCGCAGCGGCAGATCGAGCGCGAACAGGTCGACATCCTCAAGCGGGGGCGGCTGGTTATCGAGGGCGGATTCGGGAACCTGCATGAGCGAATCCTCTTCGCTTTATTTACCACAGCGCAGGCGAGCCCCCGAACAGTTGGGGATCGCGCGCGCCCGCCCTTGCGGGGCTCCGGCGATGCGCCTATAGAACCCGCTTTAATGAACATTGCCGCGAAATCCTCGTTCGTCCTCAACCGGCGGCACCTGTTGGGGATCGAAGGCCTTTCGCATGCCGAGATCACCGGCCTGCTCGATCTGTCCGAGGAATTCGTCGCCCTCAACCGACAGGTCGAGAAGAAGCGCACCTCGCTGCGCGGCCGCACCCAGATCAACCTGTTCTTCGAATCGTCCACCCGCACGCAATCCTCTTTCGAACTGGCCGGCAAGAGGCTCGGCGCCGACGTGATGAACATGTCTGTGAACTCGTCCGCCATGAAGAAGGGCGAGACGCTGATCGATACCGCCGTGACCCTGAACGCCATGCATCCCGACATCCTGGTGATGCGGCACCATGCGTCGGGCGCGGTCGAGCTCCTGTCGCAGAAGGTGGACGGCTCGGTGATCAATGCCGGCGACGGCGCGCACGAGCATCCCACGCAGGCGCTGCTCGACGCCCTCACCATCCGCCGCAACAAGGGGCGCATCGAGGGACTGATCGTCGCGATCTGCGGCGATATTCTACATTCGCGCGTGGCGCGCTCCAACATCATACTGCTCAACACGCTCGGCGCGCGCGTGCGCGTGATCGCGCCCTCCACGCTGCTGCCGCCCGGCATCGAGCGGCTCGGCGTCGAGGTATTCCGCGACATGCGCGAAGGGCTGGCGGACGCCGATATCGTGATGATGCTGCGCCTGCAGCGCGAGCGCATGAACGGCTCCTTCGTGCCCTCGGTGCAGGAATATTTCGCCTACTTTGGCCTCGACAGCACCAAGCTCGCCTACGCGAAGCCCGATGCGCTCGTCATGCATCCGGGCCCGATGAATCGCGGCGTCGAGATCGACTCCGCCGTCGCCGACGGCGCACAATCGCTCATTCGCGAGCAGGTCGAGATGGGCGTCGCGGTGCGCATGGCGGTGCTGGAAGCCTTGTCGCGGAACTTGCCGAATGCATAGAAGGATCAGCACGGCGGAAGCCGCCGGAAAGCTCACCGGCATCCACGGCCCGCTGCGCTGGGTCGCTGCCGGGGTTCCCCTGTTCCTCCTCGTCATCGTCGCGGCGGACGGCGTCACCTGGACCGACGCCGGCATCGTCCTCTTCGCGACCGCCATTCTCTGGCTGTTCGTGTTCGTCGCCGGCTTCACCATCGGCGCGCTCAGGCAACACGGCGACGGACGGACCTGAATGCCCTCCGACCGCCGCCCCATGCTGCTCGCCAATGCGCGCGTCGTCGATCCCTCGCGGGATCTCGATTTTCCAGGCGACGTGCTGATCGCCGACGGCGTGATCCGCGAGGCCAAGCGCGGCATCGGCGCGGCCGGGGTGCCGCAGGGCGCCGAGATCGTCGACTGCAAGGGCCGCATCGTCGCGCCCGGCCTGATCGACATGCGCGCCTTTGTGGGCGAGCCCGGCGCCGAGCACCGCGAGACGCTCGCGACCGCAAGCCTTGCCGCAGCCGCAGGCGGCGTGACCACGATCGTCTGCCAGCCCGATACCAATCCCGTTATCGACGACCACGCCATCGTCGATTTCATCCTGCGCCGCGCGCGCGACACGGCGATCGTGCATGTCGCGCCGATGGCCGCGCTCACCAAGGGCCTCGAAGGCCGCGAGATGACCGAGATCGGCCTGCTGAAATCAGCGGGCGCGGTGGCCTTCACCGACGGCGCGAGGAGCGTGACCAACGCGCAGGTCATGCGCCGCGCCATGACCTATGCCCGCGACTTCGATGCGCTGATCGTGCATCACACCGAGGACCCCGACCTCGCCGGCGAAGGCGTGATGAACGAAGGCGAGTTTGCCGCGCGCCTCGGCCTCCACGGCATTCCGAAGGCCGCCGAATCGATCATGCTGGAGCGCGACATGCGGCTCGTCGCGCTGACGGACGGGCGCTATCATGCGGCGTCGGTCACCTGCGCGGAATCCCTTGACGTGCTGCGCCGCGCCAAGGATGCCGGGCTTTCGGTGACGGCCTCCGCCTCGATCAATCATCTCACGCTGAACGAGATCGACATCGGGCCCTATCGCACGTTCTTCAAGGTCGCCCCGCCTTTGCGCGCGGAGGAGGACCGCATGGCGATAGTGGAAGCGCTCGCCTCGGGACTGATCGATGTCGTGATGTCGGACCACAATCCGCAGGACGTCGAGACCAAGCGCCTGCCCTTCGCGGAAGCCGCGCCCGGCGCCATCGGGCTGGAGACCATGCTGACCGCGGGGCTGCGCCTCGTGCATGCGGGACAGATCGACCTGATCCAGCTCCTGCGCGCGATGTCGACGCGGCCCGCCGAGATTCTGGGGCTGCCCGGCGGCACGCTGCGGCCGGGCGCGCCCGCCGATCTCGTCGTCATCGATCCTGATCTGCCCTGGGTGCTCGATCCCGAAGAGCTCAAGTCGAAATGCAAGAACACGCCTTTCGACGAGGCGAGGATGACGGGCCGCGTGGTCCGCACCGTCGTTGCCGGCCGCACCGCTTACGAATACGCTTGAGGCTATACCCAAGCCGATCCGTCATCCTGAGGTGCGAGCGCAGCGAGCCTCCTAGGATGGCGGGCACGGGCCGTCGCCCTTCGAGGCTCGGTGCAAATGCACCGAGCACCTCAGGGTGACGGAGATAGACTGGTGCAAGCAATGGACTCCTCCATCCCCCTCGCCTTCCTCCTCGGCTATCTGCTCGGCTCGGTCCCGTTCGGGCTCCTGCTGACCAGGCTGTTCGGCACCGAGGACATCCGCGCCATCGGCTCGGGCAATATCGGCGCGACCAACGTGCTGCGCACCGGCCGCAAGGGGCTTGCGGCGGCGACGCTGATCCTCGACATGCTCAAGGGCACCGCCGCGGTGCTGCTTGCGCTGAATTTTCTCGGCTTCCATGCCGCGCTCGCCGCCGGGCTCGGCGCCTTTCTCGGCCATGTCTTTCCGGTGTGGCTGAAGTTTCGAGGCGGCAAGGGTGTGGCGACCTATATCGGCGTGCTGATCGGCTTCGCCTGGCCGGTCGCCGCGGCCTTCGGCGCGATCTGGGTCGCGGTCGCGGCCCTGACGCGCTATTCGTCGCTCTCGGCGCTCGTCGCCTGTGCCGCTACGCCAGTCCTGTTGTGGACGCTCGCCGACCGCCGCGTCGCAATCCTGTTCGCGTTCCTGAGCGTGATGGTCTTCGTCATGCACCGCGCCAATATCGCGCGGCTGATGAGCGGTACCGAGACGCGCATCGGCCACAAGGCCACAGCGCCGTGAACGTGCCGGGCGCGGCCGGCGCCATGCGCCTTACCGACGCGCAGCGGCTCGACTGGCTCCGCCTCATCCGCAGCGAGAATATCGGCCCGCGCACCTTTCGCACGCTGCTCAATCATTGTGGCGGCGCGGGCGCGGCGCTCGCCGCCCTGCCCGATCTCGCGCGCCTCGGCGGTGCGGAGCGCCCCGGCCGCATCTGCACGCTCGAGGAGGCCGAGCGCGAAATGCAGGCCGCGCGGCGCAAGGGCATCGCGTTCGTCGCGCTCGGCGAACCCGACTATCCGGCGCGGCTGCGCATGATCGACGACGCGCCGCCCTTGCTCGCGGTGCATGGCAACATGGAGGCGCTGACGCGGCCGATGATCGCGATCGTGGGCTCGCGCAATGCGTCCGGCGCCGGCGCGAAATTCGCCGGCCGCCTCGCGCAGGATCTCGGCGGCGCTGGCCTCGTGATCGTGTCGGGGCTCGCGCGCGGGATCGATGCGGCCGCGCATCAGGCGAGCCTCGAAACCGGCACGATTGCGGTGCTTGCTGGCGGCCATGACCACATCTATCCGCCGGAAAATATCGGATTGGCCGAGCGCATGCTCGCGAAGGGCGCGACCGTGAGCGAGATGCCGCTCGGCTGGGAGCCGCGCGCGCGCGATTTCCCGCGCCGCAACCGGCTGATCTCCGGGCTGTCAGTCGGCGTGGTGATCGTGGAGGCCGCGCGCCGCTCCGGCTCTCTGATCACCGCGCGCATGGCGGGCGAACAGGGCCGCGAGGTGTTCGCGGTGCCGGGCTCGCCGCTCGATCCGCGCGCCGAAGGGACCAACGGCCTGCTCAAGAACGGCGTGACGCTGGTGACCGAAGCGGAGGACGTGCTGTCGGTAATCCGTCCGATCCTCGGCCGGCCGCTCGACATGTCGGCGGAGGAACCGGCGCGCGACGCGACCGGGCCCGCAAGCGAGCCCTCGCCCGACGAGCGCCGGCGCATCGTCGATCTGCTCGGGCCAACGCCGGTCGACATAGACGATCTCGTGCGGCTTTCGGGCGCCTCGCCATCGGTGGTGCGCGTCGTGCTGCTGGAGCTCGAGCTCGCGGGCCGGATCGAGCGCCAGGCCGGCGGGCGGATCGCACTGCGATGATGGCACGGCTCGCCTTCGCGCTTGTGATCGCGCTGGTGCCTGGCGTTGTCGGCGCGGCCTTCGCTCAGAGCGCCGAACCGACCGAGAGCTTCGAGACATTTCTGCAAAAGCTGTGGCCGGACGCCCAGCAGCGCGGCGTCACGCGCACGACGTTTGACAAGGCCTTTGCCGGCGTCACTCCCGATCCGCGGGTCATGTCGCTGACCAAAAAACAGCCCGAATACGGCAAGCCGGTCGGCGAGTATCTCGCCGGCATGGTCTCGAAAGACCGGATTGAGAAAGGTCGGCAGAATTTGGCAGATCACGCAGACGCTCTGGCGAGCGTCGAGCGAGCATACGGCGTCGATCGGGCCGTGCTCGTCGCGATCTGGGGTGTGGAGACCTCCTACGGCCGCTTCGCCGACCGCTGGGACGTCATCCGCTCGCTCGCCACTCTGGCCCATGCGCGCTTCCGCGATCCGTATTTCCGCAACGAACTCCTTGCCGCGCTAGCGATTTTGCAGGCGCGCCACATCGCGCGCGAGAAAATGACCGGCTCCTGGGCCGGCGCGATGGGCCATACCCAGTTCATGCCGTCGAGCTTCATGGACTATGCCGTTGATTTTTCGGGCGATGGCCGCCGCGACATCTGGACGACCATCCCCGACGTGCTGGCCTCAACCGCCCATTACTTGAAAAATGGCTGGATTCCTGGCCTGCCAGCGAGCGTCGAAGTCATCGTGCCGGCAGACTTCGACTACACGAAAAGCCGCGCCGGCTTTGCGGAATGGACGAGGCGTGGCGTTCGTGCCGCCAATGGCCAGGCGTTTCCGGCGGAGGGCGAGGCGATCCTGTTCTTCCCCGCCGGCAGCAGGGGTCCGGCCTTTCTCGTCACCGGAAACTTCAACGTCATCAAGCGCTACAACAACTCCGATGTATACGCGCTTGCCGTCGCCCATCTCGCGGAGCGCTTGCGCGGCGGCGACCCGATCCGCGCGCCCTGGCCGCGCGACGACCGCCAGCTCACGCGCGAGGAACGCATCGCGCTCCAGCGCAAGCTCGCCGAGCGCGGCCACAAAGTCCGCAACTTCACCGGTCATTTCGACTTCGACTTGCGGGACTCGGTCCGCCTGGAGCAATCGAGGCTTGGACTTGTGGCCGACGGCCATCCCTCCCAGCAGCTCCTGGAAAGGCTCGGAATCAGGCCTCTGTAGCGGTTTCCGGCCGGGGCTTGACCTCGGTAATCACGGTTTCCGCCTCCATCTTGGCGAGGTCGAGCAGGTAGCTCAGGGCGTGAAGTCCGTTGCGATGCGCGAGCCGGGATAATTCGGCTGTCAAATCCGCGATATAGGCGGCGGCTTCGCCGCTTTCGGCCGCGCGGGCCAACAATCCGTTCTTGGGTTGCTCTCGCATTTCGCCGCCGCAAGCTTGGTGTTCGAAAGTTCCCGGACCAGCGTATCTCCGGGATTGTATACGTTCAATAAAAACGCATAAGTTGCAGCCCGATCTTCCAACCGTCCCGGCCGCCGACTCCGTGCGATTTGACTCCAGGGGTCGATTTACCCATGGTCCGCCCCCAAATGAGGCTCGGATTCCCCGGCAAATGTATCCGGGTCATCAAGAACCGCCCCCAAATCATTGGAAATACATGAATATCGTCGTCGTTGAATCTCCGGCCAAGGCCAAGACAATCAACAAATATCTCGGCCCGGGCTACGAGGTGCTGGCGTCGTTCGGCCATGTCCGCGATCTGCCTGCCAAGGACGGCTCGGTCGATCCCGACTCCGATTTCAAGATGATCTGGGAGGTCGACGCCAAGGCGCAGAAGCGGCTGAACGATATCGCCAGGGCGGTGAAGGGTGCCGACAAGCTGATCCTCGCCACCGACCCCGACCGCGAGGGCGAGGCCATTTCCTGGCACGTCCTGGAAGTCCTGAAGGAGAGCAACGCCCTCAAGGATCAGGAGATCGAGCGCGTCGTCTTCAATGCCATCACCAAGCAGGCTGTCAGCGAGGCGATGAAGAATCCCCGCAAGATCGACCGCGCGCTGGTCGACGCCTATCTCGCTCGCCGCGCCCTCGATTATCTCGTCGGCTTCCCGCTCTCCCCCGTTCTGTGGCGCAAATTGCCGGGCGCACGCTCGGCCGGCCGCGTGCAGTCGGTCGCCCTGCGGCTCGTCTGCGACCGCGAACTGGAAATCGAGAAATTCGTCGCCCGCGAATACTGGTCGCTGATCGCCAAGCTCGCAACGCCCCGCAACGAATCGTTCGAGGCGCGCCTCGTGGGCGCCGACGGCCGCAAAATCCAGCGGCTCGATATCGGAACGGGACAGGAAGCCGAGGATTTCAAGCGCGCGCTCGAGACCGCGACCTTCACGGTCGCGGCGGTGGAGGCCAAGCCCGCCAAGCGCAATCCGCCCCCGCCCTTCACGACGTCGACCATGCAGCAGGAGGCGAGCCGCAAGCTCGGTTTCGCGCCCGCGCACACCATGCGGCTTGCGCAGCGACTCTATGAAGGCGTCGATATCGGCGGCGAGACCGTCGGTCTCATTACCTATATGCGAACCGACGGCATTGACATGGCGGAGGAAGCGATAGCCTCCATCCGCCAGATGATCGACAAGCAATACGGCGCGAATTACGTGCCCGAGGCGCCGCGCCGCTACCAGAACAAGTCCAAGAACGCGCAGGAAGCGCACGAGGCCGTGCGCCCGACCGACGCCAACCGCACGCCGCGCGACGTCTCCCGCTTTGTCGACGCCGAGCAGGCCAGGCTCTACGAGCTGATCTGGAACCGCGCGGTCGCATCCCAGATGCAGTCGGCGGAGTTCGAGCGCACCACCGTCGATATTGCCGCCAGGGTCGGCGAACGAAATCTCGAATTGCGCGCGACAGGCCAGGTCGTGAAGTTCGACGGCTTCCTGACGCTCTACCAGGAAAGCCACGACGAGCCGGACGAGGACGACGAGTCGCGCCGCCTCCCCGCCATGTCCCAGGGCGAGCGCCTCACCAAGGAGGCGATCGAGGCCACCCAGCATTTCACCGAGCCCCCGCCCCGCTTCTCGGAAGCCGCGCTCGTCAAGCGCATGGAGGAGCTCGGCATCGGCCGCCCCTCGACCTATGCCTCGATCCTCGCGGTGCTGAAGGATCGCGGCTATGTGCGGCTCGACAAGAAGCGCCTCATCCCCGAAGACAAGGGTCGGATCGTCGTCGCGTTTCTCGAAAGCTTCTTCCAGCGCTATGTCGAATACGACTTCACCGCCTCGCTCGAGGAGAAGCTCGACAAGGTCTCCAACAACGAATTGTTCTGGCAGGACCTGCTGCGCGATTTCTGGGACGGATTCACGGCGGCCGTCGGCGAGATCAAGGACCTGCGCATCACGCAGGTGCTCGACGCGCTGAACGATCTGCTCGCGCCGCACATTTTCCCGCCCCGCGCCGACGGCGGCGATCCCCGGCAATGTCCGAATTGCGGCGAAGGCCGCCTGTCGCTGAAGGTCGGCCGCTTCGGCGCCTTCATTGGCTGTTCGCGCTATCCCGAATGCCGCTTCACCCGCCAGCTCACGGCGGGCGAGAATGGCGGCGGCGGAACGCGGAAACTGGGCGAAGATCCCGAGACCGGACTGGAAGTCACTTTGCGTTCGGGACGCTTCGGTCCGTATGTGCAGCTTGGCGAAGGCTCGAAAGAGGAGAAGCCGAAGCGTGCCGGATTGCCCAAGGGGACCAGTCCCGACGATGTCGATCTGAAGATGGCGCTTGGCCTGCTGTCGCTCCCCCGCGTGGTCGGCAAGCACCCCGAGGACGGCGAGCCGATCCTCGCCGGGGTGGGCCGGTTCGGACCCTATGTCCAGCACGGAAAGACCTACGCCAATCTCGAAGCCGGCGACGAGGTCCTCAATATCGGGCTCAATCGTGCAGTCACGCTGATCGCGGAGAAAAAGCTGAAGCCCAGCAAGGGACGCCGGCAGGCCGATCCGGGGCGCGTGCTGGGCGAGCATCCCGACAAGGGCGGTCCGGTGGTCGCCAAGAACGGCCGCTACGGACCCTATGTCAGCCATGACGGCGTGAATGCGACATTGCCGGCCGACAAGACGCACGAGACGGTCACGCTCGAAGAGGCGGTTGCGCTGATCGATGCGCGCGCTGCGGCCGGCGGCGGCAAGAAGCGCGCAGCTCCCGTGAAGGCTGCTTCCACGAAGGCCGCAAAGTCCGCAAAGGCTGGGCAGACCAACGGAGAAGCCGCCCCGAGGAAGAAGCTCGCCGCCAGCAAGAAGAAGGTCGAAGCCGTGACCGAGACGCCCGCGGCGAAAGCCGCCAAGGCGCCGCGGGCGAAGAAGAAGCCGGCGCAGGAGCAGGCTTAGCGCCGGAAGAGCCGGCCAAAGGTAGACGTGGCCCGATCGGGAAAAAGAGAAGCCGCCCTTCCCTCCAAGGACGAACTCCTCGCCTTCATCAAGGAGCGTTCCGGTGAGGTCGGCACGCGCGAGATTGCGCGCGCCTTCGGCCTGAAGAACGCCGCCCGGGCCGACCTGAAGCGTATGCTGCGGGACCTGTCGGATGAGGGCCAGGTGGACCGCCGGCGCAAGAAGCTGCATCGCCCCGGCACCCTGCCGCCGGTCACGCTCGCCGACATCACCGGTCGCGACGCCGACGGCGAAATGATCGCAGTCCCCACCGAATGGGACGAGGAGGCGCATGGCGCGCCCCCGAAAATCCGCATCCATTCGCCGCGCCGCCCCAAGCCGGGCGAAACCGCCGGCGTCGGCGATCGGGTGCTGGTCCGCATCGAGGATGTAGGGGACGACGAGGACGAAATCCGGCATTCCGGCCGCGTCATCAAGATTCTCGATCGCGCCAGGCACCGCGTGCTCGGCATCTTCCGCAAGCTGCCGAGCGGCGGCGGACGGCTGGTGCCGGTCGACAAGAAGGCCCTCGGCCGCGAACTGACAATCCCGCCGCACGCCACCGCAGATGCCGAGGACGGCGAACTCGTCGCCGCCGATGTGCAGCGGCATGTGCGCTACGGGCTGCCTCACGCGCATGTCAAGGAACGTCTCGGCTCGGTCAAGAATGAAAAGGCCGTCAGCCTGATCGCGATTCACGCGCACGGGATTCCAAATGTCTTTTCGCGCGAGGCGCTGGCGGAGGCGGAGGCAGCGAAGCCCGCGACCTTGTCGGGACGCGAGGACTGGCGCAAGATTCCGCTCGTCACCATCGACCCGATCGACGCCAAGGATCACGACGACGCGGTGTTCGCGCAACCCGATCCCGACCCGGGCAACAAGGGCGGCCACCTCGCCTATGTGGCGATCGCCGACGTCGCGCATTACGTCAAGCCGGGCAGCGCGCTCGACCGCGAAGCGCTGGAGCGCGGCAATTCCGTCTATTTCCCGGACCGCGTCGTGCCGATGCTGCCGGAGCGGATTTCGAACGACCTGTGCTCGCTAAAGCCGAATGTCGACCGGCCCGCGCTCGCCCTGCGCATGGTGATCGGGGCCGACGGCCGCAAGCGCTCCCACAGCTTTCATCGCGTGCTGATGCGCTCGGCTGCGAAGCTGCATTATGCGCAGGCGCAGGACGCCCATGAAGGCCGGACGGATGACGTCACCGACGCGATCAAGGACGGCATTATCGATCCGCTCTATGCCGCCTATCGCACGATCAAGAAGGCGCGCGACGAGCGCGGCCCGCTCGATCTCGATCTGCCGGAACGCAAGATCATCCTGAAGGAGGACGGCACGCTCGACCGCGTCATCACGCCGGAGCGTCTCGATGCGCACCGACTCATCGAGGAATTCATGATCCTCGCCAATGTCGCGGCGGCCGAGACGCTGGAACGCATGTCGACTCCCCTGATCTACCGCGTCCACGACGAGCCGGCGCGCGAGAAGGTCGAGGCCTTGCGCGAATTCCTCCAGACGCTGGAGATTTCAATTCCGAAGGGCGGCGTGCTCAAGCCCGAGCAGTTCAACACCGTGCTGGCGCGCGTGAAGGGCCGCGACGTCGAGACCCTGGTCAACGAGATCATTCTGCGCTCGCAGGCGCAGGCCGAATACGCCTCGGAGAATTACGGGCATTTCGGACTTTCGCTGCGGCGCTACGCCCACTTCACCTCGCCGATCCGCCGCTATGCCGACCTGATCGTGCACCGCGCGCTGATCCGCGCGCTCAAGCTCGGCGATGGCGGGCTGCCCGAGCAAGCGGACGTCGCCTCCCTCGGAGAAATCTCTGCGCGCATTTCCGCCTCCGAGCGGCGCGCGATGGCGGCGGAGCGCGAAACGGTCGACCGCCTGATCGCGCATTTTCTCGCCGACCGGATCGGTGCAACCTTCGAGGGCCGGATCGGCGGCGTCACGCGCGCCGGGCTTTTCGTCAAGCTTGACGGCACGGGGGCCGACGGCTTCATTCCGGCACGGACCATCGGCAATGAGTATTTCCAGTACCGGGAGGAGGAACACGCCCTGGTCGGCCGATCAAGCGGTGAAACCTACCGTCTGGGCGACCGCGTGACGGTCAAGCTCGTGGAAGCGATTCCGGTTGCTGGCGCGCTGCGCTTCGAGCTTCTATCTGAAGGGCGGCGCGAGACGGTCCGACGCCGGCCCCCACGCCCGGTCCGGCAGCGGGATCGGGAGAAGCGGGCACGCAAGCGGCGCGGCTAGTCAGGCAAGAGAAGGTAGAACGACGACAATGCCCTACACAATTTCAAAGCCGGAAAGACCCAGGCGCAACTTCGGACAATCCCTTCTGCGCGGACTGCAGAGCCGCTGCCCGCATTGCGGGCAAGGGCGGATGTTTCGTACCTTCCTCAAGGTCAACGATCGCTGCCCCGCCTGCGCCGAAGACCTGTCGCATCATCAGGCCGACGACGCCCCCGCCTATTTCGTGATCCTCATTGTCGGTCACATCGTGGTGCCGATCGTGCTGGCCGTCGAAACCGCCTACGCCCCGCCTTACTGGGTTCATTTCTCGCTTTGGCCGGCGCTGACGCTGATCCTCGCGATCGGGCTGCTGCAGCCGATCAAGGGCGCGATCGTCGGCTGGCAATGGGCAGGCCGCATGCACGGCTTCGACGACGTTCCGGACAACGGCGGGATGGGCGTCCGCAAAGCAACATGACGACGGATCTTGCCCGGCGCCTAACCGAGACGCAGCGCGACCAGACCTTTCCCAATTTGCGGCCGCGCGACGCGGCGACGCTCATTCTGGTCGACCGCTCCGGCCCTACCCCCAAGGTGCTTCTGGGCAAGCGTCATTCCGGGCACAAATTCATGCCCGGCAAATTCGTGTTCCCCGGCGGGCGCGCCGAGCCGGACGACCGGCGGATGCCGGTCGCGACGCCCTTGAAGCAAGAGGTCGAGGCAGCCCTGATGCGGCGCGTCAAGCGTCCAAGCGCAGTCAAGGCCCGCGCGCTGGCGCTGGCCGCCATCCGCGAGACCTTCGAGGAAACAGGACTGCTGCTTGGTGCGAAGCGGGATGCGGCATCCACGCCGCCGGGCCCCTGGAGCGAATTTGCCAAAGCGGGTTTCTATCCCGATCTCGGCTCGCTGCATTTCATCGCGCGCGCGATCACCCCGCCCCGCCGGCCCCGGCGTTTCGACACGCGCTTCTTCTCGGTCGATGCGAGCGCCGTCGCGCACCGGGTCGAGAATGTCGTGCATGCGGAGGCGGAGCTGGTGGAGCTTGTCTGGCTCCCGATCGCGGAGGCCCGCACACTGGACATGCCGACCATCACCGGCGTCGTCCTGCAGGAACTCGAAGCCCGCGTCACGGCGGGCTTTGGGCACGACCTTCCGGTGCCCTTCTATCAGATGCGCCAGAAGAAGTTTTTTCGTGAATTGCTCTGAGGCGCCCGGGTTTCCTTGACATTCCCGGCTTTGCCGCTAGGTTCCGGCGCAATCCCGATCCACCCCCCGTCCGAGGTTCCCATGGCGAAAGCCGTCACCATCAAGGTCAAGCTCGTGTCGAGTGCCGACACCGGCTTCTATTACGTGGCGAAGAAGAATTCGCGCACGATGACCGAGAAGCTCACCAAGAAGAAATACGATCCGGTCGCGAAGAAGCACGTCGAATTCCGCGAAGCCAAGATCAAATAGCCCTTTTCCGATCGCATTCGATCAAAAAGGGCGCCGGATCGGCGCCCTTTTCGATTCTGCATGGCAAGTTCTTCGGTGAACCGTCGTCAGCGCAGCGGCCAGGCGCTGCCATGCAGATGAGGTGGCCGGCCGGAAGCGGTGTCATGAGGAGGCCACTCGCCACCGCCCCCGGGCCGGCCGAACCCCACGGGACCCAGGAGATGCGGCGGACCTGAGCATTCCGTAGGGTTTTCAATTGGATGTTGGAGTGACAACCCCGGCAGTTGTCTGATCATTCAGGGTGGCCTCGCTCCTCCCTTTGGTTGCATCGCACGATATCCGAGCAATCTCGGAAATCAACGATTAACCCTTTGATTTTTCGTTGGAACCGTCGTCAACCTAAAGATTTAGGGTTTCCGCACCCCAGTACCGACCGTTTGGGTAAAGGCCACTTGCGACGAATTCGTGTCAGGCCGCGTCCGCGACCACGCGATTTCGGCCGTCGCGCTTGGCACGATAGAGTGCCTGGTCGGCGCGCTTGAGCAGATTGCCGGCGGTGTCGCCCTCGCCCTCAAGTCCTGCCAGCCCGATCGAAATCGTCACGTCGATCGCAGCGCGTCCCTGCTCGATCGGAAACTTCTCCGACGCGATGCGCCGGCGCAGGCGCTCTGCGACCGTCGCGGCAACACCGATGTCGGTATCGGGCATCACCACGACGAATTCCTCACCGCCGAGACGGCAGGCCAGGTCGATGCCGCGGATCGATTTGCGCACGCGCACGGCGAATTCGCGCAGCACATCGTCGCCGGCATCGTGGCCGTAGGTGTCGTTCACCGACTTGAAGAAGTCGATGTCGAGCACCAGGACCGAAAGCGGCTTGCTGCGCGCATGCGACTGGGTCACCAGCGTCGCCAGATGGCTCTCCATGTAGCGGCGATTGTGCAACCCTGTGAGCGGGTCGGTGATCGCCGCCTCGATCGAAAGCTGCACATTGTCTCGCAGCCGCTCGGTGTAGCGCTTCCTGCGGACCTGGGTGCGCACCCGCGCCATCAATTCGTTCCGGTCGATCGGCCGGATCAGGTAGTCGTTGATCCCGATCTCAAGCCCGCGCGCCAGCCGCGTATTGTCGTCCCCGTCGGCAATCGCGAGGATCGGCGTGTTGCGCGTCCGGTCGAGCGAGCGGAGCTGGCTGCACAGCCGCAGGCCGTCGAAATTGTCGAGGCTGAGCGAAACAATGATCAGTTCATAGCTGCCTTCGGCGGCGCGAAACAGCGCCTTGTTCGGATCGGCCTCGATCTCGACCTCCTGCTCCTGCGACAGCGTTTCCGCAATCCGCTCGTAGGATGAGGCGCGGTTATCGACGACGAGAATGCGCCCGTTGCGGCCGGTTTCGGACACAGCCTCGCGCTCCGGACTTTCGATCCCTATTTCCCGCGACGTGACCGCGCGCATGCGAAGCTCGTCGGTCATCATCTTGAGCCGCGTCAGCGAGCGCACCCGCGCAATCAGCGCGATATAGGAGACCGGCTTGGTCAGGAAGTCGTCGGCGCCGGCATCGAGCCCGGCCACACGGTCGGAGGGCTGGTCGAGCGCCGTCACCATGACGACCGGGATGTGATGGGTCGCCGGATTCGCCTTGAGCCGGCGGCAGACCTCGAAGCCGTCCATGTCCGGCATCATCACGTCGAGCAGGACGATGTCGCACTCAGCCTTCTCGCATTTCGCCAGCGCCTCGCGCCCGTTCTGCGCGGTCGTCACGTCGAAATATTCCGCCGACAGCCGCGCCTCGAGCAGCTTCACATTCGCGGGCACATCGTCCACAACCAAGATACGTGCGGTCATTCTCGTCCGTGCCTATGCAGGTCCAAGGAACTGGCGAATGGTCTCGATGAACTTTCCGACCGAGATCGGCTTCGACAGATAGGCTTCGCATCCGCCCTCGCGGATGCGCTCCTCGTCACCCTTCATCGCAAAGGCGGTCACGGCCACGACCGGAATGCTGCGCAGCTCCGAATCGTCCTTTAGCCAGCGCGTGACTTCAAGGCCGGACACTTCCGGCAGCTGAATGTCCATGAGAATCAGATCGGGCTTGTGCAGGCGCGCAAGATCCATCGCTTCGATCCCGTTGCGGGTGCCGACGGTCTCGTAGCCATGCGCCTCGAGCAGATCGTGGAAGAGCTTCATGTTCAGCTCGTTGTCCTCCACAATCAGCACTTTCTTGGCCATCGCCCCGCCCCTCCCTGGCCCCGTGGATAAACCCAAACAATCAGAGACGGCTAAGAGGTTCGCGTCGCCAAGGCAAGCGCGCTCGGGCATGATGAGCGCAAGGGTAATTTCCAAATGTTACGGAAAGGCAAACGGAATAGTATGGTAAACAAGCCTGAAGGGCCCGTTCGCGAGGTTTCCGAGGCTGTCGCGGTGCGTGCCTTCGCCTTCATTGCTGGCGACGTCGAACGGCTCGGCGCCTTTCTCGCGGCGACGGGCATCGGACCCGACATGATTCGCAAGGCCGCCCGCGATCCGGGCTTTCTGGGCGGCGTGCTCGACTATGTCGCCGGAGACGAGAGTCTGCTCGTCGCATGCGCCAAGGAAATCGACCTGAAGCCAGAAGACATCATGCGCGCCCACGCCGTGCTGAGCGGAGGGCCGCACGAACGGGACGTGCCGTGACCGAGGCCTTCTGCCGCGACTGCCGCGCCGACGTGCCGGCAGGGGCGGCGCGCTGTCCGGCCTGCGGCTCCCCTCGCCTCCTGACCCATCCCGAACTCGACCGGCTCGCCATCGCGCATGTCGATTGCGATGCGTTCTACGCCGCGATCGAAAAACGCGACAATCCTGCACTCGCCGACAAGCCGCTGATCGTCGGCGGCGGCCGGCGCGGCGTGGTGACGACCGCCTGCTACATCGCGCGCACCTTCGGCGTGCATTCGGCGATGCCGATGTTCAAGGCGCTCAAGCTCTGCCCGCATGCCGAGATCGTGCGCCCCGACATGGCGAAATATGCCGCGGTGGGGAAGCAGGTACGCCAGCTGATGTTCGACCTGACGCCGCTGGTCGAGCCCGTCTCCATCGACGAGGCTTTCATGGACCTGTCCGGAACCGAGCGCCTGCACGGCATGATCCCGGCCAAGTCGCTGGCGCGGTTTTCGAGCGCGGTCGAGCGCGAACTCGGGATCACGGTATCGATCGGGCTGGCGAGCAACAAATTCCTGGCGAAGATTGCCTCGGATCTCGACAAGCCGCGCGGCTTTGCGGTGATCGGCCAAAGCGAAGCCCCGCAGTTTCTCGCCGGCAAGCCCGTCTCCTTCATCTACGGCGTCGGCAAGGCGACGCAGGCCCGGCTCGCGCAGGACGGATTGCGGTCGATCGCAGACATTCAGCGCGCATCAGAAACCGACCTGCTGCGGCGTTACGGAAGCGAAGGACAAAGGCTCTGGCGGCTCGCGCGCGGCATCGATGAGCGCAAGGTGGTGGCCGATCGCGAGACCAAGAGCGTTTCGGCCGAGACCACGTTCGAACGCGATCTCGCCTCCTTCCGCCCGCTCGAAAGACGGCTCTGGGCGCTCTCGGAAAAAGTGTCGGCGCGGATGAAGAGGGCCGGACTGGCGGGAACGACCGTCACGCTGAAGCTCAAATCGGCGGATTTCAAGACGCGCACGCGCGCACGCACGCTCGAGGATGCCACCCAGCTCGCCGGGCAGATTTTCGCGGTCGGGCGCGACCTGCTCGCGCGCGAGGTCGACGGCACCTCCTACCGGCTGATCGGCATCGGCGTCAGCACGCTCGAACCCTATGGCGGCTCTGACCCGGCTGACCTGCTCGACCGCAGTCTCACGCGCAAGGCCGCCGCCGAGCGCGCGCTCGATCGCGTGCGCACGCGCTATGGCGGGTCGGCAGTCGTGAAGGGGCTCGCGTTCGAGCGCGACGAGGACAGCTGAAAGACCGTTACTTGCAGGGAGCCTGCTTGCGGATTTCCAGCGTTGTCATTTCTCCGCTGATCACGAAGTCGTTGTAGTCGAGCGACAGATTTCTCGAAATGCCGTTCTCGTAGAGTTCGAAGGCGATCGAATAGACCGGCGTCGCCTCGCCCTCCGATTTCGCCTTGTCGAAATAGCTGATGCGCACGGGCCAGCGGCGCATGCCCGCGAGCGCCGCATCGGCGCCGGCCGCGTCCGCCGGCTTGTTCGCGCCAGCCTCGATCGGGCGGCCGATGACCGTCAGCGTCTCGTAGACCTTCTCGCCGGTTTCGGAGCCGTCATAGACCGTGACCTCGAAGACCGACTTTCCGCTTTGTGCCGCCTCGATGATCTGGCGCATATGCTGGGTGGGAAAGCTGAGTTTCGGGGGAAGTTCGAATGCCTTCCTCGAAGGCCTGGCGAGGGAAACCCTCACGCCCTTCGCGTTTCGCTCGGCCTTGCCGTCGACATTGTCGCCCGGCCTGCTGTTGGTGAAATTCTGCGAATTGAAACGGAAGGATTTGGATTCTCCCTCCTCCCAGGTGGTCGCGCGCAGATCGCTCAGGACAGGCTGGCCCTCCCCGCTGTCGATTTCCGACACCTGCCGGAATTGCAGCGCGTAGCCCTCGCAGGCATTGCCGGAGAAGTCATACAGAATGCGGCCGCGGACCGACTGGATCGGCCTGTTGCCGCGCGCCTTGACCAGCTTGAGATCGTAGACGGCGCGGTGAGAGGCCAGACTGATGTTGCCGCCCGCCGCCTCGGCGGGCGTAAGCGCAAGCGCCACGCATGCAAGAGCTGTCGCGGCAATCGCACCGAGCCGCACGCCGACCTTCATTCCCGAATCCGCCATGGTTGTCCCGCAGCAACATAGGCAGGCGGACCGGAAGCCGCAACCTGAGGACCAATCTGGACTCGCTTGCATCGTCTCCAGCAATGGGCGAAGAAACGGCGAAAGCGCGTCCGGATTGAGGAAGGGACGGCCTTGCCGTCCGGAAGAGAGGGTGCATGGCCGGCTCGGTCGAAAGGAAGCTCGCTGATCTCGGCATCGCCCTG
Organism: Pseudorhodoplanes sp.; assembly: GCA_013388965.1. GTDB lineage: Bacteria > Pseudomonadota > Alphaproteobacteria > Rhizobiales > Xanthobacteraceae > Pseudorhodoplanes. The sequence continues at coordinate 5,553 of JACAEG010000090.1, read as the reverse complement.
CCGGCGCCGGCCGCGCCGGTGGCCAATTACATTCCGTTCGTGCGGACCGGCTCGCTGCTCGTCGTCTCCGGCCAGCTCTGCTTCGGCACGGACGGCAAGCTCGTTGCCACCGGCAAGCTCGGCGGCGGCGTGTCGCTCGAAGACGGCCAGAAGGCGGCGCGCGCCTGCGCCGTCAACCTGCTGGCGCAGGTCAAGGCTGCCATCGGCGACCTAGACAAGGTCGCCCGTGTCGTCCGCCTCGGCGGCTTCATCAGTTCCATGCCGGGCTTTCTGGATGGCCCGAGGGTCATGAACGGCGCCTCGGACCTGATGGTCGAGGTGTTCGGCGACAAGGGGCGCCATGCCCGCAGCACGATCGGCGTTGCCGTTCTGCCCGCCGATGCTGCAGTCGAGGTCGAAGGCCTGTTCGAGGTCGCCTGAGCATTCATGCCGAGTCTCGACTGGCTCACCGCCCGGCCCATCGCGCATCGCGGGCTGCACGATCGCGCTAGCGGAGCGATCGAGAACACGGCATCGGCTTTCCATGCTGCCGTCGCCGGCCGATACGCCATCGAATGCGACGTGCAGCTTTCGTCGGACGGCGAGGCGATGGTGTATCACGACGACAGGCTAGGCCGGCTGACCGAGGGCAGCGGCGAGCTTCGCGCCATGACGGCCGCCGCGTTGCAGCGCGTTCCGTTCAAGGAAACGGCTGATCGCATCCCGACACTTGCCGAACTGTGTTCCCTTGTGAACGGGCGCGTGCCGCTGGTGATCGAGTTGAAAAGCCATTTCGATGGCGATACGCGGCTCGCGTTGCGGGTCGGCTCGGTGCTGCAATCCTATTCCGGGCCCGTTGCCGTCATGTCGTTCGATCCCGACATGGTGATTGCGCTGCGCCGGGACGCGCCCGGCCTGCCGCGCGGCATTGTTGCCGAAAGACGTTACGATCACCCCGAATGGGCGCGATTTTCCTACTGGCAGAAGCGGCGGATGGCGCACCTGCTGCACGCCTACAGCACGCTGCCGCATTTCGTGGCCTATGACATACGGGACCTTCCGGCCACGGCGCCGCTCCTTGCCCGCTGGGTTTTTGGGCTTCCGCTCCTGGCCTGGACGGTGCGGAGCGAAGCGGATCGGAAACGGGCCTCCTTGTGGGCGAGCCAGATGATTTTCGAGGGATTTCGGCCATAAAGGGAAGCTATTGGGTTGGAGACCATGCTGCGTCCCGCCGAATGACCGAATTCCGCATCCGCATCGTTCCCTCCATCGCCGACATTCCGGCCGCGACCTGGGACGCGTGTGCCAATCCGCAGGTCGTTAAAGCGAATTGCGAAGCGTCTCATGTGCTACCTGAGCAGGACAGCACTGCACCCTTCAATCCATTTGTGTCGCATGGCTTTCTCTCGGCGCTGGAAGATTCGAAATCAGCCATTGCTCGCACCGGCTGGGCCCCCCAGCATCTTCTGCTGGAAGCCGATGACGGCGCCCTTCTGGGCGCGGTGCCCTGCTATCTGAAATCGCATTCGCAGGGCGAGTATGTCTTCGATCACGGCTGGGCGGAGGCCTATGAGCGCGCCGGCGGGCGCTATTACCCGAAACTGCAGGTCTCGGTTCCGTTCACGCCGGCGACCGGTCCTCGCCTCCTCGCGCGGCCCGGACCGGGCGCCGCGGCCGTGCGGCAAGCGCTCGCCAAGGGGCTTCTGGCTCTCTGCGGCCAGCGCGGCGCATCATCGGTCCACGCCACGTTCCTGCTCGAGCCGGATCGCGATCTGCTGGCCGAAACTGGCTTCCTCAAGCGCATGGACCGGCAATTTCACTGGCGGAATGCCGGCTACGGCACCTTCGAGGATTTTCTGGCCGCCCTCGCCTCGCGCAAGCGCAAGCTGATCCGGCGCGAACGCAAGGAGGCGCTGGCGAACGGCATTTCCATCCACTGGCTGACCAGCGCCGACCTGACCGAGGACGTCTGGGATGCCTTCTTCCAATTCTACATGGAGACCGGCTCGCGCAAATGGGGCCGCCCCTATCTGACCCGAGCCTTCTATTCGCTTGTCGGCGAGCGCATTCCGCAAGACATTCTGCTCGTGATGGCCAGGCGCGCCGGGCGCTGGATCGCCGGCGCGATCAATTTCATCGGCGGCGACACGCTCTATGGCCGTCACTGGGGCGCGATCGAGCATCATCCCTTCCTGCATTTCGAGGTCTGCTACTACCAGGCGATCGAGTATGCGATCGCGCGCAAGCTGGCGCGCGTCGAGGCCGGCGCGCAGGGCGAGCACAAGCTCGCACGCGGCTATCTCCCGGTCTCGACCTGGTCCGCGCATTACCTCGCCGATCCCGGCCTGCGCCGCGCGGTCGCCGACTATCTGCAACGCGAGCGCAGCTACGTGGCGGCCGAGCAATCCGAACTTGCCGCCTATGCTCCTTTTCGCAAAACTGCGGAACAGGACTGAGTCACGACGGGACGATCTCATGCCGGCCTATGACCCGAACAATATCTTTGCCAAGATTCTGCGTGGCGAATTGCCATGCCACAAGGTCTATGAGGACGACCGCGCATTTGCATTTCTCGACATCATGCCGCGCGCGCCGGGCCACACGCTGGTCCTGCCCAAGAGCGCGGCCCGCAACATTCTGGATGTGGACGCCGACGATCTCGGCCATGTTCACAAGGTCGCGCAGAAGATCGCGAAGGCGGCGATGAGCGTCTTCGATGCGGACGGCATCACCATCCAGCAGTTCAACGAGAGCGCCGGCGGACAGGTGGTCTTTCATCTTCACGTTCACGTCATCCCGCGCAAGGAAGGGGTCTCGATGAAGCCGCCGGCGAGCGAGAAGGAAAAGCCCGAGGTGCTCTCCGCCCATGCGCTGAAGCTCGCCGCGGCGCTGAAGGACGCCTGACTATCCCGGTCCGAATGTCAGCGCGCCGGCCACGAGCGCGATCTCGCCCGCGACTACGCCGGCAAAGACCGAGCGGCGGATCAGCAGGAAAGTCAGAAACCCGGTCGCAGTCGCACCAAGCCTCACGGCCAGCGGCACCGCGGCCAGCGCGCCGGGCGGCGCGAAGATGAGCTGTGCCACAACGGCCGCGAGAATTGCCGTCGCCACCGCCTTCACCCATACGACCAATTCGGCATCCTCGTCGAGCCCGCGCGAGAACAGCAGCCCGAGCCAGCGCCACACTTCGTTGGGCAGAAAGCCGACCAGCACGAGCGCCAGGTACGGATTGATGTCGTTCAGCGTCGCCGTCATTGCGCCGCCTTCCGCAGGCGATGCACGACATAGGCGATCGTGCCGGCCACGAGCCCGGTGACAAGAATATCAAGCCCGACCTTCGCCATTGCGAAGACCGGCGCAAGACCGAGGCCAAGCGCGAGCGCAAGCCGGTCGACCAGCAGCTTGCTGTTGTTCGCCGTCGAGACGAGGAACGAGATCGGAGTCAGGAACAGCACCGCCGCGGCAAGCACGCCCGGCAATTGACCGGCGAGGAGAAAGCCGAGCACAGTGCCGGTCATGGCACAGGACATGAGACCGATGCCAAGTCCGTTGCAGAACGGGACGCGCCATTCGCGCGCGATGCCGGGGCCCAGACGAAACGATTCAACCCACATGCTGACGGCGGTCAGATGAGCGGTGAGCAGCAATGCCCGCCAGCGCGTGTCGGGCGCCCTGACCCGCGGCAGCAACGCCACCACCATCGGCAATAGCCGCACGCCGCTCAATGCGACCGCGATCGCGCCCTGAACGAGCGTCGAGCCAGTGCCGAGGGTCGAGATCGTGATCACCTGAGCGGGTGCGGCCCAGACAAGAATCGTCGACAGGCAGACCCAGATCAGGCTGAACCCGAGATCGTGCGCCAGCGCTCCAATGCCGACATAGGTCGCGAGCAGCACATAGGAAAAAACCGAACGCGGGGCTGCTCGCAAGCCGCCGGCGAAGGCGGCGAAGGACGACTCAAAATGCTGTTCGGATTGCGCCATCGCGCGCACCATGCGGTGCATGCGCTGCGATGACAATGCGGGCGCGCGACATGGCGCGCATGCGGCTTGGCGAGGAAGCCGGCCGGGATCATTCGTCCCGGCGCGACGCCCTTACAAGCCCTCGGCATTTTTGGGATGACGGCGATTTGTGTTCCTGTTATGTTCCTTTCCTGCAATTCGCATCCTGGAGCCATGAATGACGGACGAGTTGGTGTTCTACACACATCCCATGTCGCGGGGACGCATCGTGCGCTGGATGCTGGAGGAAATCGGCGTCCCCTATCGCACCGAATTGCTCGACTTCGGAACCAGCATGAAGTCGCCGGCCTATCTCGCGCTCAATCCAATGGGAAAGGTGCCCACCATCACGCACGGCGGCACGGTGGTCACCGAATGCGCGGCGATTTGCGCCTACCTTGCCGATGCGTTTCCCGGCGCCGGCCTCGCGCCTCCGCGGAAGGCGCGCGGCGACTATTATCGCTGGCTGTTCTTCGCCGCCGGCCCGCTGGAGGCCGCCGCAAGCAACCGCGCTCTGGGTTTCCGGGTCCCGGACGGCAAGGAAGGGATGATCGGTTACGGCACATACGGCGCTGTGATCGATACGCTTGAGCGCGCGGTCGCAGACAAGGCGTATATCGCCGACGACAGGTTTTCGGCGGCCGACGTCTATGTCGGATCGCATCTCGCCTGGGGGATGGAATTCGGGACAATCGAAAAGCGCAAGGCGTTCCAGGACTATTGGTCGCGGCTCGGCGAGCGGCCAGCGCACCGGCGCGCGAGCGAGCTCGACGACGGGGCAATGCGGGCCAAGAAGTGAAATCGTCGGCACGCCGCAAGGAAGAATCGCGGGGCATGCCCCGGAAGTTTCAACGCCGACGGCCCTCTACGCCTTGACCAGCGGCACTTTCGGCACGGAGCCGCGCTGGCCGCCGGGACCGGAATTGCTGCCGCCCCCCTTCGGGCCGCCCGAGGGCTTCGGCCGGCGCGGCGCACGCCGCTTCGGCTTCGGGCGCACGACCGGCAGCTTCTCGGGCTTAGGCGTGACCGGCCCATCGAGATACTCGAAGCCGAGCGTCTGCAGGCCGGTCTCGTCCTTTGTCACAACCACGCGCACATGGCCGCCGTTCTTGAGCTTGCCGAACAGCACCTCGTCCGCCAGCGCCTTCTTGATGTGCTCCTGGATGACGCGCGCCATCGGCCGCGCCCCCATCTGCTCGTCATAGCCGTGCTCGATCAGCCAGGCCGTCGCCTCGTCGGACAACTCGATGGTCACGTCACGGTCGGCGAGCTGCGCCTCGAGCTGCAGCACGAACTTCTCGACCACCTTGGCGATGATCTCCCGCGGCAGATGGCCGAAGGTGATGACCGCGTCGAGCCGATTGCGGAATTCCGGCGTGAACAGGCGGTTGATCGCCTCCACGTCGTCGCCTTCCCGCTTGCTGCGGGTGAAGCCGAACGCTGCCTTCGCTAGATCGGAGGCACCCGCGTTGGTGGTCATGATCAGGATGACGTTGCGGAAATCGACCTGCTTGCCGTTGTGATCGGTCAGCTTTCCGTGATCCATGATCTGCAGCAGCACGTTGAACAGGTC
>JACAEG010000147.1 GCA_013388965.1 Pseudorhodoplanes sp. | reverse complement strand
GATTAATCACCGTGCCGCAATCCTCCACGCACCAATGCCTGAGCAGCCTGACGAAGCCGGTTTCCGGATCGACCTCGAGATAGCTCGCGTGAATGCCGTTGGTGAAGGCGAAGGGCCAGGCGCGCGGAACGTAATGCCGCGGGACGGTGAGCGCGGACTGGAAGCCGGGCGGCAGCGTGTCGGGCCGGAAATAGCAGATGCGCGCCACCTCATCGAGGCCGATGCGCTCAGTGCCGGTCGCGGCATCCACCACGACGCCGTTGCGGATGTCGAGTTCCTCAGGCTTGGCCTGCAGGATGGAGGCCGCCGCCGCGAGCACGTTCTGGCGCAGCGCCTTGCCTGCCTGCCAGGCCGCCTCGCCGCCGATTCCGGCCCCGCGCGAGGCCCAGGTGCCGCCGCCATAGGGCGTGTTGTCCGTGTCGCCGGTGATGACTCGCACACGCTCGATGCCGACGCCGAAGGCCGATGCGACGCATTGCGCGAGGATTGCGTCGGTGCCCTGGCCCTGCTCGGTGACGCCGGAATGGAGGAAGATCGCGCCGGTGGCGTCGAGCTTCACGGTCGCGCCGTCCTGCGAGGAAATGCGCGCGCCGCCGACGCCGTAGAAGGCGGCACTCGGATTCGTCACCTCGATGAAGGAGGCGAAGCCGATGCCGCGATAAATGCCCTGGCTGCGCAGGCTGTCCTGCTCGGCGCGCAAGGCCTTGTAGGCCATCATGCCGACGAGCTTCTCGAGCGAGGCATGATGCGAAAGCTTCTCGAACTTGATGCCCGAGGCCGCGGTCGCGGGATAGCCGTCGTCGGGATAGAGATTTTTCCGGCGGATATCGAGCGGGTCCATGCCGATGGCATTGGCGGCGAGATCGACGAGCCCTTCGGTCACGGCGGTCGCGATCGGATGGCCGACCGCGCGGTACTGGCACATCACGTTCTTGTTCTGGAACACGACGCGCGCGCGGGCGCGGTAGTTCGGGCATTTGTAGGGGCCGCCGGTGAGGTTCACGACCTGGTTGGCCTCGATGCCGGAGGTGCGCGGATAGACCGAATAGGGGCCGATGCCCGTGAGATCGTCGATCTCGAAGGCGGTAATGGTGCCGTCCCTCTTCACGCCGATCTTCGCCTTGACGCGATGGTCGCGCGCGTGGATGTCGGTGACGAAGCTCTCGATCCGGTCGGCGACGAACTTGACCGGACGCTTGAGCAGCTTCGAGAGCGCGACCGTTGCCATCTCGTCGGCATAGGTGTGCACCTTGATCCCGAACGAGCCGCCGACATCCTTGGTGACCACGCGAATCTGATGCTCCTCGAGGCCGAGATGCTTGGCGAAGAGGTTCATCATCATGTGCGGCGCCTGCGTCGCATGGTAGACCGTCAGGCGCTGATCGCCGGGATTCCAGTCGGCGACGATGGCGCGCGGCTCGTTGCAGACGCCGGTATGGCGGCCAAAGACGAAGGTCGTCTCCACGACCGCGTCGGAATCCCCGAATGCCTTGTCGACCTCGCCGGCATCGAGCATGCGCTCGAAGGTGAGGTTGTCGCCGAGATCGGGATGGATGACGGGCGTCGCCTTGTCGAGCGCGGTCTCCGCATCGGTGACGGGCGTCAGCTCCTCGTAATCGACCTGCACCAGCTCGCAGGCATCCTCCGCCTCGGCGCGCGTGCGCGCAACGACCGCGCAGACCGCCTCGCCCTGCCAGCAGGCGCGATCGACCGCGATGGCGTGTTGCGGCGCCGACTTGATGCCCTTCAGGTGCGTCAGCACGCCGACCCAGGGGGTGATGACTGCCGCAAGCTCCGCGCCGGTAACGACCGCGACCACGCCTTTCGACTTTTCGGCCGTGCTCTTGTCGATTCGCCTGATGCGGGCATGCGCGAAGGGTGAGCGGACGTAAGCGACATGCGCCATGCGCGGCAATACGACGTCGCTGACATACTGCCCGCGCCCTTGCGTCAGGCGCTTAAGATTCGGGCGCGGCACCGCGCGGCCGATATAGGAGTTCGGCCGGTCGAGCGCGGTGAGTGTGGGGGGGAGGTCGGCAGCGATTTTCATTCCCTTTCTCCCGCTCGCGCCTTCGCCACCGCCTCCACCGCATCGACGATGGCGTGATAGCCGGTGCAGCGGCAGTAATTGCCCGAAATATGCTCGCGGATGGCATCGCGGCTCGGGACGCTGTCCCGCGCCAGCAATTCCTGGGCGGTGAGCAGCATGCCCGGCGTGCAGAACCCGCATTGCAGGGCGTTACGCGCCTCGAAGGCCTGCTGCAGGTCGGCGATCTCCCCCGTATCCGACACGCCTTCGATGGTTTCGACCTTCGCGCCGTCGCATTGGGCGGCGAGCATCAGGCAGCCGCGCACCACGACGCCGTCGACGCGCACGGTGCAGGCGCCACAGACGCCGTGCTCGCAGCCGACATGGCTGCCCGTGAGCCCGAGATCGTCGCGCAGGAAATCGACCAGCGTCTTGCGCGCCTCGACCCGCTCGCTGATCCTCTCGCCGTTGACCGTCAGGTTAACGTCGCAATATTCGTTCACGCGCGAGGCTCCACCATTTGCTTGAAAACGCGCCGCAGCAGCACGCCGGCAAGGTGCTTTTTCACCTTGCCGGTCGCCTGGATGTCGTCGGGCGGATCGAGATCGCCATCAAGCGCAGCGACCGCCGCATCGATGTCGCCATTTGCGAGCGCGGCTTCGGCCTTGCGTGGGCGCACGGGCGTGAGCCCGACGCCGAAATAGGCGAGGCGGACATCGCAGAGCTTGCCGCCCTCGCTCCTCGCCGACGCGGCAAGCCCGGCGAGCGCATAGTCGCCGTGCCGGCGCGCAAGCTCGCCAAAGCCGCAGCGCATTTGCGGTGTCGCGGCGGGAAGGCGGATCGCGGTCAGGACGTCGCCCGGTCCGATGGCGGTCTCGTAGAGGCCCCTGAAGAAATCGTCCGCCTTGACGGTCCGCTTGCCTGTCGCGCCCGCGATCTCGACCTCGCCGCCGAGTGCGAGCAGGCAGGCCGGCAATTCCGCCGCCGGATCGGCGAAGGCGATCGAGCCGCCGATGGTGCCGCGATTGCGGATCGCGGGATGGCCGATCTGCGGGATCGCCTTCGCGAGCAGCGGCGCGTGTTTCGCGACGAGGTTGGAACGTTCGGCCTCGGCATGGCGCGTGAGCGCGCCGATCACGATGAAGCCGTCCTTCAGCGCGATCCCACCGAGCCCTTCGATCTTGTTGATGTCGATCAGGATCTGCGGCGCGGAAAGCCGCATGTTGAGGGTCGCGATCAGGCTCTGTCCGCCGGCCAGTATCTTGGCACCGTCGCCGTGCTCTTGCAGGAGCCTGACGGCATCGTCCACCGACCGGGCCCTCGCATATGCGAATGGCGCAGGTTTCACGCGCTTTCCCCCGACAGTTTGTTTTTTGTCATTCTGAGCGGGAGATGCAGCAGGCGTCAATGACTAGTCGGGCGACCGGTTCGTGAACCGCGCGTTGCCCAACCCCGTCCCAATGGTCAGCGCGCCCCAATGCGTGACGTCCTGCATGAAGGGCGTTTCGCTCAGCCCCTGCACGACGGCATCGTTGTGCAGCACGATCGCGGTATCCTCGTCGCCGATCTTCGGGACCGCCTCATAGAGACTGGCGGGCAGATTGAAGCGGCTGGAGGCCCAGTTGCCGGGCAGGCTTTGTGCGCCGCGGTCGATGGAGCCGTCCGACCGAGGGCAGGCGCTCGGAGCCATGTGCGGCGATGGCGGACAGGATTGGTTGCTCGGCCATTACGGTGTCCCTGACTGATGGGACATAACGGGCAAGGCAGGGCAGGGTTCTCGCCGTCCTCAGCCGACCTCAGGCCGTGAGACGCTTCACGATATCGATGGCCCGGCGCAGCAGCGTTTCCGACGCCTCCCGCGTGCGGAAGGCGGCGTGGGCGCAGAGCGTGACGTTATCCATTTTGGTCAGGGGATGATCGGCCGCGAGCGGCTCGGCGTGATAGACGTCGAGCGCGGCATGGCGGATATGGCCGCTCTGCAGCGCGGCCAGCATCGCGGCCTCGTCGACCAGCGCGCCGCGCGCCGTGTTGACGAAGATGACGCCCTTTTTCATCCGCGCAATGCGCTCCGGGCCGAGGAAGCCGCGCGTGTCGTCGCTCAGCGTCAGATTGATCGAGACGACATCGGAGGTCGCAAGCAGCGTGTCGAGATCGACCAGCGGCACGGCCGTGTCGGGTCGCGGCGAGCGGTTATAGGCGATCACCTTCATGCCGATGCCGGAGGCGATGCGCGCGACCTCGCCGCCGATTCCGCCCAGCCCGATCACGCCCAGCGTCTTGCCGAGAAGCTGCACGCCCTCGCGCGGCTTCCACGTTCCTGTGCGGACCTCGCGGTCCATGACCGCGAGGTCGCGCGCGGCCGCGAACATCAGCGCCACGGTGTGCTCGGCGACCGCGGTGTCTCCATAGCCCTTGATGATGTGAACCGCGATGCCGAGCTCCTTCAGCTCGGAAATATTCATGTAGCTCGCCGCACCCGTTCCGAGAAACACGACATGCTTCAGAGACTTGCACTGCGCGGCGATCGGCGTGGGGAGGTAGGAATGATCGTCGACGCAGATGGCATAGCCGTCGAGCAGGCGCGGCAGATCTTCGCTCCTGAAAGGAGCGGTGTTGACGTCGATTTTGGGGTCGTCCGGTCGGATGACGTCGCGAAAGATCGGCTCAAGCTGCTGGTTGCAGTCGATGAATAGGGATTTCATGCCGTGTCCTTCAAGCGTCATGGCCGGGCGGGTGGGTTGCGGCCAAGTCTACGCAGCCTCGCAAACTCGGCTGCGGGCGCCGAGAGCCATCCGCCTTCTTCGCATGATGGATGCGCGGGTCAAGCCCGCGCGTGACGTTCAGTCAGCGCGCCACGATCGGCTGCGCCTCGAGCACCGGCTCGCGCACGGGTACGTTGGTGAAGGTCGTGCCTTCCTCGAACCAGGATTTCGGCGCGGGGTGGCCCCACAGGGTCTGGCGCTGCGGGTCCTGCAGCGACCAGCGCAGGGGCTCCAGGTCGGGATCGACGGTAAGATAGTCGCTGGTGAACAATTCGACACGGTGCCCGTCGGGATCGCGGGTATAGAGGAAGAAGGCGTTCGAGATGCCGTGCCGGCCCGGTCCGCGTTCCATGTTGGGGAGATAGCCCGAGGAGGCCATCACGTCGCAGATATGCAGGATATCGAGCGCGCCGGCGGTCCACACGCCGATATGATGCAGGCGCGGGCCGCGCCCGTTGGTGAAGGCGAGATCGTGCACGTTGCCCTTGCGGTGCATCCAAACCGCCCACAGCCGCGGATCGCTGCCGTCGGTCTCGGTATATTCGGTCAGCCGGAAACCGATCTCGGTGTAGAAGTCGTAGGACGCCTGCACGTCCGGCGTGAAGCAATTGATGTGGTCGATGCGCTGGATGCGCGCGCCCTTGTAGGCGGCATATTTGCGGACCATGCAGTCGCGCTGATCCATGCGGAAATAGAATTCCAGCGGCATCCCGAGCGGATCGACGGTCGCAAGCGTGCGGCCCTGATAGTCCACGGACGGAAACGAGGTCGGCAGCCCCTTGCGCGCGAACCAGAAGGCCGCACGGTCGAGGTCTTCCTCGCTGCCGACCTTGAAACCGATGCTGTGGCAGGTCGGCTCGCCGGTCTTGCGCAGCACGATGGAGTGATGATTGCGCTCCTCGACCGCGCGCAGGTAGAGCGCGTCGCGCGTCTCGTCGGTGACGAGGAAGCCGAGGCAGTCCACATAGAAGGCGCGGGACTTCGCGATGTCGCGCACGCCGAATTCGACATGGCTGGCGCGCACGATGTTGAAGGGAGGGTTCAGGTTGGGCTTGCGGATGGGCATGGTCAGCTCACTATTTCGCCTTCATCCTGAGATGCGATCGACGCGAGCCTCGAAGGATGGCGGGCACAGGCCGTCGTCCTTCGAGGGCCGCCCTGGGGGCGGCCTCCTCAGGGGGACGGGGCTGGAGTTGCGCATATGCAGCAAAGTCACGCCCCGATCTTCGGAATCTTGTGGTTGTCGAGCGCAATCGCGATGTTCTTCGTCTCCATGTAGAAGTCGAAGGAGTAGTAGCCGCCGTCGCGGCCGATGCCGGAGGCCTTCATGCCGCCGAACGGCGTCGGCAGGTGGCGCACATTCTCGGAATTCACCCAGATCATTCCGGCTTCCAGCGCCTGCGCGAAGCGATGCGCGCGCCCCACGTCGCGCGTCCAGACATAGCCGGTAAGCCCGTATCTCACGTCGTTGGCGATGGCGAGCGCTTCCTGTTCGTCGGCAAAGGGGATCATGGTCAGGACCGGCCCGAAAATCTCTTCCTGCGCGATTTTCATGCTCTGGCGCGCATGGATGTAAAGCGTCGGCTCGACGAAGTTACCCTGTCCGCCCTGCGCGCGCCCGCCACCCGTGGCAATCGTCGCACCCTCGCTCTGCGCGGCCTTGACATAGCTCAACACTTTCTCGACATGGCGCGGATGGATCAGCGGGCCGATCTCGGTCGCCGGATCGAGCGGATGGCCGACCTTGATCTTCTTCACTCGCTCGGCAGCCTTCCTCGCGAATTCCTCGTAAATCGAGGTCTCGACCAGCGCGCGGCTCGACGACGTGCAGCGCTCGCCGTTGAGCGAATAGATCATGAAAAGGCAGGCATCGAGCGCGCGGTCGAGATCGGCATCGGCGAAGATCACGACCGGGTTCTTGCCGCCGAGCTCGAAATGCACGCGCTTCAGGGTGGATGCGCCCTGCTGCATGATGGCGGAGCCGGTCGCGCTCTCGCCGACGAAGCCGATGGCCTTGATGTCGGGATGTTCGGTCAGCGCCTTGCCGGCCTCCTCGCCGAAGCCATGCACGGTGTTGAGCACGCCCGCGGGCAATCCCGCCTCGTGGCAGATGTCCGCCAGCAGCGTGGCGGTTAGCGGCGACCATTCCGCCGGCTTGTGCACGACCGTGCAGCCCGCCGCGAGCGCGGGCGCGATCTTCCAGGTCGAGAGCATGAACGGCGTGTTCCAGGGCGTGATGACCCCCACCGGGCCGATCGGCTGGCGGATGGTGTAGTTGAGATGGGTCTCGGTCGGCAGCGACAGACCGTCGGCGGCGCTCGGCGCGCGGTCGGCATAGAAGCGGAAATTCTCCGCGCCCCGCAAGGCCGCCTTCGCCATGTAGCGGATCGGCTGGCCGGTATCGAGGCATTCGACGAAGGCGATTTCCTCGGCGCGCGCCTCGATGGCGTCGGCGATCTTGTGCAGGATGTCGCGCCGCCTTTCGCCGGGAGTCGTGGACCAGCCGGTGCGAAAGGCCTTCATGGCCGCCTTCGCCGCGCGGTCGATCTCGGCCGCCCCGCCGCGTGCGACTTTCGCGATGGCGGTGTTGTCCACCGGCGATTGCGTCTCGAAGGTGCGGCCGTCGCCCGCATCGGGCCTGCCGTCGATCACATGCGTGACGGTCGCTTCGCGGAAGCGCGCGAGATAACGCTCGGCCTTGGCCAGCGTCTGGTCGAAGGCATTCACGCCGCCTTCTCCGCGTTGTCGCGCACGGTGTTCTTGCGCGCGGTGATGTTGTCGATGTTCTCGATCTCCACCGTGATCGCGGTCGGGTGCGTCTTGTAGGCGCCCTCCAGCCGCCTGTCGGCGGCGGCGAGCAGCGCATCCGCAAGCTTGGTCTGCTGCTCCTTGCTGCGCCCGATACGCAGGCGCGCGGTAATATGCACGAAGGCATTGGCGGGATTGCCGTCGCCGATACGGACCACGTCGCGCCGCTTGGCGCGGGTGCGGTAGGCCGGAATGTCGGCAAGGCCGGATTCGATCATCACCTGATGCAGGTCGTCGACCAGACCGCGCACGTCGAGGCTGTCTTCCAGATTGGCGGAATATTCCGCGATGACGTGGGGCATCGGTCTCTCCCGGCGGTTCTTCGTTGACGGGCCATTGCCTGACCCTTAACATGTTAATCATCGTCCAAGGCGCGCTGCCCGTCAAGACGCGCCGTCCAGGGAGTTGTCGCCATGCCGATGCCGCTCGACAGGATCAGGGGATCGATTCCCCCGTTGCTGACCCCTTTTCGCGGCGGCGAGATCGACTATGAGACGTATGGCCGATTGATCGAGCTGCAAATCGCGGAAGGCTCGCACGGCATCCTCGTCAACGGCACCACCTCCGAGCCCGCATCGCTCACGGTGGAGGAGCGCAACCGCATCGTCACCTTCGCGATCGAGAAGGTGAGGGGCCGGGTGCCGGTCGTCGCCGCCACCGGCTCGCAGTCGCTGGCCGAGACGCGCGTGCTAACCGATCACGCGGTCGCAGCCGGCGCCGACGCGCTGCTGATCGTCACGCCCTATTACTCGCGGCCGCCGCAGCGCGGCATGATCCAGTATTATCTCGAATGCACGCGGCATCATGCGGTGCCGTGGATGATCTATCACATCCCCGGACGTGCCGCGATCAACGTCACCGTCGACACGGTGAAGGAGCTGAAGGACAAGTCGCCCACCTTTGTCGGCATGAAGCATGCCTCGCCCGATCTCGACTTCGTGTCGGAATGCTTTGCGGCGGTGGGGCAGGATTTCAGGATTTTCGTCGGGCTAGAGGACCTGTCGTTTCCGATGATGGCGGTTGGCGCCTGCGGGCTGATGAACGCGGTCGGCAATCTCCGCCCCGGCGTTCTGTCGGAGATGTGCGAGGCGGTGTGGCGCGGCGATCTGAGGCGCGGTCAGGAGCTGCATCACCGGCTGCATGAATTGAACAAGGCGGTGTTCTACGACACCAATCCGATCCCGATGAAATACATGGCGAAGCGGCTCGGCATCATTCCGGCAAACGAGCATCGCCTGCCGATGGCGCCGGCGACGCCTGAGCTCGAGAAGCGGCTGGACGGCGTGCTCGCGCGCGCGGGCCTGCTCGCGAAAGAGGCGGCGGAGTGAGTTCAATCATTCGTCATGGCCGGGCTTGTCCCGGCCATCCACGTTGTAATGTTATGGCAGGAAAGTCGTGGTGCCCGCGAAAGGCGCGGGCATGACAGGTTGTGAGATTCGAGAATGAAACTTGCCAGCTATATCCATAACGGCCGCGAAAGCTTCGGCCCGGTCATCGGCAACGGCGTCGGCGACGCGCGCGGCCGGCTGTCCCGTTTCCATTCCCTGCTCGACGTGCTGCGCGCGGATGCGCTCGACGAGATGCGGCGGGCCTTTGCCGGCGTGCGTGCGGATTACCCGCTCAAGGATGTCGAATTGCTGCCGCCGATCGTGCTGCCCGAGAAAATCCTCTGCGTCGGCGTGAACTACGGCGACCGCAATGCCGAATACAAGGACGGCTCGGACGCGCCGAAATATCCAAGCCTGTTCTTCCGCACGCCGGGTTCGGTGACGGGTCACGATCAGCCGATCGTCTGCCCGCCGGAATCGATCCAGTTCGACTATGAGGGCGAGATCGTGCTGGTGATCGGTCGCGGCGGACGGCGCATCCCGGCCGAGGAGGCGCTGTCGCATGTTGCGGGGCTGACCCTGTGCAACGAAGGCAGCGTGCGCGACTGGCTGCGACACGGAAAGTTCAATGTTACGCAGGGCAAGAATTTCGACCGCTCCGGCAGCATCGGCCCCTGGATGGTGACGGTCGACGAGATCGACTGGAACCGGCCGCTGCATCTCACCACGACCGTCAACTGCGAGGTGCGGCAGGACGACACAACCGAGAACCTGATCTTCTCCTTTTCCGACCTGATCGCCTACATCACGACCTTCACCACGCTCAAGCCCGGCGACTGCATCGTCACCGGCACGCCGACCGGCGCCGGGGCGCGCTTCGATCCGCCGCGCTGGCTCGTGCCCGGCGATGTCGTCGAGGTCGAGGTGCCGGAGATCGGGACGTTGCGCAACATCGTGATTGCGGAGCCGTGAGATTGGATCGTCATCATGTCGCACCGTCATCCTGAGGTGCGGGACGTCCGGCGCCGAGCCTCGAAGGGCGACGGCCCCGGCATCGCCGGTCATCCTTCGAAGCTCGCTGCGCTCGCTCCTCGGGATGACGGCGAGAGGGCACGGATGCGTCCCTTCCGCCGCTCGCTGCCGATGCAGCTCATGCGCGCGCGCGAGGCCGTGATGGCGCATTTCCGTCCGCACCTTGCCGCGCATGGCCTTACCGAGCAGCAGTGGCGCGTGATCCGGGCGCTCGAGGAATCCGGGGAATTCGACATCGCGGCGCTCGCCGAGCATTGCTGCCTGCACGCGGCAAGCCTCTCGCGCATTCTCCCGAATCTGGAATCGGAAGGGCTGATCGCCCGGCGCGCCAGCAAGACCGACCAGCGCCGGACGATGATCTCGCTTACGCCGCGCGGCCACAGGCTGTTCGCGGAGATTGCGCCGCAATCGGAGGCGATCTACGCGGCACTGGCCGACGCCATCGGACTGCATCGCATCGAGGCGGCCTATCGCGTCCTCGACGATCTCATCTTCGCGCTGTCCGGTGCGAAACCCGCGCGCCGGGCGGCCGCCCGCAGCCGCTCCGACGCGGTCAAAACCGCGCGCAAAGCGCGGCCGCCTGTGGCATAAGGCCCTTCCGCGGAATCGCGGCGGGAGAAAGTCATGTCCGAGGAATTCGAGGGACTGGTCGTCGTGGTCACGGGCGGCAGCCGCGGCATCGGCCGCGCCATCGCCGAGGCCTTCGCAGGCAAGGGCGCCCAGACCGTGCTGGCCGCCTCGTCGGAAGCCAATCTGAAGAAGGCCGCGCAGGCGATCGCCGATCGGGGCGCGCCCGAGCCGATGATCGTCGCGGGCGACCTGCGCAAGCTGGAAAGCTGCGAACGGGTCTTCACGGCGGTGCGCGAGAAATTCAATCGCTGCGACATCCTCGTCAACAATGCCGGCGCGACCAGGGCCGGCAATTTCGTCGATCTGCCGGACGAGGCCTGGGGAGACGGCTTCGCGCTGAAGTATTTCTGTGCCGTCCGCATGGCGCGCCTGTTCTGGCCGATGCTCAGGGATGCCAGGGGGCATGTCGTCAATATCGTCGGCGGCGCGGCGCGCACCCCCGATGCGCAATTCCTGATCGGCGGCTCGGTGAATGCGGCGGTGGCGAATTTTTCCAAGGGGTTGTCGAAGCTCGGCAAGCGCGAGGGCGTGAACGTCAACGTCATCCATCCCGGCATGATCGAGACCGATCGCGTCGCCGACCTTCTGTCGCAGCGCGCTGCCTCGTCCGGCAAGAGCGTCGAGGAATTGCGCGAGCAGGCAATCAAGGACGGCATGGGCCAGCCGCACGATGTCGCCGCGCTCGCCGTGTTCCTGTGCACGCCCGCCGCGCGGCATATCCAGGGCACCGCGATCGCAGTCGATGGCGGCGCGACGCCGGGATTCTACTGACGATGAGCGAGGCTTCTCGCGCAGCCTGCGTGATCGGCTGGCCGGTCGCGCATTCGCGCTCGCCGATGATCCACAATTACTGGATCAGGCAGCACGGCATCGCTGGCGAGTACCGGCGCGAGGCGGTGACGGCGGAGGATTTCGTCGCCTTCGCCTCCGATCTCGCGGGGCACGGCTATGCCGGCGCCAACATCACCATTCCGCACAAGGAAGCCGCGCTCGCGATATCGCAACCCGACGACCGCGCGAAGGCGGTGGGGGCGGCCAACACGCTCTGGCTCGATAACGGAGCGCTGCGTTCCACCAACACCGACGTCGAGGGCTTTCTCGACAATCTCGATGCCTCCGCGCCGGGCTGGGACAGGGAGCTTGAAACGGCGCTTGTGCTCGGGGCGGGCGGGGCGGCACGCGCGATCGTGTTCGGCCTGCTCGGACGCGGCGCGAAAGCCGTTTACGTCGCCAACCGCACGCTGCCGCGCGCCAGGGCATTGCGCGAGCGGTTCGGCAGCGCGGTTCACCCCGTGGGATGGGACGAGGTCGGCGGCCTGCTCGCGAGCGCAGGGCTGCTCGTCAACACCACCTCGCTCGGCATGCACGGCCAGCCGCCGCTGAGCGTAAAGGTGGACGACCTTCCCGCCAGCGCGGTCGTCGCCGATATCGTTTATGTGCCGTTGGAAACGGAACTGCTCGCCGCCGCGCGGAGGCGCGGCCTGCGGACCGCCGACGGGTTGGGCATGCTCCTCTACCAGGCGGTGCGTGCTTTTTCGCTGTTCTTCGGCGTGCGGCCGGAAGTCACGCCGGAACTGCGCGCGATGGTGGAAACGGATTTGCAGAAGGGGAAGTAGAGCGCGGTCGTCACCGCTCCCCGCTTGCAGGGAGAGGTGAGCATCACGCCTCGCCGCCGATATGGCGCCTGCGAATCCGCCGCACCGTCCACCAGATCGACAGGGTCGCGATCGGGACGAAAGCGGCGATGGCAAAATTCGGCTCAAAGTGGATGAGGCCTGCATCGTGCGCGGCCTTCACCAGATAGCTGAACAATCCGACGACGTAATAGCTGATCGCAGCGACCGACAATCCCTCGACCGTCGCCTGCAGGCGCAGTTGCAGGCGCGTGCGCGCATTCATGGATTTCAGCAGATCCTGGTTCTGCTGTTCGAGCTCGACATCGACCCGTGTGCGCAAGAGGTTTGCGGCGCGCGCGAGCTTGCGCGAAAGGTTGGCCTGCCGCTCCTCGGTGGTGAGGCAGGTGCGCATGGCGGGCGCCATGCGACGCGCGAGGAACGATGACCAGGTCGGCAGGCCGCCGACCTTGCGCTCGCCGATAGTCTGCAGCCGCAGATGGACAATCTCGTTGTAGGCGCGGCTGGCGCCGAAGCGGAACAGGCTCGCGGCTGCGCCGGCTTCCAGTTCGGCGGCTAGCGCGGTCAATTCGTTCAGCAAGTTGTTGTTCTGTGAAAGCTCGCCGGGCTGGCGCATCTGGTCGGTGACTTCGCCGAGCCGATGCTCGATCCGCCCGATGGAGGGGGCCAGGCGCTGCGCTTCCGGCAATCCCAGCAGCGCGAGCAGGCGATAGGTTTCAATTTCCAGAATTCGCTGCACCAGCGCGCCGGCACGTTCGGGTCCGAGCTTGCGGTCCGCAACCAGAATGCGCACGAAGCCGTCGCTGTCGGGCTTGAAGTCAGTGGCGTAGAGCGCGGTGCCGTCGGAGTTTTCGGCGGCGGCAAGGCTTGCGCGGTCGAACAGCCGCTCGGGTATCGTGCGCGATGGTGCGTCGGACAGGAGATGCAGGTCGACCGCGACGAGCAGCGGCCCGGGCGGCGGCACGAGCGCCATCGGGGCGGCGAGTGTCGCAGCGGGCGGCGTGAAGGGGAGCGCCGCGGGGTCTGCCGGTAGCTCCCAGGTATAGGTCGTGAACTCGGAATGCTGCTCCCAGCGCAAGGTGGCGCTCTCGATCTTGACCCGATGATGCTTTTCGGAAGGCAGGAGGGGCGGCAGGCCGCGCTGCTTGCACAGCGCAGCAAAATGTGCGCGGTCGGCCTGCGCCCGCACGCCCGCGGTTTCGAAACCGAAATGCAGCACGCGGCTCGGCGTCGCGATCGGCGTAAACGGGCGCGCATGCACCTCGCCGAGAATCGCAGCCCTCAGCGGGTGCGCGCTCAGATGTTCGCCGCCGGCGATCACGACGTCGCTGTTGTTCACGGCCATGGCCCCGGTTGCACGCGCGGATCGGACCAAGGCAGTGAGAATTATCCGCCTGCCGATGTCAACCCCTCAGGCCGGACAGGATCGCAGAGCAGGCGCGCGTGGCATTGTCGGCGATCGAGGGCTGCCTTGTAATCAGCGCCGCCACGATCGCCCCGTCGATCACGAGGCCGAATGTATGCGCGGTTTCGCCCGGCTCGTCGAAGCCGGCTTCGGCGCAGAGTTCGGACAGCCGTTGCAGCACGACCTTCTTGTGTGCGATCGCAAGGTCGCGCATCCGGTTGTCGTTCTTGTCGCTCTCGCCCACGGCGTTGATGAACGGGCAGCCGTAGAAATTCTCGCGCGCGAACCAGGATTTGAGCGTGGGGCCGATCCGCTGGAGACGCTCTGCGGCGGTGCCGCCGGGCCCGTCGATTTCGGACAGAAACCAGGATCGCCAAAGCTGGCCCTCGCGCTCAAGGACCTTTTCGACCAGGCCTTCCTTCGAGCCGAACAGCCGATAGAGCGTTGTCTTGGCGACGCCGGCCGCCTCCACGATCAGATCGACGCCCACGGAATTCACGCCGTAGCGGCAGAACAACTCGGTCGCGGCCTCGATCAGCCGGTCATGCGGCGTGGCTTCCGGCAGAGGGGACGCCGCGCTTGCCGCGTCGGCCGAGAGGGGAATCGCACCGTCCATGCCTGGCTGAATACCGGGCGGCACAATTTCCGGCAATGGAAAACGTACCGGTCTGTACCTTTGCTCGTTATGACGCCAGCCTGCCGTCCAGATTGGCCGTTTGGTGAGCGCCATGACAGCCGATGCTGCTGAGCGCCGAGCATGGCCGTTGATTCGTTTCGCTTTTCTGAGCCCCCGCAGCTTGGCACGCCTTCTGCATAAGACAGAACGGTCTGTAGCCTGACATGGAGGAATCGTCCGATGAACCAAGCCGTCGCCAAGACCGCGCTGACCGGCTGCCTCGCCCCGATCGACAAGGAGGGCCTCGCGGAATTGATCGCGAAAGGCAAAGCCGATCCCAAGGTCATCAAGACGCTCAAATGCAAGACGGTCGCCGAAGGGCGATTCCGCCATCTGAATTTTGTGCGCAGCCTGCCGGCCTATGTCGTCGACGAGCCGCCGGGATTGCTGGGCGACGATACCGCGCCCAACCCGTCCGAGGCGTCGCTCGCCGCGCTCGGCTCCTGCCTCGCCGTCGGCATTCATGCCAACGCGGTCGCGCGCGGCATCACCGTCTACAAGCTCGAGATCGAGCTTGAGGGCGATCTCAACATCACGGCGGTCTGGGGCACCGGCGATCTGTCAGACAAGCCGGTCGGCTTCACCGATGTGCGCGCCAAGGTGACGTTCGAGGCCGATCGTCCGCGCGAGGAGCTCGACGCGCTGATCGCGCACGCAAAGCTCTGGTCGCCCGTGGCCAATACATTCACGCGGCCGGTCAATCTCGACGTGACGCTGGCATGACACCGGCGGGGGGGGGGG
>JACAEG010000058.1 GCA_013388965.1 Pseudorhodoplanes sp. | reverse complement strand
TCCGGCGGGCGCTGCCGAACTTCCGATCAGTTCTGGGCGAGGAAGCCCGCGTCCTTCATCAGGCCCTGATGACGCGCCTCTTCATTGCCGACCCATTTCTTGTAGTCGTCGCCGGTCATGAAGGTCTGGTTGAAGGCGCCGTTCTTCATCAGGTCCTTCCACTCGGGCGTCTCGCGGACCTTCTTGAAGAGATCGACGTAGAAATCGACCTGCTCCTGGGTCACGCCGGGCGGCATGAAGAAGCCGCGCAGCATCAGATACTCGACGTCGAGTCCTTCCGACTTGCAGGTCGGGATGCTGCTCCAGGCCGCATCGCCGGCGACCTTGTCGTTGTAATCGAGCTTCTTGCCGTCGAACACGCAGAGCGGACGCAGCGCGCCTGCGCGCCATTGCGCGACGGCCTCGATCGGGTTGTTGACGCTCGAATCGACATGCTTGCCGACGAGCTGCACCGCGACCTCGCCGCCGCCCTTGTAGGGAATGTAGGTCAGCTTCTTGCCGGTCGCCTTTTCGAGCGCGACCGTGATGATCTGGTCTTCCTGCTTGGAGCCGGTGCCGCCCATCTTGAACTGGCCGTCCGAGCCGGCCTTGATCGCAGCGACATAGTCCTTCACCGACTTGTAGGGCGATTCCGCATTCACCCAGAGCACGAATTCGTCGAGCGCGAGCATCGCGACCGGCGTGAGATCCTTCCATGAGAACGGAATGCCGGTAGCGAGCGGCGTCGTGAACAGGTTCGACAGCGTGATGATGATCTTGTGCGGATTGCCCCTGGAGTTCTTGACGTCAAGGAAGCCTTCGCCGCCCGCGCCGCCGGACTTGTTCACGACGACCAGCGGCTGTTTCATCAGATTGTGCTTGGTGACGATGCCCTGGATCGTGCGGGCCATCTGGTCGGCGCCGCCGCCCGTGCCGGCCGGAACGATGATTTCAACCGCCTTGGTCGGCTCCCAGGCCGCATTGGCGAGCGACGGTAGGAATGCACCGCCGAGCAACAGGGCGCCTGCCGCCAGACCAAGTTTGTGAATGGATCGAGCCATTGCGTTTTCTCCCGATGTGAATGTTGTCGACCGGTCTTGTCTTGCCGGCTTGCAGCCACGTGATAGCCGCCCCCTGGTGTGGCCCCGGCTGGGACCATTCCAAGTTTCGGTCAGCCTATGACGAATTCGAAGCGATTGGGAAGTGGGTATTCATAATAATGTCTAATTGCCCACGCTGCGCCCATCGCCCGCTGATGGGCAGCCAAAATAAACCACTCACACTGCGACGGAAATCCAGCCGGCCCTGCGTATCAACAGGCATAGCGGCTCTACCGGGCAGGCGAACGAGCGATGCGGATTGTTGCGGCGCAGCAGGAAACTGGTCCTTATGATTGGGCCACGGACGCGCCGGTCAGCCCGCCTCGACGCCCTTCGGCGCCGCGCGTTGCCGAAACGGGAGCGAGCCGCGCTGCCAAGAACCTGATGCTTGAAACGGGGGAAGACGACGATCTCGTGGCTTTGGTCGCAGATGGCGATCACGCCGCGTTCCGGGTGCTGATGGCGCGGCACATGAACCGGGCCATCCGGGTGGCACAGGGCGTGCTCGGCGTGCCTGCCGAAGCCGACGATGTCGCCCAAGAGGCGTTCCTGCGCGTGTGGCGCCACGCCGGTTCCTTCGATCCGCGGCGCGCTCGTTTCACGACCTGGCTGCATCGCATCGTGGTCAATCTTGCGATCGATCGCAGGCGGCTGCCGCGCAGCGAGTCGCTCGAACTCGCCGAGAATCTGGCCGACGGCGCACAGGACGCGCTTGCCGGCCTGATCGACGACGACGAGCGGCGAGCCGTCGCGCGCGCATTGGCGCAGATGCCGGAGCGCTTTCGCGCGGCGATCACGCTGTTTCATTTCGAGGGCCTGAGCGGGCGCGATTGCGCGCGGGCTCTCGACATCGGCGAATCCGCGTTCGAATCCTTGCTGACGCGGGCGCGCGCCGCGCTCCGGCGCAGCATCGCGGGCGCGACAAGAAACCAAGGGAGGGAGTCATGACTCTCGACGAATTCCGCAGGCTGGCCGAGTGCTGGGGCGGCGACATCCGCCGCTGGCCAGGTCCTCGGAGCGACGAGACGGAGCGGCTGGCGCAAACGCCGGAGGGCGAGGCCATTCTCGCCGAGGCGCGGGAGCTCGACGCGCTTCTCGCCGCGTCCGCACCGCAGGTCTCGGAGCGGCGGGCGGCGGATGCGATCCATGCCGTGGTCACGCGCCTCGCCGCCGAGACGGCGAAACCGCGCCCGACCGCATCGCTGTTTCGGCTGCCGCGCTGGCTGATCCCGAGCGCCGGTTTCGCCTGCGCTGCAATGATCGGCATCGGCATCGGAATCGCCTATCCGCTGGTCTCGCCGGACACCGACGCGCAGATCGCCCTCGCCGCCATTCTCGAAGGCGGCTCGCTCGGCCCGGAATGGGTGCTGCAATGAAGCTGTCGCTGCAAGACCTGACCTTCACGCGCGTCGCGCTGTTCGTGTCGCTCGCCGTCAACATCGCGCTTGCCGGCTATCTCGCTTCGCAATGGATGATGCCGCGCTGGCGCCCGCTCGCGAATGTGACTCCCGCGCAGATGCTGCAGCTGGTCACACGCATCCTGCCCGCGCCCGAGGCCGGGATTCTGCGCGAGGCCTATCGCGCGCGCGAACCGCAGATCAACGCGCAGCGGACAGCCTTCGAGCAGGCGCGCGCGCGGGCGCTTGAAATTCTCGCACAGCCCGATCTCGATGTCCCCGCGCTCCGCGCAGCGATCGAGGAAGCGCGGCAGATCCGGGCCAAGCAGGGCGAGGTGCTGATCGATCTTTTTGTCGAGACCGCGTCCAAGCTGCCGCCGCAGACCCGCCAGAACATGGCCGCGCGCTTCCAGCGGCGCTAGCCTGTTCCGGTGCCAGGCGCCGGGATTTGTCCAGCCGCTCCGTCCCCGGCAAGCGGGGCCCGGATCGCGCTGTGCCGGATTTCCGCGCGCGCGGGAATGGGCGGGAGGGCAGCTCGCCGCGATCGTTCATTTCGGGCCGACGGAAAACTCCGCGCCGGCCGTAGCACCATGCAAGCGGCGATCGGGCCGCGCATGTGGAGCTAAGCGATGAACAAGTCGTTGATCGGTATTGCCGTCGCGGGCGCTGCGGCTGTTTCGGCATTCGCGGCGACCCCGGCCAAAGCCGATGTATATGTGTATCGCCCCTACCCCTATTACGTCTATCCGCGCGTCGCCGGCCCCGTCGTCGTCGCGCCGGCCTATTACCCGCGCTGCACGTGGCGGACGACGCGCGTCTGGGTCAATGGCCGCTACGTGAGCCGCCGCGTCCGGACCTGCTGGTAACGCGGCGAGAAGGCGCGCGTCGCCCAGAGATTTCCCCAAGCCACTCAACATCAACGAAAAGGACGACATCGTGACACGAACAACCCTGCTTCACCCTCTCCTCGCCGCCGCGCTGCTGGCGCTGGCATCCGCCGCGCATGCCGAGACGGCCGACCCGCAAGGCGCGGCGCGGTCGGCCTGCGCCGCCGACTATCAGACCTTCTGTGCGACGGAATCGCGCGGCGGCGGGCGCATCTATCGCTGCCTGAAGGCGCGCGAGAACGAATTGTCCCCGGCATGCAAGGCGGTCATTCAGGGCGCTTCGGCGCGCACCCGCTGAGCACGATGCGGTCCGGCGAATGCCGGGCCGCCCCTCTCCTCAGAACGGACCCTTGTCGCCGCGCGGCTCCTCGGCTTCCTTGATCTCGACGTCGGGATCGTTGATCACGACGACGATCATCAACGCGGCAAGGCCGGAAAAGAAAACGACTCCGTACTGAAACCAGGTCATCGGGACCTCCGGTGAACCGGACGTTTCATCCAATAGAATAGCACGTCCGCCTCTCCGCTCCCAACGCTGTCACGCGATTGTCATAGCGCGCAACCTTCCGCCACGTCGCTCAGTTCGATTGTCGGACGATCGCAACGCGAAGTCGTTCGCTTTGAGAAGGCGAATTCGGCAAATCCGAAATCGTTCATCGCCTTGCTGCGAGAGATGTCCGGAATTGCGGACGATGCGGTGGGTTAATGCCTCGTTCCTCGCGTCGATCGCCGATTCGATCGCTGCGATCAGGCGCGTTCGAACAGGCCTTGCCGGTCTCGATCGACCGCCGTGATGACAAAGCCGATCACGCGACCGTCCGCCTCCCGGATCGCGTCCGCGGCGGCGATCGTTGCAGCGATCGGCGACTGGCCCCACCGCGTACAGCACAGGACGCCGTCGGCATACTTGGCCAGGATCGGCGCATCCATCAGCGGCGCGATCGGCGGCCCGTCGAAAACGGCAAGTTCATACCGGTCCGCACAGAGCATCAGCTCCTGCATCTGCAGCCGCATGAACAGCTCGGTCGAATCCATCCTCGGCGCGCCGGCCGGCAGAATGTCGGGACCCGCATGGGCCGACTTCACGATCGCGGCTTCCGGCGGCACGTCGCCCCGCAACACGGCAACGAGCCCGGGGCTCGGCCCGAGCGCGAGCGCCTGCGCGAAGGACGGCTGGCGCAGGTCGCATTCGATCGCAAGCACGCGGCGTCCGGCCGAGGCGGCGAATTGCGCGAGCGAAAGCGCCGTCAGCGTCCGGCCTTCGCTTCTGCCCGGCGAGGTCACCAGGATTCTGCGAATATCGCGCTTGCCGCCACCCGCAAGCGCAAGGCTCGCGAACAGCTTTCGCAAGGCATCCTGCATGGCCTGGTCGGCCTGGATGCGTTGCAAGGCTCCGCCCGGCGACCCTGTTGCGGCGCGCACGCCCCGCAATCGCGGCATCTGTGCAAGGACCGGCAGGCTGGTCAGAGCCGAGAGATCGGAGGCCGCGCGCACGGTCCGGTCGGAGCGGTCGCGCAACAGCGCCGCGCCGGCCGCCGCGAGAAAAGCGAGCGCAAACCACGCCGCCAGCAGCGGAACCGCCTTCGGAAAATCCGGCCTGCTCGGCAATTCCGCAAGGCTTGCGGCAAGGACCTCGCCGCCGCCGGCTTCGCGCGGCTCGGCTTCCGGCATGCCAAGGCGCTGGGCCAGGTCCGCAATGCGCTGGCGCTTGCCGTCAATGCTGCGTTGCAAGGCTTCGATCGCACCGTGATCGGTGGCGAATGCGGGCGCTGCCGACGGCACGATCTCCTTGCGCGACTCGGCCCGGACCGCCTCCATCTGGCGCCGGAGCGAGGCTATGGCTGCTGTCGCCGCGTCGTGCGCTTTGCGCGCATCGGCGGGCACACGTGCGGTCTCCGCCGCCAGCCGGCGCTGCAATGCATCGCGCTCGCGGCGAAGCTCCCGCAAGGTGGGATGTTTCGGCCCGAGCGTGCGCGAGGCGCGTTCGACCTCCGCGCTGACGGCCTGCAGCTCGCGCCGGACGGCGGCGGCGCGGCGAAGCGGCTGGGCGAGGCGCGCGGCTGCATCATCGCGCGCGGCCTCCGCCGCCGACAATCGCTGGCGGATGCTTGCGAGCCGGTCCGGGATTTGCGGCGCCGGCATCGGCTTGCCGACGCTGGCCGTCTCGGCGGCGCGCAGGTCGCCGAGCTTCGCGATCTCGCCGCGCAGCTCGTCCTCGAGCCGGCGCAGCTCGTCCCGGATGACGGCGGTCGTGTCGTCGCGATGCGCGGGCTGCGCCGGCCGCTGCTCGTCGAGGAACGCGGCGATCAGCGCATTGACCATCCGCTGCGCCGTGTCCGGAAGCGGCGAGCGATAGGACACATCGAGGATTCGCGACGTCCCGGCCTGAGCGATGCGGTAGCGCGACTGCACATGATCGAGCAATGCCGCGCTGCCGGGCGCAAGCGCATCGCAGGCCACGGCGTCGCGCCGCAGGCGCGACAGCGGATTGCTCGCCGCGTCGTATCGGCATTCGGCGACGACGGCCTCGGCCACGCCCGGCCTCTGCGTGGCGGCGCGCAGCAGGCGCGGGGAGCGCAGCACAAGAAGCTGCGCGTCGGGATCGGAGACCCCGGCATGGGGCTGCGGCTTCCCCGCAGCCGCCGGCCCGAGCTCGCGCACGGCGATCGCGCCGGTGGCGACATAGCGGACCGGCAGAAGGAAGACCGACCCAATCGCCAGGCCCAGCAGGATGCAGAAGACCGCCGCAAACAGCGCGCCGCGCCGCCGGATCGCCGCAAGGAAGCCGCCCGGCCGTGCCGCGGCGATGGGCAAAGCCGGGCTCATGGCGCCGCGCGGTCCCGCGCGCGCCCGCGACCATCTCGCTGATGTGGTTCAACGAGGAGCCATTGATGGGCGATCCGCAACGCTTCCGGCCCTTCCGTTCCTGTCCGCCCGCAACCCTCAAGCCTTAAGGGAGCCACCGTCCGGCGCAATCCGTTTGGCAAGATTGCGTTAATGGCGCCGGCAAGCCGGTTTTCCGGGCCCGGTTTCGCGCGCGACACGGCGCAACGCGAGCCGCCCCCTCCCGGCCGCCTACAGCGCCGTTGATCTGCATCAACGCGGGCCTGGTGCCTCGTGATCGAATTCGACATGGCCCGCATTCATGCACTTCCGGAAAATTGGCTGCCGATCGCGATCGCGCCGGCGGATACGGATCTGGAGCTCTGCGTCATCGACCAGGCCGGGATTCACGCGCTGGTGTTTCCATGCCGCAGGAAAAGCACGGAATGGGTCGATGCCGAAACCCGAAGGCGCGTCGATATCGAGCCGACGCACTGGCGCAGGTGGATCGACCGGACGATCTAGGCCTGCTTCTCGCCGGGCTTGGCTCGATCGTCCAGCTTCGCTTCTTCCTCGGCAAGCAGCCGGCTCACCATCGCGCGCTTTGCCGCGTCGGTCTCGGTTTCGAGCAGCAATCGGAACCTGTTGATGTTTGCCTCGATGATCCGGCGCATGGCGCGGCTCCTCGACAGACAGATCCGGCGAATGCCGGCTGGGGAAAAGGCGCCGCAATGTAGCATCCCACCGCCGCCTTGGTAAGCTGCCGAATGCGGGATGCGGCGATCGCGCGGCGGCGCGCGGTTTGCAAACGAAAGGTCAACAATATCCGCAACATTCGCCGGCATTCCGAGCGGGCTTTTGTGCGCGGGGCTCCTATATCACCGGGACCTGCTGCATTGCGGAGAGAATCCATGACCGCCCGCCCGCCAAAATCGCCGCCGCCCGCGAGGCC
Source organism: Pseudorhodoplanes sp. (assembly GCA_013388965.1). Lineage (GTDB taxonomy): Bacteria > Pseudomonadota > Alphaproteobacteria > Rhizobiales > Xanthobacteraceae > Pseudorhodoplanes. The sequence continues at coordinate 3,362 of JACAEG010000058.1, read as the reverse complement.
GCAAGCGCCGTCGGACAAAACGAAGGGGCATCTCGACGCGCTGCTCGACGAGGCCCTGGAGGAAACCTTTCCCGCGAGCGATCCCGCCGCCCTGCTCGAGCCCGCGCCCGATACGGAGCCGCCCGGGAAGAAGCGCGGCGATTAGCGTCCGGGAAGCGCTGCGGACGGCCGACGACGATGTCGTCGTCTCCGGTCAGAAGACCTTGGCCCGCAAGATAGTTGTCACGCGCCATGTGCTCGTGAACGACGACCTCGGCGACGCGGCTGGTACGCGAACGAAGGTGCGTGATGGCCGATATCGCCGACCTCGAAGCCATGCGCGAGGCGCTGCTTGCGGCGCGCTTCGCCGGCGTGCGCACGGTCGAATACGACGGCCGCCGCGTCACCTATGCGAGCGATGCCGAGATGGCGGCGGCGCTCGCCGACCTCGACCGGCGCATCGCCGCAGCCTCCGCGCCGCGCGTGAGCCAGGTTCGCATCAGCTCATCGAAAGGAACGTGACGATGAAGAACTACATCCAGGAAGGCCGCATGATCACCGTCGCCGCGCCGACCGGCGGCGTCGCCTCGGGCGACGGCGTTGTGATCGGCGCGCTGTTCGGCGTCGCGACCAAGACCGCCGACGCCGGCGAGACGGTCACGCTCGCCACCGATGGCGTATTCGATCTGCCGAAGCTCGCCAGCGCCGTCATCGCCGCCGGCGATCCGGTGGCCTGGGACAACACCGCCAAGCTGGTCAACATACCCGGCACCGACCGCTATCCGATCGGCACCGCCATCGAGGCCGCCGGTAACGGTGCGACCATCGTGCGTGTGCGGCTTGATGGCGTGGCGACTGCGGCGGCGTGAGCCGAAACAACCACTCGTCAAGGACGTTTGAGGTAGATATCTTCGAGCGTCGAGGTAGCCATGGAATACCGGTTCACCATTGCGGACAGCTTCAATCCCGAAACGCTCCCGATGGAGCGGCTTGGGGACTACGTTGTCGCGCTTGCCAAACTATTGGGGGAACAGGCGAATGTTCATTTCCGAGGCATTGAAGCCGGTTCGGCTGTGCTGGTGGCCACCGTTGACCCACCCGCTCAGCCCAAGGTTCGCGACCGGGTGCTTGCAGTCCGTGACGGTGGCGGCCCGAGCGACGCGCGGAAGGCTTACGGCGACCTAGACGAAATGCTCCGCAGGGACAACGCAACCGGCACGCTGAGCGACGAAGCCGGAGGTGTAGTCATTCCCTTCCCGGGTCGCAACCGCCCGGAGCCGCTTGTTTATGGACCGTTCCGAGAGGACGGTACGATCGACGGGCAGCTGATCCGGGTCGGTGGGAGGGACGACACCGTCCCGGTGCATCTTCGCGATGGCGCCATCATTCACACGGGCCTCGTATGCACCCCGGAGATCGCGCGCAGGATCGCGCCGCATCTCTATGGACCGACGCTGCGCGTCCATGGCACCGGTACCTGGTTCCGAACCGGAGCCGGCGTCTGGGAGCTGCGAAGTTTCAAGATAAGCGATTTCGAAGTTCTGGACGATGCGCCGTTTCTCGAAGTTATTGGCAAGCTTCGCAAGGTGAAAGGAAGTGATTGGAGCACGGTTCCCGATCCGGTGCGCGCCTTGTTGGCAGAGCGCCATGGCGATGAGGGCGCCCATTGACCGTCGCATTCGATGCCAGCATTCTGATTTATGTCATCGACGAGCAAGCGAAGCCGCCGACCGATCCCGCGACCGGTAACCCGGTCGATCGCTGCCGGGAGCGTGTGACGCATCTCCTCGAATCCCTTCAGCAGCAGAACGCCAAGGTCGTCATTCCAACCCCGGCGCTCGCTGAAGTTCTTGTGCGTGCGAGGAAGGGAGGCCCGGAGTTCCTTCGCATACTCTCTTCAAGCAAGCACTTTCGAATTGCGCCGTTTGATGAGCGGGCCGCCGTGGAGTTCGCGGCCCGCCAAGCCGAGCGCATTGCCGCCAACGCGCGAGCTCCTGCGGCGACGCGAACAAAAGCAAAATTCGACGATCAGATCGTCGCGATTGCTTCCGTCGAGGGCGCAACGACCATCTATTCCGATGACGAGGACATCGCGAAGCTTGCGGAAGGGCGCTTCCAGGTCGTCAAGATCGCCGCCATCCCACTGCCGCCCGAATCCGCGCAAGGCAAACTACCATTCGACGCGGAGAAGCAAGGCGGCTCCAGCTCGCAGTCGTGAGCGCAAGCCCACGTCGATCCGGCAAGTCAGTGCCAATCGCCGCCATGGACTTTGTTGACTCATTGTTGACTCGGCCCGTGCCGGCCGGCGGGGCCCAAAAGCAGACGCCCGCCAAGCCTTTGGCTTAGCGGGCGAATTTGGTTGCGGGGGCTGGATTTGAACCAGCGACCTTCAGGTTATGAGCCTGACGAGCTACCGGGCTGCTCCACCCCGCGTCAATCCATCGTCTCCCGCGCCGCGTCGCAGCCCGCTTTTCGCGTCTGACGGCCTGCGCTTGCGCCCAGGCCTCCGGCTGCTTCGCCCCGCGCCATTCGATCGTCCGATCGCGCCGCGGAGCACGGCGTCAATTTTGCGACGGTTGTCTATCAGCCGGTCCGCGCCTTGGAAAGACGCGGCGCAGCATGGCCGGAAACGAAAAAGCCGCCGCGAGGACGCGGCGGCTTCTCGCATTCGATCATCGTTATGAGGGGATATCCGTCCTTTGCAGGCCTGGCAGCGACCTACTCTTCCAAGTCTTGAGACTTAGTACCATCGGCGCAGAGGAGTTTAACGGCCGAGTTCGGAATGGGATCGGGTTCAGGCCCCTCGCTAAAACCACCAGGCCGGCAAAGAACGGATTGTGAGAAGCAAAGCTGTGAGCGCCAGCGAACGGCGCAGCCCACGGATTCGATCCGCCGGCGCAGCGCCGCACACCGGACTTTGGTCTTTCATGTCGCCATCGACCCGCCCCCTTCCTTCCCCCTTGCGCGGGGGCGGATGGCACTGGGCCGAATGAGCATTGAGTTAATGAGAGCAATCAAGCCGATCGAGCGATTAGTACCGGTAAGCTCAACGCGTCACCGCGCTTACACACCCGGCCTATCAACGTGGTGGTCTACCACGGCTCTCAAGGGAGAACTCGTTTTGAGGTGGGTTTCCCGCTTAGATGCTTTCAGCGGTTATCCCGTCCGCACATAGCTACGCAGCACTGCGGCTGGCGCCACAACTGCTCCACCAGAGGTGCGTCCATCCCGGTCCTCTCGTACTAGGGACAGCTCCTCTCAATTCTCCGACACCCACGGCAGATAGGGACCGAACTGTCTCACGACGTTCTGAACCCAGCTCACGTACCACTTTAATCGGCGAACAGCCGAACCCTTGGGACCTGCTCCAGCCCCAGGATGTG
>JACAEG010000165.1 GCA_013388965.1 Pseudorhodoplanes sp. | reverse complement strand
GGCGCTCCCAGGCGCCGCCGTTTCTCTTTCAGGCTGCGAGGGGCCGCAAACCATGCTGAATGTTCAGGCATTGAAACCGGAAATGACGACGGGGGCCAAGCCGGATGTCGTGGAGGCCACGCGCGCAATCGCCTCGCGCAGTCTCGCGCCGCTGGTGCAGAAAATCGACAGCGACGGCTTTTATCCCGAACTCGTCATGCGCGAGTTCGGCCGCGCCGGCGCCTACGCACAGCATCTGCCCGGCAAAGGAACGCCCGATATCGGTGCTGCCATCCAGGCGATGGCGGCCGCGGGCGAATACTGTCTATCGACCGCGTTCTGCATGTGGTGTCAGGATGCGCTCGCCTGGTACATCTATTCGTCAGCCAATGAGACACTGAAGGCGTCTCTCGGGAGGCGCATCGCGACCGGCGAGGTCCTGGGCGGCACGGCGCTGTCCAATCCAATGAAATGCTTCTTCGGCATCGAGCCGATCCGCCTTAGCGGCAAGCGCTTCGATGGCGGCTATGTCGTGCGCGGGTTGCTGCCGTTCGTGTCCAATCTCGGACGCGATCACTATTTCGGCGCCGTGTTCGAGGTGGACGCTGCGCCGAAGCGCTTCGTGATGGCGGCCATCCCCTGCGCGAGCGAGGGTCTGACGCTCGCCGACAACACAAAATTCGTGGCGCTCGACGGCACCCGCACCTTCTCGGTGCAGATGCGCGACGTGGTCGTGCCGGATTCGCATGTGCTCGCCGATCCCGCGCCAGACTACGTCAAGCGCATACGGGCGGGCTTCGTGCTGCTGCAGGCGGGGATGGGGATCGGGCTGATGCGCGACTGCATCGCGCTGATGCAGCAGACCAGGCCCCAGCTCGGCCACGTCAACAAGTATCTCGACACGCAGCCCGAGGATCATGCCGAAAAGCTCGCCGACCTGGAAGCGACCGTCATGGAGCTTGCCGCGACGCCGTTCGAGACCGACCCCGCCTATTGGCGCGCGGTGATCGAGGCGCGGCTCGCCATCGGCGAGGCGTCGGTCGCGGCCGCACATGACGCGATGCTTCATTGCGGCGCGCGCGGCTATGTCGCCAACGCGGCCGCGCAGCGCCGCCTGCGCGAGGCCTATTTCGTCGCCATCGTGACGCCCGCCACGAAGCAGCTGCGCAAGATGCTGGCGGACATGAAGTCATAGCGACGATATCCGCGGCCGCGGAAGCCGCGAAAGCATGGTGCCGGGACATCGTTTCCAGTGGAGCAACAGGAGAGCCAGCCATGACCGAGAAAGTGCTGATTACCCCGGCTGAATTGTCCGAACTGCAGACGTCCGAGCCGACCGTCATCATCGATACGCGCGATCCCGCAACCTACGCCGCCGGTCACATTCCGGGCGCCGTCAACATCCACGACATCTTCACCTATCTCGCGACCTCCACCCCGGAAGGCGTCGAGGCGATGCGCGAGAAATTCGCCGAGATATTCGGCGCGGCCGGTCTTTCCGGAAAGGAGACTGCGGTCGTCTACGAGCAATCGATGAATACCGGCTTCGGCCAGTCCTGCCGCGGTTACGTGCTGCTCAGCTATCTCGGCTATCCGAAGATCAAGATCCTGCATGGCGGCTACGCCGCCTGGACCGCGGCGGGGATGCCGACGACGACCGAATTGCCCAAGCCCAAGCCCGCAGCCTTCCCGCTCAGCGCCTCCAACATGGGCATTCTCGTCGACCTGCAGACGATAAAGGGCAAGGTCGCCGACATGAACATCGTCAAGCTCGACACCCGCGACGTCGACGAATGGGTGGCGGAATCGTCCTCGCCCTATGGCAAGGATTTCTGCCCGCGCAAGGGCCGCATCCCCGGCGCGGTCTGGATCGAGTGGTATCGCATGATGAAGCCGACGCCGGCCGGGCCGATGTTCAAGGCGAAGGAGGAAATCCTCGCCGAATGCGCGACCGTCGGCATCACGCCGGAAACGCCGGTCGTTCTCTATTGCTTCAAGGGGGCGCGCGCATCGAACACGCTCGTGGCGTTGAAAGAGGCAGGCATCAAGGACGTCACGCTCTATTTCGGCTCATGGAACGAGTGGTCGCGCGATCCCTCGCTGCCGATCGAGACCGGCCTGCCTTATGCGGCCGGCGCGAGACCCGCGGCCGCCGCGTGATTGCGCGTGTCCATTGCACCGCAGGGCGGCGCCGGCCTCGCGCCGGCACCGCCTCCGCGCGCACGCAATGTGAAGACCGCTGCCGCTTCTTGCGGCACGGAAAATGCATCATGTCCGGTCAGTACGATTCCTGCTGCAAGGAAGGGCAATAGCGATGAGCTCCTTTGACGATCCGTTCGATGCCGACCGTGCTCTCAACCGCGGCGGTTGCGCCTGCGGACGGCATATCAGCCAAGCTGAGCATGAGCGCGATGCTCAGATTCAATGCGTGGCGGTGGAGAGCGAGGAGAAGCGCTATGAAGGCGTGGTCGCGTCCGCGGTGATGCGTGCGATGTTTCCGAAGGACGTTGCGCGTCGCGCCTTCCTGAAAGGAATCGGCGCCTCGACCGCACTCGCCGCGATCTCGCAATTCTTCCCGCTCAAGACCGCCACCGAAGCCTTCGCACAGGGCACGGGCGCGCTGGAGAAGAAGGACCTCAAGGTCGGCTTCATTCCGATCACCTGTGCCACTCCGATCATCATGGCGCATCCGATGGGCTTCTACGCCAAGCAGGGCCTGAACGTCGAAGTCGTCAAGACCGCCGGCTGGGCCGTGATCCGCGACAAGACGCTGAACAAGGAATACGACGCCGCGCACATGCTCGCCCCCATGCCGATCGCGATCACGATGGGGCTTGGCTCGCAGCCGATCCCCTTCACCGTGCCGGCAATCGAGAACATCAACGGCCAGGGCATCACGCTTGCGATCAAGCACAAGGACAAGCGCGATCCGAAAGACTGGAAGGGCATGAAGTTCGCCATTCCCTTCGACTATTCGATCCACAATTACCTGTTGCGCTACTATCTCGCCGAGCACGGGCTCGATCCCGACACCGATGTGCAGCTTCGGGCGGTGCCGCCGCCCGAAATGGTCGCCAACCTGCGCGCCGACAACATCGACGGATTTCTCGCGCCGGACAACATCTGTCAGCGCGCGATCTATGATGGCGTCGGCTTCCTGCACATCCTGTCGAAGGAAATCTGGGACGGGCATCCCTGCTGCAGCTTTGCGGCGAGCCGCGAATTCATCGCGACCGCGCCGAATTCCTTCGCGGCGCTCACGCGCGCCATCGTTGACGCGACCGCCTATGCGTCGAAGGAGGAGAACCGCAAGCAGATCGCCGCGGCCATCGCGCCGGCCAATTATCTCAACGCACCCGAGACGGTGCTGGAACAGGTCCTGACCGGCACCTATGCGGACGGGCTGGGCAACATCAAGAAGGATCCCAAGCGCGTCGATTTCGATCCGTTTCCCTGGCAGTCCTTCGCGGTGTGGATGCTGACCCAGATGAAGCGCTGGGGACAGGTCAAGGGAGAGGTCGACTACAAGGGAATCGCCGAACAGGTCTATCTCGCGACCGACATGACGAAGGTCATGAAGGAAATGGGGCTGACGCCGCCTGCATCGACCTACAAGTCCTTCGCCGTCATGGGCAAGACCTTCGACCCGGCGAAGCCGGAGGAATACATCGCGAGCTTCAAGATCAAGAAGGCGGCGTGATGCGTTCTTCCTGCATGCCCATCCGGGCGGGATCGCATCCGGCAGGGACGCGGATTGTGTGAATGCCATGACCTCGCTGTCGCTGCGCGCCGCGCTGGTTTCGTGTTTGATGTTCGCCGTCTTTGTCCTTGCCTGGCACCTTGCCACGCGCGGGACCGGCGCCGTGCAGCAGATGGACCCCGAATACGCCAAGTTGATGGGCATCACGGCGACGCAGGGCAAGTCGGCGATGCCGGGGCCGCTCGAAATCGGCGCCAAGCTCTGGGAGCATCTGAACCGGCCGTTCTACGACAACGGCCCGAACGACAAGGGCCTCGGCATCCAGCTCGGCTATTCGATCGCGCGCGTGCTGACGGGCTATCTGCTGGCGGTGCTGGTCGCTCTCCCAATCGGCTTCCTGATCGGCATGTCGCCGCTGATGAGCCGTGCGCTCGATCCCTATATCCAGATCCTCAAGCCGATCTCGCCGCTCGCCTGGATGCCGCTGGCGCTCTACACGATCAAGGATTCGAGCCTGTCGGCGATTTTCGTGATCTTCATCTGCTCGCTGTGGCCGATGCTGATCAACACGGCCTTTGGCGTGGCCGCCGTGCGGCGCGAATGGCTCAACGTCGCGCGCACGCTGGAAGTCGGGCCGATCCGGCGCGCCTTCACGATCATCCTGCCCGCCGCTGCGCCGACCATCCTCACCGGCATGCGCATCTCGATCGGCATCGCCTGGCTTGTCATCGTCGCCGCCGAAATGCTCGTCGGCGGCACCGGCATCGGCTACTTCGTCTGGAACGAATGGAACAATCTTTCCATCACGAATGTAATAGTTGCAATTGTAACTATTGGCGTCGTGGGCATGGTGCTCGACCAGATTCTCGCGCGCGTGACCAAGCTCGTGACCTTCCCGGAGTGAGGAGATGACGGAAAAATTCATCTCCATCGAGGCGATCGCCAAGCGCTACCCGGCCCCCGGCGGCAGCGTCACCACCATCTTCGAGGATCTCTGGCTCGCGATTCCGCGCGGCGCATTCACCTGCGTGATCGGCCATTCCGGCTGCGGCAAGACCACGATCCTCAACATCCTCGCCGGCCTCGACACCCCGTCGGACGGCGCGGTGATCGTCGACGGCCAGGCGATCGAGGGCCCGAGCCTCGACCGCGCGGTGATCTTCCAGGGCCATTCATTGCTCCCCTGGCGCACGGTCCTCGGCAATGTCGCGTATGCGGTCACCTCGAAATGGCGCAAGTGGTCCACCGCGCAGGTGCACGCGCAGGCGCAGAAGTTCATCGACCTCGTCGGCCTCACCGGCTCCGAGCACAAGCGCCCGTCGGAACTCTCCGGCGGCATGAAGCAGCGCGTCGGCATCGCCCGCGCGCTCTCGATCGAGCCGAAGATCATGCTGATGGACGAGCCGTTCTCGGCGCTCGACGCGCTCACCCGCGGCACGCTGCAGGACGAGGTGCG
>JACAEG010000183.1 GCA_013388965.1 Pseudorhodoplanes sp. | reverse complement strand
CCGCCGTCGAGCCAGTAATAGAGCGTGCCGAGCGACATGTTCGTCGCGGCGAGAATGCGCGAGACGGCGAATTTCTCGACATACATCGCGCGCGCCTTGGCGATCTCGGCGTCGGTCGGCGCGCGATAGGGATCGGGGACGATGTGGTCCGAGAGGGGCATGGAATGATTCATGCGCGCGACGCGCGCTCAGCAGGACAACGGGCTCTTTGCCTTGCGGGAGAGGCCGGCAAGCGCCGAACCGGCGCAAAGCCGGGCGAGGGGCAGGCAAGGACAACAGCCGCGCCTTCTCGGCGCGCCCTGCTCCGAACCCGATGCCGGCGCATGCCGCAACGCTAGCGGCCCAGCGTTGCGCTGTCAAGGAAAATATTCCTTGTTGTAGGTTCCAAAAGCGCTGCTAATTTCCGATTGAGATGAACGCGCCCTTACCGCCTTCCGCGTCCCCCGATGACATCGAACGCTTCATTGCCCGCTGGCAGGGCCAGGAGGGCGGGCAGGAACGCGCGAATTACGCGCTGTTCCTCACCGAATTGTGCGACGTGCTTGGCCTGCCGCATCCAGACGTCGCCAACGCCAGCCACGAATTCAACGACTATGTGTTCGAGCGCAGCGTTCGTCGCCATCGCGACGAGGGCGAGTCGGTCGGCCGCATCGATCTCTACAAGCGCAATTCCTTCGTGCTCGAAGCCAAGCAGAGCCGCTGGAAAGGCGACAAGAAAGTCGCCGGCCAGGACGACCTGTTCGCCGCCAACGAGGAGCCCGGCATGCGCGGCAGGCACGGGGCGCGCCGTGCCTGGGACGTGCTGATGCTCAACGCCAAGCGGCAGGCGGAGGAATATGCCCGCGCGCTGCCGACCTCGCATGGCTGGCCGCCCTTCATCCTCGTCTGCGATGTCGGCCATTGCATCGAGGTCTATGCCGACTTTTCCGGGCAGGGAAAGAATTACTCGCAGTTCCCCGACCGGCAGGGCTTTCGCATCTATCTGGAGGATTTGCGCAAGACCGATGTGCAGGAGCGCCTGAGGCGCATCTGGCAGGAGCCGCTCTCGCTCGATCCCACCCGCAATGCCGCGAAGGTCACGCGCGAGATCGCCGAGCGCCTCGCCGCCGTCTCGAAATCGCTGGAGGCGAAGAAGTATCCGGCGGAAGAGGTCGCGCATTTTCTGATGCGCTGCCTGTTCACGATGTTCGCCGAGGACGTCAAGCTCCTGCCGGAAAACTGCTTCCGCGAATTGCTGGCTGAATGTCGGGAGCAGCCCGACAAGTTTGTGCCGCTGCTCACCGATCTGTGGCGCTCGATGAACGAGGGCGCCTTCGCCGCCTCGATCCGCACGAAAGTCCTGAAGTTCAACGGCAATCTGTTCGCCGAGGCGAACGTGCTTCCGCTCGGCAAGGAGGAGATCGGAGAACTCGCCGAGGCCGCGAACAAGAACTGGCGCGAGGTCGAGCCCGCGATTTTCGGCACGCTCCTGGAACAGGCGCTCGATCCCGACGAGAGGCGGCGCCTCGGCGCGCATTACACCCCGCGCGCCTATGTCGAGCGGCTCGTGGTCGCGACCATCATCGAGCCGCTGCGCGAGGACTGGCGCAACGTGCAGGCGGCGGCGGAAACCAGGCGCGCCGCCGGCGACAGGGACGGCGCCGCCGATGCGGTGAAGGCATTCCACGACAAGCTGTGCGAGACGCGCGTGCTCGATCCCGCTTGCGGCACCGGCAACTTCCTCTACGTGTCGATGGAATTGATGAAGCGGCTTGAGGGGGAGGTGCTGGAAGCGCTGCTCGATCTCGGCGGACAGGAGGCGTTGCGCGGCCTCGGCACCCACAGTGTCGATCCGCACCAGTTTCTCGGGCTTGAAATCAATCCACGGGCCGCGGCCATCGCAGAACTCGTTCTCTGGATCGGCTATCTGCAATGGCATTTCCGCACCAAGGGCGGCGCGCCATCGGAGCCGATCCTGAAGCGGTTCAGGAATATCGAGGTCAAGAACGCGGTGCTGACCTGGGACGGCTATCCGGCGCCGCAATTCATCGATGGCAAGGAGGCGTATCCAAATCCGAAACGGCCGACATGGCCTGCGGCAGAGTTCATCGTGGGCAATCCGCCATTCATTGGCGGCAAGGACATCCGCTCGCGGCTTGGCGACGCGATGACGGAGGCGTTGTGGGCCGCGCACAGGCACATGAACGAGTCGGCCGATTTCGTCATGTATTGGTGGGATCGCGCAGCGGAGATTCTGACGGCGAAAGGTACAACGCTGCGGCGCTTCGGTTTCGTCACGACCAACTCGATCACGCAGGAATTTTCGCGCCGCGTGATGAAGAACCGGATGGAAGGCAAAAGGCCGATTTCGTTGCTGATGGCTATTCCGGATCACCCCTGGACGAAGGCGACAAAAGACTCTGCGGCCGTTCGCATCGCGATGACGGTTGCGACGATGGGAGAGCAAGTAGGTCTCTTGCGCGAGACAACGCGCGAGGATGCGCTTGATACCGATCAGCCAGAAATAGCGTTTTCCGACAAGACCGGCAAAATCAATCCTGACCTGACCACTGGAGTTGATGTTACATCCGCCAAGCCGCTCCGCGCTGGAGACGGCTTATGTTCTCCGGGTGTGAAGCTCCACGGCGCCGGATTCATCGTAACAAAGCAGGAAGCCGAGCATCTAGGGCTGGGCAAGATAGCCGATTTAGCCCAGCATATTCGGCCCTATCGCAACGGCCGCGATCTCACATCAAAGCCACGCGGTGCATATGTAATCGATCTGTTTGGGCTAAACGCTGAAGAAGTTCGCAAGAGATTTCCAGACGTGTACCAGCATCTTCTTGCGAAGGTTCGGCCGGATCGCGAAGCTCAATATCGCAGGTCGCCTACTACGGATGCGAAGGCCTATTTGGACAACTGGTGGACATTTGGCAAACCCCGCAGCGAACTGCGGCCTGCCCTCGAAGGATTGCGTCGCTACGTTGCGACCGTCGAAACTGCCAAGCACCGCATTTTTCAGTTTCTGTCAGCCGATATTCTGCCCGACAACATGCTGGTGTGCATCGCCCACGAAGATGCCTTTACGCTTGGCGTTCTTTCATCAAGAATCCACGTCGCTTGGGCCTTGCGCGCGGGTGGCTGGCTCGGTGTCGGCAACGATCCGCGCTACTCGAAATCGAAAGTCTTCGACCCCTTCCCCTTCCCCTCGCCCGGCGAACTTCTCAAGGCGCAAATCCGCAGCGTGGCGGAAGAGCTCGATGCATTCCGCAAGGAACGGCAGCGCGAGCATCCCGACCTCACGCTCACGCAGATGTACAACGTGCTGGAGAAGCTGAAGGCGATGGAGGCGCGACAACCTCGGTCGTCACCCCCGGGCTTGACCCGGGGGTCCACGCCTTCGAGCGATTCGGCGCAGCAAGACGTGGATGGCCGGGTCAAGCCCGGCCATGACGGCGGCGAAGAAATCGCCCTCACCCCCGCCGAGGAAGCGATCAAGGACAAGGGCCTAATCCTCATTCTCAAGGAGCTGCACGAGAAACTCGATCGCCTCGTGTTCGAGGCCTATGGCTGGCCGCACACGCTGACCGACGAAGAAATCCTTGAGCGCCTCGTCGCGCTTAATCACGAGCGCGCGGCCGAGGAAAAGCGCGGCCATGTGCGCTGGCTGCGGCCCGACTACCAGATTCCGCGCTTCGGCAAGCAGCTCGACAAGCAGGCCGCGAAGGAGGAGCAGGTGGAAGCCGATCTCGGCATCGCGGCAGCGGCTGCGAAGAAGGTCAGCTTCCCGACCGACGCCGTCGGCCAGACAGCCGCCGTGTTCGCGGCGCTCGCCTCATCGAAGGATCGCATCACTGTGGACGAGATCGCGGCGGGCTATCGCAAGACCAAGAACCTGGAAAGGAATATCACTGACGTGCTGGAATCGCTGGCGCGTCTCGGCCATGTCGCAACGCGTGACGGCAAGACATTCCGGATCAGGCGCACCAACTGAGGGGGAAGCGGTGTCAAGACGTCAGTTCGCCAATCTGTCGATCGCGCAACTCGAAAAGCTGTTCGACGAAAAGCGGGACAAGCCGGAAGCGCTGAAATCCATCCTCGCCGAACTCGGCCACCGCACCGTTCCGCGGGCACATGACCTGAAACGGCGGGTGACTCAGGCCCTTTCGGTCGGAAAATACGATTCGAGCACGACCAGGATCTTGAAGCCGCTGACACCGGAGGATTGCCGCTTTGCCGCGGAGTACTTTCTCAAGGGCCAGGAGGACTGGACGCTCGCCGAACGCGCAAAAGGCGCGACCCTCGCGAGGCATCTGGTTGGCTTGGCATCATTGATGGAAAAGCGGCTGTCCAGATCGGAGGGCTGATCAATCTGATCCGGGCCAGAGCCCCCTTCGCCCTCACTTGCCCTTCGACGGCGCCGCACGCCCCCTCGCCCCTCTCGGCCACCGTCCCGGCCAGTCCACGATATGCTTCTCGAGTTCCTCGTCCGGCACGTCCGTCTCGCTGGCGCCGACGCGCCCGCGCACCGAGATGCCGGCTGCGTGCACCGTCTCCGGGTCGCCCGAGACCAGCGGGTGCCACCAGGGCAGGTCCTGCCCCCTGGCCACCAGCACATAGCCGCAGGTCGGCGGCAGCCAGTCGATGCGCGGCAGCGCGCGCGGGGTGAGCTTGACGCAATCCTTCACCAGCGTCTGGCGGTTCCTGTAGTCGCGGCAGCGGCAGCTCTCTCCGTCGAGCAGGCGGCAGCCGACATTGGTGAAATGCGTGATGCCGGTATCCTCGTCGAGCAGCTTGTTGAGGCAGCAGCGGCCGCAGCCGTCGCACAGGCTCTCCCATTCGCCCTGCGTCATCTGCGACAGCCGCTTGGTCTTCCAGAACGGCGCGGCCGGCGCGGCGGGCGGTTGCGCCGGGGCGGCTTTCCCGAACGATTTGCGTGCGCTGTTCATGCCGCGCTTGTAGCGCGGATTCGCGCTGGCGTAGAATCTTCCGGCCTGCCGGAGGCCCGGCCTGTTCGCCCCTGATGTCGTCCGCGCTTGGGGCCCCCGTGCGCGGCGGTCACGTGGAATAGGTCTGGGCGCGGATATCTTCCGCCGCGCGCCGCAATGGCAGGAGATAGCGCGCCTTTGCCTCTGCTTCGTTGATCGTGCCGGACAGCAGGCTGAAGCTGATTGCGGCGACGACCGTCCGCTTCTGATCCCGCAACGGGACTGCGATGCCGCATATCGAGGGGTCGAGCTCTCCGTCAATCCACGAGAAGCCCTGGGACGATACGCGATCCAGCTCGCGCGACAGTCTTGTCCGCTCGACAATGGTGCGTGGCGTGAGCTTCCTGAATTCGATCTGCGCCAATCGCCGCTCGCGCTCTTCTTTCGCGAGTCCCGCCAGCAAGACACGTCCCAGCGAGACCACGTGCGCCGGCAGCTTGCTGCCTATGGCGAGGTTGGTGGCGAGAATGCGCCGCGCGGGCAGTCGCAAGACATAGACGATCTCGGTTCCGTCCAGGACGGCGAGCGCGCACGATTCTCCCATTTCGTTGCGCAACGCCTCGAGAGTCTGCTGGGCCGGTCCCCAGAAGGGGAGCGCGCGCAGATAGGAAAGGCCGATTCCGAGCGCCCGCGGACGAAGGCTGAAATAGCGGCCCTCGGCTTCACAATAATTGAGCGCGACCAGTGTCGCGAGAACGCGGCGAGCCGTCGCGCGCGTAAGCCCCGAAGCCTGCGCAATCTCCGTCAACATGTGGCGGCCGGGCGGTCGCCCCAGGGCCTCGATGACTGCAAAGCCGCGCGCAATTGCGCGGACAAAGGCGTCGCTGTCCTTCGGCATCTTTCAGATCCGTGCGGAGGCGGGGCGGGTTGCCAAAACAACCCTCCCTCGCTAGTGTTCATCTAGCGATCAATAAGTTCGCCTAGCGAACATTAGGGGAGGCGCTGCGCGGATGCAAGCTCAAGCGTTTGAGACCGATTTCTGGAAGGACGCTGCAAGCCGGAAAATCTGGGACGACATCGTTCCCGGCGAGCCGCGGGAGACAATTCCCTACACGCTTACGCTCGAGGCGATTCAGAAATACTGCCGGTCCGTCGGCGAGACGCACCCGCTCTATTTCGACGAGGCCTATGCGCGGGCGTCGCCCTATGGGGGGATCATCGCGCCACCGTCGATTCACATCCTGCTGATGTTTTCCTGCACGCCGGCAAACGACTGGATGCGCAGTCCGGGCACGGTGAATGCGGGACAGGCGTGGAGCTACAACCTCCCGGCCCGGCCGGGCGACACGATCACGCTGCAGGCGCGCGCACTCGACAAGTTCATCAAGAAGGAGCGCCTCTTCGTCATTCACGACAACGTCTTCTTCAACCAGCACGGCGAAGTGATCTGCTCGGGCCGCGGCTGGACCATCCGGCCGATCTAGGGAGACCATCGCATGTCCGTCACGTTCGAAACGCTGGCTCCAGGCTACCGGATCGAGGGCCCGTCCTTCGATGTCTCGCGCGAATCCATTCGCGCCTTCTGCGAGGCGTCGCTCGATTTCAATCCGTTGCACCTCGACGACGACTACATGAAGGGCAGTTTCGGAAAGACGAACTTCGGCGGGATCATCATGCACGGCATGAACAATTTCGGCCTGATCACCCGCATGCTGACCGATTGGGCCTATCCGTCGAACGCCATTCATCGTCGGCTGGAGACCCGCTGGGTCAAGCCGGTGAAGCCGGGAGACACGATCCGTCCCCACGGCGTCCTCAAATCCAAACTCGCGACGGAAAAGTCGCGATGGGTCGTGATCGACGTCGAGGTCCGCAACCAGAGTGACGAGGTTGTCGCGACCGGCGAGGCCCTTGTCGAGTTTCCGCATCGCGCGACGTCGGCATGATCCTGGGACGAAGCCTGCAAAGCAACGCGCGAATTTACCGGGATCGTCCGGCGGTCATCGACGGCGGTGGAGCGAGCCTGTCTCACGCGGAGTTCACCGATCGCGTCTGGAGACTCGCCAGCGGATTGGCGCGCACCGGCATCGGCAAGAACAGCCGCGTTGCGATCATGGCGCGCAATTCGGCCGATTACCTCGTCGTGCATTTCGCGCTCGGCGCGATGGGCGCGTGGATGGTGCCCATCAACTTCTCGCTGAAGCTTCCGGATGTCGAATTCCGGCTCCGGCACGCGGAAGTCGACGGCATTTTCGTGTCCCGCGAATTTGCGGCGCTCGTGCCGGAGCTGAGCGCATCGACAAGGCAGCGCGTCGGCGGCCGCGTTTTCGCCCTCGACGGCACGCCCGACGCCTGCGTGCCGGTTGCCGAATTGATCGCACATGGACAGCCGCGCGCCCCCGACATCCTGCTGTCGCCCGAGGATATTCTCTATGTTGGCTACACATCCGGCACGACCGGCACTCCGAAAGGGGCGCTGGTTTCGCACCGTGCGATCGTCGTCGGCTTCCTCTACAAGGCCCTCGCCTACGGGCTGACGGATCGCGACATCACGATCAATGCAGGTCCCTACTGGCATTCCGCCCCGCGGGATTTCGCGGCGCTTGCGGTCTATCTCGGCGGCACCGCAATTGTGCCGGAGAAATTCGAACCCGAGCAATATCTCGCGGACGTGGAGCGCTACCGGGCCACGAACTCGTTTCTTGTCCCCACGATGCTGCAGCGGCTTGCGGCATCGCCCTCGCTGGCCACGCGCGACCTGTCGAGCATGCGTGCGCTTATCAGCGGCGGCGCCCCGCTCCCGACCGCAGTCAAGGAGCGTGTGCTCGCAGCATTCGGTCCCATCCTCACGGAATTCTACGGCGCGACGGAAACCAGAATCGTAACGGTGATCTCATCGCAGGAACTGGCTGCAAGAGAACGTTCCGTGGGCCGGCCGCTGAAGGATGTGGAATTGCGCATCCTCGACGGCGAAGGCAGGGATTTGCCGGCCGGACAGGTTGGCGAAGTCTTTCTGCGGGGACCCGGGCTTTTCTCCGGCTACTGGCGCGATCCGCAACGAACGGAAGCCTCGCATCGCGGCGAGTGGTTCAGCCTGGGCGATATGGGCCGCATCGATGCCGAGGGCTATCTCTATCTGGTCGATCGCAAGCAGGACATGATCATTTCGGGCGGAGAGAACATCTTCCCCAACGACATCGAGGAATGCCTCGAACGCCACGAGGCCGTCGCGGAGGCCGCCGTGATCGGCGTTCCCGACGAACAATGGGGCGAACTCGTCGTCGCCTATGTCGTGCCGGTCCCGAATGCGACGGTTTCCGCATCGGAGCTCGTCGCGTTCTGCGGCGAGCGGCTGCCCGGCTACATGAAGCCGCGTCGCATCGAATTCTGCAAAGGTCTCCCGCGCAATCCAACCGGCAAGCTTCTGCGGCGCGAACTGCGCGAGCAGCACAATAATTCGGCGCTCGCAGCCGAATGACCACTTCACGACAATAACCCAACGGAGGAAATCCCATGAAAACGTTGCTGCTGGCCACCCTGACCGCGGCTTCGCTCGTGCTCGGCTCGGCCGCGTCTTCGGCCGAGACCCGTTTCCCGCCCGAGACAATCAAGATCGTTGTGCCGTTCCCCGCGGGCGGAACCACCGACATCCTCGCCCGCCATATCGCCCAGAAGCTCGGCGAGAAGCTGGGCGTCACGGTCGTTGTCGACAACCGCGCCGGCGCGAGCGGCATGATCGGGTCCGAGCAGGTCGCGCGCTCACAGCCCGATGGCGCGACACTCCTGCTGACCGCGACCCACCACGTGATCAATCCGAGCCTGCAGAAGTCGGTCCCCTACGATACCCGGAAGGACTTCCAGCCCGTAGCCCTGGTCGCGAGCGTACCGAACGCGCTCGTCGTCCATCCCGGCGTTCCCGCAAAGAACGTTCAGGAGCTAATCGCATTGGCCAGGAAGGACCCGGGCAAGATGACCTTCGGCTCGGCGGGCGTCGGGGGGGCGAACCACTTGTCGGGCGAACTCTTCAAGATGCTTGCGGGCGTCGACATCGTGCACGTACCCTACAAGGGCGCGGCTCCCGCGATGAACGACCTTCTCGGCGGGCACATCCCGATGATGTTCGATTCCCTGCCGACGGTGATCCCTGCGGCGAAGGACGGCCGGTTGCGTGTGCTCGGCGTGACGAGCCTCAAGCGGGCGGATTCGCTTCCGGATGTCCCGACACTCGACGAAGCCGGCGTGAAGGGCTTCGAAGCGACGGCTTGGTTCGGGCTCTATATGCCCGCCAACCCTCCCGCGAAGGTCAAGGCCGAACTGGTGGCGGCGGTGAAGGATGTTCTCGGGAACAAGGACACGGCCGAAAAATTCCAGAAGCTTGGCGTCGTGCCGGGCGATCTCTCCGGCGACGAATTCACGGCTTTCGTCAACGCCGAGCTCGCCAAGTGGAGCAAGGTCGTCGAGAAGGCGGGCATCGCACCCAATTGAGGGGCCTTGAAGCGTCCGGGGGACGCAAAGCGGCTGCGCGTCGCGCCTGGATCGGGGCTTGCGCGGCGATCGGGCCATGACCGGCAATCCGACAATGTCCGGCCTGGTGGGGCCGGACATTGCTGGCCGCCCGTCGAGATGCGCCAAAGCCGCGGCCGCGCCCTGATTGGCGCCATTTTCGCTCGCGCGCGTGCAACGGGCTGAATCCGGGGCTGCCGGATGCTCGCTGCGCGCGCCCCCTCCGCCCCCTCTCCGCCTTGTTTTGGCGCCCATTTACCCGCATGAAACGCCTGTTGGTGTCAGATTCGGGCAGTGGCCGCCCCCGGGGGGATCGGGTAAAAGGCCAGCTGCGGCGGACAACATTGAGAGCGGCGGCCCGGGCCGCCAAGCGAGAGCGCCTTGCTGGGTGACTTTTTCAGCGACGACCTGAAGCGGAAGGTACGGAACTTCTTCCTGGACCTCGATGCCCGCATCGATTCCGGGCTGTTCCATTCCGGGCAGAATTTCCGCGAATATTACGAGCGCTTCTCCACCTACATGGACCGCTTCCATGTCGCGGGCTGGAAGCGCTGGCTGGTCGTCGAGCCGGCCTCGGAGGCGGCGACCTGGGGCATGGCCGGCCTGATCGTGATGCTCGCGCTCGCGGTCCCGGCCTTCCGCGACACCTCCGACGAGGACTGGCTGAAGAAGAGCGAGCTCGCGGTCACCTTCCTCGACCGCTACGGCAACGAGGTCGGCGCGCGCGGGATCAAGCACAACGACTCGGTGCCGCTCGAGGCATTCCCCGATCACCTGATCAAGGCGGTGCTGGCGACCGAGGACCGGCGGTTTTACGAGCATTTCGGCATCGACGTGCCGGGCACCTTCCGCGCGCTGCTCACCAATGCGCGCGCCGGCGGCGTGGTGCAGGGCGGCTCCTCCATCACGCAGCAGCTTGCAAAGAATTTGTTCCTATCTAATGAGCGAACCATCGAGCGCAAGGTCAAGGAAGCGTTTCTGGCGATGTGGCTCGAGACGCGGCTGCCCAAAAACGAGATCCTGAAACTCTATCTCGACCGCGCCTATCTCGGCGGCGGCACCTACGGCGTCGATGCGGCCGCGCAATACTATTTCAACAAGTCGGTGCGCGACGTGAACCTCGCGGAGAGCGCGATGCTCGCCGGCCTGTTCAAGGCGCCCACGCGCTTCGCCCCGCACATCAATCTGCCCGCCGCCCGCGCGCGCGCCAACGTCGTGCTCGACAACATGGTCGAGTCGGGAATGATGACCGAGGGCCAGGTCTTCGGCGCCCGCCGCAATCCCGCCTATGCGCTCGACCGTCGCGACGAGCGCACGCCGAGCTATTATCTCGATTGGGCTTTCGAAGAGATGCGCCGCCTGGTCGAGACCTTCCCGAAATCGGTCACCGAACGGGTTTTCGTGGTGCGCACGGGGCTCGATCCGAACCTGCAGCGCGCAGCCGACGCGGCCGTGGAGAATTCGCTGCGGCAATACGGCCCGTCCTACAAGGCCAAGCAGATCGCCGCGGTCCTGATGGATGTCGACGGCACCGTGCGCGCAATGGTCGGCGGGCGCGACTACGGCATCAGCCAGTTCAACCGCGCGACCGACGCGCTCCGGCAGCCGGGCTCCTCGTTCAAGCCCTATGTCTATGCCACCGCTTTGGCCAGCGGCGGCTTCAAGCCGAACTCGTTCGTGGTGGACGGTCCGGTCTGCGTCGGCAACTGGTGCCCGAAAAACTATTCTGGCGGCTATTCCGGCTCGACCACGATCACGAATGCGCTGGTGCGCTCGATCAACACAATTCCCGTGAAGCTGTCCATCGCGCTCGGCAAGGGGAACGCCAAGGTCGGCCGCGCCATGATCGTCGCCACGGCCCGCAAGATGGGATTGCGCACGCCGCTCACCGACACGCCGTCGCTGCCGATCGGCGCCGCGGAAGTGACCGTGCTCGATCACACCGGCGGTTTCGCGACCTTCCCCAATGCCGGCAAGGCTGTGCTGCCGCACGCCGCCCTCGAAGTCCGCAGCGCCACCGGCGAGGTCATCTGGCGTTTCGACCGCGACGGCAAGAAGCCGGTGCAGGTCATCCCCGCGCAGGTGGCAGCCGACATCAATGTCATTCTCAACAAGGCCGTCGAGGAAGGCACCGGACGCCGCGCCCAGCTCGATGGCATCAAGGCCGCGGGCAAGACCGGCACAACCAACAATTACCGCGACGCATGGTTTGTCGGCTATACGGGAAATTTCGTCGCCGGCGTCTGGGCCGGCAACGACGATTATGCACCGACGAACCGCATGACCGGCGGCTCGATGCCCGCGATGACCTGGCGCGAAATCATGGTTGCCGCACATCAGGGCGTCGAACTGAAGAACCTGTACGGCGTCGCGCCGTTTCCGAATGCACCGACTGTCGTCGGCGACGCGCATTCCGGCGATGCCACCACCCAGGCCTTTCTGACCCGTCGCGGGACGGAAGTGCTTGTCCGCGTTGAGCGCCTGATGGAGGACGCAAGCCGCGCGCTGGCGAAATCCCCGTCGCGCGGAAAAAGCGTCGAGCAGCGCGATCCGAAAGCCGCGCAGGATGCCGTGGCATCGGCCATCCGGGGATCGGTCGGCGTGGCGCCGCAGGGTCGTGGAAACTAAGGCACAAGAAAGCAACGCTGCGAACAGTTCCGTTCACATCGTCAGCAGCCGGATAGAGCCGTGCGATTGATTCTTGGACTATTGCTGTCTTTCGTCATAGCGGCCGCGGTCGGACTCGGCGCCACCTTCTTCTCGTTGACCCACGGGGTCGCCTTCGGCACCTACACGATCGGCTCCTGGACGGCGTGGCCCAAGACCGGGACGCAGGACATCGACCCCTATGCGCGCGCGACATTCGCACGCAGCGGCGCACTTCCGCTCGGGCTTGCCGACGGCGTGGGATTCATCGCGCGCACGGACGATGCGGGCAAAGCGCTCGATGGCCGCTGCGAAGTCATGCTCAGCGGCACGACGCCGCTGGCGCGCTTCTGGACCCTGACGATATACGATACCGAGGGTCGCCTGGTCGCCAATATCCTCAAGCGCTACGGCTTCACCAGCCAGGAGATCGTGCGCAAGGCCGATGGAAGCTTCGACATCTCGATTGCTCCGCGCGCGCGCAGCGGCAACTGGCTGCCGACGGGCGGCGTCGAGCAATACATCCTGGTGCTTCGCCTGTACGACACTCCGGTCGGCGTCGCCACGCGCGCCACGCGCGAAACCCTCATGCCCACGATCACGACGAGGACATGCGCATGATCCGCTGGTTGCTATGGATCGCCGGCGGCGCCGTGCTCGGGGGGATCGTGCATCTGTCGACCATCCTCGCCTTGCCGAGCACCGCGACCCAGGACGCCTATTCGCGCATCGCGGCGATCGCGCCGGAGAACGCGGTGGTCGCGCTGCCCGACCCGACTCCGGAAACGGCAACCCTGCCGTTCATGGATCCCGCCTTTGCATCGGCGGTGTGCCGCTACGACCTGTCGCGGGGCGCTGTGAAGTTCAGCGCTCCGATCACGACCGCCTATACATCGGTGTCGTTCTACACGCGCGCCGGAGTTGCCTATTACGCGATCAATGACCGCGCCGCAGGCCGGCGCGTGATCGAGCTTGAGCTGATGACCCCGCTCCAGCGCTCGCGGCTGCCAGAGGACGAGGAAGTCACTGCCGCGGACCGGCTGATCGTGGAATCGCCGTCGGATACCGGGCTCATCGTGGTGCGCGCGATGGCTCCCGAGCCGGGAATGATGCCTGCCGCCAAGGCCGCGCTCGCCGGCGCCAGGTGCCAGACCTAATCTAGCGGACGGCAACGACCGGCGTGACGGCGATGGCCACCGGTACCGCGGGCGCGACCTGCAATCCGGCCATCTGGGTTTTCATGAGCGTGAGCGACTGCTCGACCTGCACGGCCATCGCGTAGGGCGTTGAAATCACCAGCCGCTCGAGCGCGAACTGATAGCCGGCGCAACGCTCCTGCAACGAACGCTGCACCCAGGCAATCACCAGCGCATTCTCGACCACACGGCGGCGCGCATTCTCGACCTCGTAAGGGGAGACGCCGGAAACCAGACCCAGCGCCTGTTCGCGCTTGCGGTCGAGATCGGTGACGCGCTCGGCGATCGAGAAGAAATTTCCCATCGTCACGATGTCGTTGCGGATATCCGTGTTCAGCCGGGCATACAGCGTCATCGGCGAGCGCGTGGGCTGTTTCAGCAGCCATTGCGCGTAGGTTGTCCGGTCGTATTCCCACCATTGGGGCAGAAAGGCGCGTGTGATTCCGTATTCGCCGATAATGCTCCACCATCGCTGTCGCGTGTAGGAAGGCGCGATCAGCTGATAGCCGATGTCGCGCAGAGCGTGTTCTTCATCGGTGAGCCGAAAATCGGACGGTATCTGCCCCGCGCGGGCATCCGCTTCGGTGCCGACCCAGTTGTGGATCTGATCGATCACGAGAGATTGGCGCACCCGGCCGAAGTCGCCATTCAGGCAGCCGAGCAGCGGGATGCAGAGTGTGATGGGGCTTCGCCGCCAGGACCGTTTCTGTTTCAAAGATCTGAGCGGCGCGAGCCGCCTCCCCGCCGGCCTGCCGGCATCGCTTCAGCTTCGGAGCCGGCGGCGGCGTCTGCGGTTTGCAGTCGATCCGGAATCGCCATCGTTGGGACGACCGTCCTCGCGTTCGATCCGAACCACGGGAAGAATCACGACCTCACCGGGCTCGTGCGGCATCTGGCGCGTCGCGGTCTGGGATCCGCGCTGCCCAGCCGTAAAT
>JACAEG010000153.1 GCA_013388965.1 Pseudorhodoplanes sp. | reverse complement strand
GCTCAGGGCGATGCCGATGCTCGGACGCGGCGGCGGGCTTTCCTCGTTCGACCCGTTCGCCGTGCGGTCGCTGTTCCGGCGAAGCAGTTGCAACACGGTATCCTCCGGCCTTTCATGATCCGCGCCCGGCACCCGGCCGGCAACAATTTCAGTTCGGCATGGTGAAGCGGAGGCGACGATTCCGGCGGGTCCGAGTCACGCAGCAATTCGGCCGGACCGGCGCGAGCGGGCGAGGCCCGCTTACGCGGTCGGACGCACCATCGTGAATTGCCGATCGACCACGGCGTAATTGTGATAGCCGCAGCGCGCGATCGGGCGCATGGCGGCCGTGTCGAGAATCCCGTCCTTAAGAAAGGATTCATCGATGTGAACGCCCACCACCTGGCCGACCATGATGTGGCAGTCGAGCGGATTGCCGTCGACGTCGTCCGGAGTGACCACCTGGAGCAGCTTGCATTCCAGCGCGCAGGGCGAGGCCTTGACGCGGGGCGGCCTGAAGATCCTGCAGGGCGCCGCTTCCAGCCCCACCGTCTCCATCTCGTTGTGGCCGCGCGGATAGGGCGCCGATGTCGCATTCATGGCGTCGCGCAGGTCCCAGGTCGCGAGATTGCAGACGAACTCCCCGGTCTCCCGAATGAAGGCGAGCGAGTCCTTGCGTCCCTCGCTCGAAATCATCACGAGCGGCGGCCGGCTCATGACGCCGTTGAAATAGGAATAGGGCGCGAGATTGATGTCGCCCGCCGCGCTCATCGACGTGATCCAGCCGATCGGCCGCGGCGCGACAATGGCCTTGAAGGGATCGTGCGGAAGGCCGTGGCCGTTGCGGGGTTCGTAGAACATGTGAGCCATCCAAGCCTGCTATTATGCGCGAGGGAGCCTTCGCCGGCGGTCCGGCCTAGCCACGGTAGCGTGTCACGATTTCCGACAGCCGCGGCCGCGGGCGGTCTTCCGGCGGATTGCGCGGCTTGCCGATATGCACGAAGCCCGCGATCCGCTCGTGCGGCGCAAGGCCAAGCGCATCGAGGATGCGGCGGTCATAGGCATACCATTCCGTGAGCCAGCTGGCGGCGAAGCCGAGGGCATGGGCGGCGGTGACCAGATTCATGGCCGCGGCGCCGGCCGACAGGAGCTGTTCCCATTCCGGGATTTTCACGTGCGGGGCGGCGCGGCTGACGACGGCCACGACCAGCGGGGCGCGGGCGAGCCGCTGCCGCTCGAACTCGACCTGATCGGCGGTCGCCTCCGGCCGGTCGGAGTGAAAGGCGGCGGCAATCCTCTCCCCGATGGCGAGCCGGTGATCGCCCTCGATCAGGATGAAGCGCCAGGGAGCCAGCTTGCCGTGATCGGGGACGCGCGACGCAATCGTCAGAAGGGCGTCGATTTCGGCAGGCGAGGGACCCGGTCCGGTCATCTCGACCGGTTTCACCGAGCGGCGGGTTTTCAGGAGTTCGAGGGCGTCAGGCATGGAAGTTGCGCGTATCATAAGGGGTTCGTGGTGACAAACGCCCGTTGAAGGCTTGAATTCGCCGGATTTTCAGTGAAAACAGGCCGGCATGTGGGGTTTCCGATCGAGGGTGGGGCGGGCAGCGATTCTGGCTGGCCTGTCATTCGGTGTTGTCGCGCCGGCGCCCGCCGCGGCGCAAGCGCTCCTGCCGCCGGGGCAGACTCTCGTCGCGCCCGGTCCCGCGGGCATTGGAAGCCCGGGCATGAGCCTTGCCGCGCCGGGGCTTCCGTCCGCGCCGCCGCTGGCGATGCCCCCGACGCCGTCGGGTCCGAATGCCGGACAGGTCGCGCTCTATCTCTATGCGCGCTTCGGCGCCGACAAGCCGCAGATACCCGGCAACCTGATCTGGCGCATCTTTTCCGACAAGCCCGACGCCAACGGCGCGTTCAAGCTGCTGCAGGAGCAGAAGGTTGCGGCGCCCGCTTTCGTGCTGCCGGCCGGCGGCTATATCGTGCATTGCAGTTTCGGGCATGCGAGCGCCACCAAGCAGATCACGCTGCGCGCGGAAACCGTGCGCGAAGTGGTCGATATTCCCGCGGGCGGCATCCGGATCGAGGGACGGGTGGGCGATGTCCGCATCCCGCAGAGCCAGATTTCCTTCGACATCTTCAAGGGCAGCCAGTTCGAGCCGGGCGACAAGCGTCCGCTCGCGACCGGCATCATGACCGGCGAGGTGATGCTGCTGCCGGAAGGCACCTACACGATCGTGTCGAATTACGGCGACGGCAATTCGGTGGTGCGCTCCGACATCCGCGTCCGGGTCGGGCAGCTGACCGACGTGACCGTCACCCACCGCGCCGCCATCATCACGCTGAAGCTGCTCGGCTCCGCCGGCGGCGAGGCGCTCGCCAACACCTCCTGGTCGGTGCTGACCCCGGGCGGCGACGTCATCAAGGAATCGATCGGCGCATTCCCGCGCGTGATTCTCGCCGAGGGCGAATACAAGGCGATCGCGCGCAACGAAGGCAAGGTGTTCGAACACGACTTCAAGGTCATCACCGGGGTCGATTCCGAGGTCGCGGTGATCGCCCGTTAACGCTGCCTGGCGTCTTGTCCGATCAGCGCCAGGCCCGTCTGGCATTCCTTCCGCGGCGCTTTGACAGCCCGCTCCGGCTCCGGTCAGCATGCTCGAAGCACGAACAAGCCCTCCTGCATCCGAAACGGCACCGGCCGCAGGCCTTGGCCGCGGCACGGCCGGGCCGTGGACATTCGATCCTGCGGAACTCTCCTCGCTGCGCCGGCATCCGCGCTTTGCCGAAGCGCTGCGCGCGACGGCGAGCATGTCGGTCATGCTCTATCGCGGCAGCCGCCTGACCAACCTGATCTCCAACGACCGGGGCCGCTTCGTGCTGGCGCTGGCGCCGCTCTATTTTCATTTCACGCGGCGGTCGGACGACCCCGCCTCGGGATTGACGACGTCTCGCCTGAAGCAATTCGCGGTCGAGCAGCGCGTCTGCAGCGCGGGCCGCGCGGCGGCGATGATCGCACTGATGCGCTGGGCGGGGATGATCGCGCCGGCTCCCGCCTCGGCCGACCGCCGCGTGCGGCTGCTTGTGCCGACCGACACGCTCATCGCCATGCACCGCGAACGCTGGCGCCGCCAGTTGCAGGCGGCCGCACTCGTCCTGCCCGACCTGTCGGAAGCGCTTCTGCATTTCGACGATCCCGCCTTCACGCCGGCCTTTGCCATCGCGCAGGCGGAGCAATATGCCTCGGGCTTCCGCTTCGTGGAACATGCGCCCGAGCTTTCGCTGTTCATCGAGCGCAATGCCGGCCTGCTGGTGCTGGCGAGCATCCTGCTGGCGGCGGCGCCGGGCGACGACATGCCGCCGCGCGAGCCGGTCACCGTGTCTGCAGCCGCGCTCGCCAGGCAGTTTCACGTCTCCCGCACGCATGTCATCACGCTGCTGCGCGATGCGGTCGCCGCCCAACTGCTGGAGCGCGACGGCAGCACCCATCGCCTGCGCATGCTGCCGGAGCTGCGCGAGGCGACCGAGAAATTCTTCGCCGCGGCCTTTCTCTACAACCGCGCGGCCGCGCGCGCCGCCCTGCAGGCGGTGACCGAAGGGCGAATCCTTGGCTGACATGCGAAAGCCTGCGACCGGCGCGGAACGCCACGATGTCGTCGTCATCGGCGGCGGCCATAACGGGCTCACCTGCGCGGCCTATCTTGCGAAGGCGGGCCTGCGGGTGAAGGTGCTGGAGCGCCGCAAGGTCGTCGGCGGCGCCGCCGTCACCGAGGAATTCCATCCCGGCTTCCGCAATTCCACGGCGTCCTACACCGTGAGCCTGCTCGATCCGCTCGTGATCGCCGATCTCGGTCTGCTCGGGCAGGGCCTCACCATCGTGGAGCGGCGAGCCCAGAATTTCCTGCCGCTGCCGGACGGGCGCTACCTGCTGACCGGCGAGGGCCGCACGCGCAGCGAGATCGCCAAATTCAGCGCGCGCGACGCCGCACGCTACGACGATTATGCCGCGGAGCTGTCGCGCATTGCCGACGTGCTGCGCGATCTGGCGCGCGACCAGCCGCCCAATCTCGTGGAGGGCGTCAGTCTCCGCGGGCTGACGGAGCTGCTGCGGCTCGGGCGTCTCGGCAACAGCCTGCGCAAGCTCGGCATGCGCGAGCGCCGCGCGCTGCTCGACCTGTTCACGCAATCGGCTGCAGATTATCTTGACGGGTTCTTCGAGAGCGAGCCGGTGAAGGCGCTGTTCGCCTTCGATGCGGTGGTCGGGAATTACGCGAGTCCCTACACACCGGGTACGGCCTATGTGCTGCTCCACCATGCCTTCGGCGAGGTGAACGGCAGGCGCGGCGTCTGGGGACACGCGATCGGCGGCATGGGCGCGATCACGCAGGCGATGGCGAAGGCCGCCCAGGCCGCGGGTGCGGAGATCGAGACGGGTGCGGCGGTCAGGGATGTCGTCGTCGAGAAGGATCGCGCGGTTGCCGTCACGCTCGAGGACGGCCGCGTGGTTCACGCGAAGGCCCTTGCAGCGAACGTCAATCTGAAGCTGCTTTACAACGACATGGTGCCCCCCGGCGCGCTGCCGCCCGACTTTGCGCATCGCATGCGCCGCTTCAAATGCGGCTCGGGCACGTTCCGGATGAATGTCGCGCTGTCGGCGCTGCCGAATTTCCTCGCGCTGCCGGGGCAGGGCAGGGGCGACCATCACACCGCCGGCATCATCCTCGCTCCGGGCATGGACTATATGGACCGCGCCTTCCACGACGCGCGCGCGCATGGCTGGAGCCGCGAGCCGATCGTCGAGATGCTCATTCCCTCGACGCTCGACGACACGCTCGCGCCCGAGGGCGCGCATGTCGCGAGCCTGTTCTGCCAGCACGTCGCGCCGGATCTGTCCGACGCCCGCTCGTGGGACGATTGTCGCGACGGCGTCGCCGACCTGATGATCGCAACCGTGGATCGCTACGCGCCGGGCTTCGCCGCGAGCGTGATCGCGCGCCAGATACTCTCGCCGCTCGACCTCGAACGCGAATTCGGCCTCGTGGGCGGCGACATCTTCCACGGCGCGCTGACGCTCGACCAGATTTTCTCCGCGCGGCCGATGCTGGGTTTCGCCGATTATCGCGGACCGCTCAAGGGCCTCTATCATTGCGGCGCCGGCGCGCATCCGGGCGGCGGCGTGACCGGATTGCCCGGCCGCAACGCCGCGCGGGCGATCGCGCGCGACCTGGGCCGGCGTGTCTGAACGCTATGCCGCCTTCCGCTGTCTCGTTCGCCGCAGGTCCGGCGGCGTCGCCTCGTCCACCAGCATCGCGAGCGCGGTGTCGAGCGGCACGACCTGCTGGCCGTCCTTGCCGAGGCGGCGGATCGAGACCAGGCGCTCCGCGGCCTCCTTCTTGCCGACGACCAGCAGGGCCGGGATTTTCGCGAGCGAGTGCTCGCGCACCTTGTAATTGATCTTCTCGTTGCGCAGGTCGGTCTCCACGCGCAGGCCCGCTTCGTCGAGCGTGCGGCGCACCTCCTCCGCGTAGCCGTCGGCATCCGATGTGATGGTCGCGACCACGGCCTGCACCGGCGAGAGCCACAGCGGAAGGTGTCCGGCATAATGCTCGAGCACGACGCCGAGGAAGCGCTCCATCGAACCGCAGATGGCGCGGTGGATCATCACCGGCGGCACCTTCTGGCCGTCGGCGTCGATATAGAAGGCGCCGAACCGCTCCGGCAGGTTGAAGTCGACCTGCGTCGTGCCGCATTGCCAGTCGCGGCCGATGGCATCGCGCAACACATATTCGAATTTCGGGCCGTAGAAGGCGCCTTCGCCCGGATTGATGCCGGTCTTGATGCGTCCGCCGGACTGCGCCTCGATCTGGCGCAGCACCTTGGTCATGATGTCTTCGGCCGCGTCCCACATCGCGTCGGTGCCGACGCGCTTCTCGGGCCTCGTCGAGAGCTTCACCACGACTTCCTCAAAGCCGAAATCGGCATAGGTCGAAAGGATGAGATCGTTGATCTTGAGGCATTCGGCGGCCATCTGCTCCTGCGTGCAGAAGACATGCGCGTCGTCCTGCGTGAAGGCGCGCACGCGCAGCAGGCCGTGCAGTGCGCCGGACGGCTCATAGCGGTGCACGATGCCGAATTCGGCGAGTCGCATCGGCAATTCGCGATACGAGCGCAGCCCGTGCTTGAAGATCTGGATGTGGCCCGGGCAGTTCATCGGCTTGATCGCGAAGACGCGCTCGTCGTCGGTCTCGTCGCCCGCCGACATGGCCTTGAACATGTTCTCGCGGAACCAGCCCCAGTGGCCCGAGGTCTCCCACAGCGACTTGTCGAGCAGCTGCGGCGCGTTCACCTCCTGATATTCGCCGTGCAGGCGGCGGCGCATATAGGCGACGATCTGCTGGAAGACGGTCCAGCCCTTGGGATGCCAGAACACGGTGCCGGGGCCTTCCTCCTGGAAGTGGAAGAGGTCCATTTCGCGGCCGAGTTTCCTGTGGTCGCGCTTCTC
>JACAEG010000032.1 GCA_013388965.1 Pseudorhodoplanes sp. | reverse complement strand
GGGCGCCCCCCCCGCTCCCGCGGGGGCGCGTCTCGGTGAATAAGCGCCAAACTAGAAACTTCGCTCCAACAAAGACTTAAATAATGCCGTCCAGCACGGAGCGTCGGATCACGGTTCGTTAACGATGCCGGACGGCCAGGCAAGGAGCCGCCCGCCAGGGTCGTCTCGGTCCGGCGGGGCGGGTCGGCGGGTGTGGCCGGGGCGAGCCGCCGCGGCTGAAGCCGGAACCTGGCCGTCTGGAAGGGGTTGGTTGCCTGGGGCGAGATCGGCCGCAGCCGGGCGGATAGTTGTCCGGTCCCGACCGGCATGACACGATAACATCATGGCCCTTCTCAACATCCAACCCAACCATGCCCCGTAGGTTTGCCTGGGCCCGCTCCTCCGATGAACGCCTCCTGCGGCTGCGCCTCAAGGACCTGAACGTCCGGCTGGAAGGCACCTGGCTCGAAGCCTGCCTGCACGACCTCTATGACGAGCTGGACCGGCGGGGACTGCGCATCCGGCCGCATGCCTGGATCGCGGAGGAATGGTTCAGCCCCTCCGATACGCCCGGCATCGCCATCCCGTTCTATCTCGCGCATCCGCGACTGATGCGGCTCGAGCGCAAAATGATCATCGATGTCGAAGGCGGCACGGTGCCCGAATGCATGCGCATCCTGCGGCACGAGGCAGGGCACGTGATTCAGCACGCGTTTCAGTTGCATCGCAAGCGCCGCTGGCAGGAATTGTTCGGGCGCTCGTCGACGCGCTATCCGCGCTATTACCGACCCAATCCCGCCAGCAAGAATTATGTCGAGCACCTGCGTTTGTGGTATGCCCAGAGCCATCCCGACGAGGACTTCGCCGAGACATTCGCCGTGTGGCTCGCGCCGCGTTCGAACTGGCGCAAACGCTACGAAGGATGGCCGGCGCTCAAGAAGCTGAACTATGTGGACGAGCTGATGTCCGAGCTTGTCAATCAGCGGCCGATACCGATGCGAAGGCTGCGTGTCGAGCCGTTGAGCCAGCTCAGCCATACGCTCGCTCAGCATTACCAGAAGAAGCAGGCGCTCTACGCGGTCGATTCGCAGAAAATCTACGATCGCGATCTGCGGCGGCTTTTCTCCGACGATCCCCGTCACCGCCGCTCGCCGGCCGCGTCGGCGTTTCTGCGAAGGAACCGCGCCAAGATCAGGCAACTCGTCGCCAAATGGACAGGCGAGCATCAGCTCGCGATCGACGCCGTGTTCGATGAAATCATCCTGCGCTGTCGCGAACTGAAGCTGCGCGCGGTCGGATCCGAGCGGCAGCTCAAGATGGACTTCGCGGTCCTCCTGACGGCAAAGACCGTGCATTCGCTGTTCAGCGAGTCGCGCCGCAAGTGGATCGCCCTATGAAGCCGCTGCGCGTTCTGGTGCTTCTGCATCCCGACTTCATGCCGCCAGACTCGCGCGCGGGGTTCAGTGAGCAGGAAATTAACGTCTGGAAGACCGAATACGACGTGGTCAGCACCCTGCGCGCGAGCGGGCACGAGGTGCGTCCGCTCGGCGTGCAGTATGAGTTGAAGCCGATCAGGGACGAGATCGAGAACTGGAAGCCGGATGTCGTCTTCAACCTGCTCGAGCAGTTTCACGGCGAACCGGCCTATGACCAGAATGTCGCAAGCTATCTCGAGCTCTTGCGCATTCCCTATACCGGCTGCAATCCGCGCGGACTGATCCTCGCGCGCGGCAAGGATCTCGCCAAGAAGCTGCTCGTCTATCACCGCATTCCGGTGCCGGCCTTTGCCGTCTTTCCGATGAATCGCAAGATCAAGCGGCCGCCCCGGCTGCAGCTCCCCCTGATCGTGAAGAGCGTGAGCGAGGACGCCTCCTACGGCATCGCGCAGGCCTCGGTGGTCGACACCGACGAGAAGCTGCTCGAGCGCGTGAGATTCGTGCACAAGCGCGTCGGTACGGCGGCGATCGCCGAGCAGTTCATCGAAGGGCGCGAGATCTATGTCGGCGTGCTCGGCAACGGGCGGTTGCGCGTGCTGCCGGTCTGGGAATTGCAGCTCGACGGCCTGCCGGAAGGCGCGAGCCGAATCGCCACCGAGAAGGTCAAGCACGATCTCGAATACCAGGAGCGGCACGGCATCGTGGAGGGGCCGGCGAAGAACATCTCGCCGGAGCTGCGCGAGCGAATCAATAACATGACCAAGCGCATCTGCCGCACGCTGGAACTCGACGGCTATGCCCGCATCGATTTTCGACTGTCGGCGGATAATGTGCCCTATTTCATCGAGGCCAATCCGAATCCCGAGATCGCCAAGAGCGAGGAATTCGCGCGCGCGGCCGCGCATGACGGCCTTCCCTATCGTGCGCTGCTCAATCGGCTGCTTGCGCTTGCAATCAATCGCGAGAAGGCGCTGGAGTAAAAACTCCACCTGTCACGCGCGGGCTTTACCCGCGCGTCCATCCTTCTCGCAAGGCAGATGGATTGCGGGTCGTGGCGGCTGAGCGTGGCGAAATGGCGAATGAACGCGGTCATGGCGCCGGTCCGGCACAATCACCCGATCACAATCCGCGTCTGCGGCCCGATGCGTTCCAGCACGCGCAGCAGCGCATCGCGTTTCAGGCCCACGCAGCCGGCTGTCGGCCTGAAGCCCTCGCGCGCGAGATGGACGAATACCGCGCTGCCCCGTCCGGCGATTCGCGGCCGCGTGTTGTGATCGATCTCGACGATGAGGTCGTAGAGTGCATCCTCGCGCGTCAGCCGGTCGCCGGCCTCTCCCGGCTTGCGGCGCACGGGCCGGTTGTAGTTGCGATCGCGCGGGTCCTCGCTCCAGGCGTCGGCGGCTCGGATCGGACGAACCGGCAGGCGCGTGCGGGGCCGGGCCAGGCGGTCGGCCCGCCACCACAGGCGAAGCGGCCGGAAGGCGCCGCGCGGCGTGCCTCCGTCGCCTTCGCGCTTGTCAGCCCGGATGCCCCCGCGACCTAGCGCTACCGGCCAAGCCAGCGGACCGCAGATCAGGATGCCGCGGGTTTTCTGTCCCGGAGCCCTGCGGACCAGCACCGTCCGAGCCACCCGCCCCGCCATGCCGTTCACCTCGCTGTCAAACTTTCGTCAATAGGATCGTGAAATCGGGAGAATTCCCGTGCTCCGCTTGCGCTTTGGCCCCGGCCTGTTCTACTTCGCGGGGACGCCGCCGAAACCGGTTGTAGCGAAGGGCTTTAGCCGATGTCGAATGTCCGGAAAATCCTGATCGTGGACGACGATGCCGAGCTGCGCGAGACGCTCGCCGAGCAGCTCGCCTTGCACGAGGAATTCGAGGCCGTAACCGCCGATACCGGCGCCAAGGCCGTGGCGCTGGCCAAGGCCGGCCAGATCGATCTCGTCATCATGGATGTCGGCCTGCCCGACGTGGACGGCCGCGAGGCCGTGCGCATCCTGCGCAAGAACGGCTTCAAGTCGCCGGTCATCATGCTGACCGGGCACGATACCGATTCGGACACGATTCTCGGCCTCGAATCGGGCGCGAACGACTATGTCACCAAGCCCTTCCGTTTCGC
This sequence comes from Pseudorhodoplanes sp., assembly GCA_013388965.1. Lineage (GTDB taxonomy): Bacteria > Pseudomonadota > Alphaproteobacteria > Rhizobiales > Xanthobacteraceae > Pseudorhodoplanes. The sequence continues at coordinate 1,911 of JACAEG010000032.1, read as the reverse complement.
GGTGCTGCTCGCGCGCATCCGCGCGCAACTGCGCCAGCACGAGGCCAGCGAAGACGCGGTCTTCACCATCGGGCCCTACACTTTCCGGCCGAGCTCGAAGCTGCTCACCAGCGCGAAGGGCAACAAGGTGCGCCTGACCGAGAAGGAGACGGCCATCCTGCGCTACCTCTATCGCGCCGGCGAGAAGCCGGTGTCGCGAGAGCTGCTGCTGCAGGAGGTCTGGGGCTATAATTCCGGCGTGACGACGCATACGCTCGAAACCCATGTCTACCGGCTGCGGCAGAAGGTCGAGAAGGACGCCGCCAACCCTTCGATCCTCGTGACCGACGCGGGCGGCTACAAGCTCGTGCCCTGACCAATCAAAATGGCAATTGAGAACGACATCGCTTTCCTCGAACGCTCCCCGATGCTGCGCCTGATGGGGCGTTCCGCCTTGCGCATCGTCGCGATCGGTTCGGAGAACCGCTATGTGCATGGCGGGGAGGTGCTGTTCCGCATGGACGATGTCGCGGATTCCGCCTACCTCGTTCAGGAGGGCCGGTTCAGTCTGACCACGAAGGAGGGAGACGACGCGCGCGACCATCTCGTGGGACCGGGCTTCCTGCTGGCAGAATTCGCGCTGCTGACGGAGACGCGCCACCCCTACACGGCGACCGCGATCGAACCCTCGACCGTGATCCGCATTTCGCGCTCGCTCTTCGTCAAGACGCTCGACGGCTTTCCGGACGCGGCGCGCCGCGTGCGCGATCATGTCGCCGCGCGCGCCGAGCAGGCCATCGTGGATCTGCTGGCGGTGCGCCGCTCGCTCGAATCGAGCGGCCAGAAGCGCTGATCCGTCATTCCCGGGCCGCCTCGCGCCAGAAGCGCGTTTCCGCGCGTCTTCGACGCGCTGTCGCGGCGCAACCCGCCAGTCCGTCCATGAATGCGATTTGTTTCGGGCGGATGCGCGGGGGCAAGCCCGCGCATGCCATCGGCAGTCACACCTCGATCGTCGCCGTCACGGGCACATGGTCCGACGGCTGCGCCCAGCCGCGCGCATCCTTGGCAATGGCGACCCCCGACACGCGGTCGGCCAGCGCGGGCGCAAGCCAGATGTGATCGAGGCGGCGGCCCTTGTCGGCGGTCTTCCAGTCGGGCGAGCGGTAGCTCCACCATGTGTAGAGCTTGGTCGGCTCAGGCACCAGTTCGCGCATGATATCGATCCAGCCGCCGGCCTTCTGTGCGGCCACAAGCTTTTCGCATTCGATCGGCGTGTGCGACACGACATCGAGCAATTGCTTGTGACTCCAGACATCGTGCTCGAACGGCGCGACATTCAGGTCGCCGACGAGAATCGAGCGCGCATTGCCGTTGACATGCACATCCGTGCAATCGCGCATTTCGTCGAGGAACGACAGCTTGTGCGCGAATTTCGGATTCGCGTCCGGATCGGGAATGTCTCCGCCGGCCGGCACATACAGATTGTGAATCGTGATCGGATCCTTCAGGCCCGCCCGCTCCCCGAAAGTTGCGGTGACGTGGCGGCAATCGATCTTGTCGCAGAAGCTGCGATTGCCCGACGTTTCGAACGGCACGCGCGAAAGGATCGCGACGCCGTGATAGCCCTTCTGTCCGTTGAGCGCGACATGCTCGTAGCCGAGCCGGCGAAAGCGCTTGAGCGGAAACTGGTCGTCGGGACATTTGGTTTCCTGCAGGCACAGGATGTCCGGACGGGCGGCCTTGATGAACTTGGCGACGAGATCGATGCGAAACCGCACCGAATTGACATTCCAGGTTGTGATCTTCAACGTCATGACCAAGTCTTAAGTCCGCGATCCCGGAATTTCCAGACGACAATTCCTTTCCGCCTGCGGATGAAGTCGATGAAGCGGCGGTGACAATGGACGGCGACACGCCAAGATCCCGCGTCAT
>JACAEG010000131.1 GCA_013388965.1 Pseudorhodoplanes sp. | reverse complement strand
GGGCGGCCCCCGGCCCTCGATCCTGCTGCGCCGCAAGCCGGGCAGCGACCTGAAGAAGGCGACCGTCCGCCGCGGCGAGCGCGAGATCATCGCGCGGAATTGAACGCATCCATCTCGACCCGTCATCCCGAGCGGCCGCGCGTGGCGCGACCTTCGAGGGATGCGCGGTCCAATTCGTGCCCGACCCTCCTTCGAGATTCTCTCGCTTCGCTCGGCCGCACCGCGCGATGCGGGATCGATCGAACCGCCCGTGGCGCTACGCCAGAGCTCGCGCCATCGCGTCCAGAATCATCCCGGCGAACAGGATCAGCCCCGCATCGCGGTTCGACTTGAACAGGCGCAGGCAGAGCGCCGCATCGCGGATGTCGAGGGTCTTGACCTGCCAGGCGAGATGCAAGGCAAACGCAACAAGTCCGGCCGCAAACCAGATACCGGCGCCCGCGCTCCAGCCTGCGAGGCCGATCAGGACGACGGCTGCCGCAAAGAACACGGACAGCATCGGCCTGGTGCGTTCGCCGAACAGCAGCGCGGTGGACTTGATGCCGATCAGCGCGTCGTCCTCACGATCCTGGTGCGCGTAGATCGTGTCGTAGGCGATCACCCAGCAGATCGAGCCGGCGTAGAGCAGCAAGGCGGGCGCATCGAGGCGGGCGAAGACCGCGGGCCAGCCCATCAGCGCGCCCCAGGAGAAAGCTAGGCCGAGTCCGATCTGCGGCCAATAGGTGACGCGCTTGAGAAACGGATAGATCGCGACGATGCCGAGCGAAGCGAGGCCGGTGACGATGGTGAAGGCGTTGAATTGCAGCAGCACGAGAAGCCCGATCAGCGCCTGCAGCACGAGAAAGGCAAACGCCTTCTTGGCGGTGACCTGTCCGGACGGAATGGGCCGCGAGCGCGTGCGCTCGACCTTGCCGTCGAGATCGCGATCGACAAGATCGTTCCAGGTGCAGCCGGCGCCGCGCATGGCAAAGGCGCCGACGAAGAACAGGGCCACATGCCAGGGATCGGGCCAAGGCCGATGCGCGGCGATGGCAGCGAGTCCCGCCGACCACCAGCACGGGATCAACAGCAGCCATGAGCCGATCGGACGATCGAGCCGCGCAAGCCGCAGATAGGGCCGCGTCCAGAGCGGGGCGAGCCGGTCGACGAAATTCCCGGTCGCATCCGCGACGCGGCCGGACGCGGTCATCGGGTCAGCGGATTGCCGGTCAGGGTGTCGAAGGTCGTGCCCTTGCTTGCGGTCGGAGCATTGGACATCCCGGGCAGGCGCGAGGTGCCGAGTGCGTCGCTCAGGCTCGGGGCGCGCGGCGCGCCGCCGGCCGCGTTGCAGATGCGGTTGCGCAATGTGGTGTGCTGGCTGAGATTCGCCTTCATCACCTTGATGGCTTCGTCGGGCACGCCGCAGGCATCCTTGTTGTCCTGCAGATACTTGAAATATTTCGACTCGGCGGCGACGAAATTCTTGAAGGCCCCGCAGGTTTCCTCGCGGGTGCCCTTGCGCTCGGTGACCGCCTTGATGGCGTTGCCCTTGCTCTGCACGTCGTCGCGGAGGGCAGGGACCTCCTGGGCACACTTCATCTGTCCCGGCGAGGGACGGGCCATGCCGGGCTGCGGCGCCGCCGCAAACCCGCCGCCGCCCTGGATCGGTGCGGAAGGTCCCGACGACGGCCAACCGCCGCCTCCCGATGCGGGCGCGGCGGAGGAGGGCCAGCCGCCCGAGGAAGCGGCCGGCGCCGCCTGGGCGGGCTGTCCGGAGGGGAATTGTCCCATCGACTGGCCACCCTGATTCGGCCAGGCCTGTGCATGCGCCGCAGCCGGCAGGATCAGCCACGCCGCGGCGGCGCACAGAGCGATTCGGCTCGAAATTGCTGATGTCATTGGCTAATTCCCCGGAGCCCGCGCTGTTGGCGGCGCACGCTAACAAGCCTTGGAATCCGGCGACAACACGGCAATTGTCGCAGGCTTATGGTCGCAGCCCTCCCCGCTGCGGCATACGGGTCAATACCCCGCATCTTGCGCGGGCATGGGATGCTCAATTCGGAACTTTTGCAAGGGGCCGGCCGGATGCCGCGATACGATTTCCGCACGCAGCGGCTGTTTGTGAAGGCTCCCCTCGCCGAGGGGGCGATCGTGCCGCTCGATGCCGGCCAGACGAATTATCTCTGCAACGTGCTGCGGCTCTCGCCGGGCGATCCGGTGCTGGTCTTCAACGGGCGTGACGGCGAGTGGCGGGCGTCCCTCGCACGGCCGGGCAAGCGCAGCGCCGCGCTCGAGGTCGCAGAGCGTCTGCGTGCCCAGACCCGGCCGGGCGACCTGCATTATCTGTTCGCGCCGCTGAAGGCCGCGCGGCTCGACTACATGGTGCAGAAGGCGGTGGAGCTCGGCGTCTCGCGGCTGCAGCCTGTCGTCACGCGCCACACCCAGGCCGCGCGGGTGAATGTCGAGCGCATGCAGGCGAATGCGATCGAGGCTGCGGAGCAATGCGGCGTGCTCGATCTCGCGGAGGCGTGCGAGCCGCTCCCTCTCGACAAGGCGCTTGCTGCGCTGGATGAAAGCCGATTGCTTGTGTTCTGCGACGAGGACGCGCCCGTGCGCGATCCGGTCGAGGCGCTGTCGGCCGCACGGCGGAACGCTCCGCAGGGGCTGGCGGTGCTGGTCGGCCCCGAGGGCGGTTTCGCGGGCGAGGAGAGGGCTGCGATCACGCGCCGGCCGCACGTGCTGCGGCTCGCGCTCGGGCCGCGCATCCTGCGCGCCGACACGGCGGCGGTCGCCGCGCTTGCGCTGGTGCAGGCCGTGCTGGGGGATTGGCGCTAGGTAGTGGACTCATAAGCTCTGGTCCAGAGTCGGACTGACGCGAGGGCGACTGCGGCAAGGAAGT
>JACAEG010000057.1 GCA_013388965.1 Pseudorhodoplanes sp. | reverse complement strand
TGCCGTGCATGTCGATCATGAACATGCCGCCGCTGCCCTACATGAAGCGCATTCCCGGCCTCGACGCCGAGAAGCTCAAGCCCGCCTATACCGACCCGACCGTGTGGGACAATTTCGAGCCCGGTCTGCTCACGCTGTGCAGCCCCGACCCGCAGGCGATCCGCCCGCCGGAGGAGAAGGTCAACGTGCTGCAGGTGACGTTGCCGACCAACTTCAAGGTCGCGCGCTTCGACAACGAGAAATACACGGACATCCTGCGCAAGCTCGAATCCGACATCGAGAATGTGCGCTACGACGTCGGCGGCGAGAAGATCGAACTGCCGGTCAAGCTGAAGGTGCATGACTCGCTGTTCGTGCCGCTCGCCAAATGGGCGATGCTGCTGGCCGGCAATTACCGCTGCGTCACGCCCGACGGCATGCGCACCGCGCAGGAGGCCGTGCATTCCGACATCGACACCTCCCGCTCGGTCTACAATTTCGTCAACGACCTCGTGGTGAAGCTTGGGGCCAGGCCCTCTGATCTCGTGCCGTTCGAGAAATATGCCGCCGCGGCGCAGAGCCTGTCGCGGCCGGCCTCAGCCGCGCGCGCGCTCAACAACGGCGCCCCCAATATCGAGCGCGCCGACAAGCTGGTGCAGCTCATCGCGAGGCAGATGGGCCTGAGCCATCCGGCCATCGACGCGCAGGTGGCGCTGGTGGATTCGCGGCTGGAGGCGAACAGGAAGAAGGCGGCGGCGTAGACGGACGATGCCCGGCCGGCTTCCGGCCAGCACTCTCACCGCTGGGGAGAGGGAACGGACCTTCCGCGCTGCGAAGCCATCGCTTCGATCGCGAACGAACAGGCTCTGCCGGCAGCTTCCTTGGCGGCTCTGAATACGCCCTCAATGCTCCGTGGCCGTCTCGCCCACGGCGATGCGCCTGCGCCGGTCATGCGCGATGTCGGAATAGTGCTGGCGCTTGGCGTCCAGCATCAGCAGGTCGGCGCGCTTGACCACCGCCTCGAGCCGTTCGCCGGGGCGGCTGGTGGCGATGCCGACTGACAGGCTCAGCGTCAGGTCGGGATAGAACTGGTTGTTGATTTCGACGAGATCGTCGAGCGTTTCGAGAATGGCTTCGCCGGCCTTTTCGTCGGTTGCGGGCAGCAATACGGCGAATTCGTCGCCGCCGATGCGCGCCGCGGTTGCCGGCCGGTCGACCAGCGAGGAGAATACCTCGCCGGCCCGCCGCAGGAGCGAGTCGCCCGCCGCATGGCCGAGCTCGTCGTTCGCGGCCTTCAGCCCGTTCAGATCGACCATCAGGACGGTAACGGGCTGCGGCCCCTTGCGGTCGAGCCGATTCAGCTCGTCCACGAAGAACGACCGGTTGTAAAGCTTGGTCAGCACATCGTGGGTGCCGAGATATTCGAGATAGGCTTCCGCCTTCTTGCGCGCGGTGATGTCGGTCAGCGCCACCTGCACCAGCGACCAGTCATGCTCGCGGCCGGGGATCACCGAGAATTGCAGCAGCAGGTTGAGCTTGGTGCCGTCGAGCGCGTAGTTCACGACCTCGCGCTGCTGGAACAGCTTGCCGTCCCACAGGTCGATGAGCTACTCGCGGAAATGCGGCTCCATCTCGTCCCGGAATATATCGGGCAGATTGCGCAGCAGCGCATCCTTGTCCGGCGCGCCGAACAGATCGAGCGTGCGCTGGTTCACATCGATGACGCGGATTTCGCTCATGCAGCGGGCGACGAATTCCTCGTGCACGTCGGTGAAGACGCGGAAATCCTCGATGCCGCGCGCCCGCACCTCGTCGATCAGCCGCTTCACACTGCTGAAATCCTCGACCCAGAGCGAGACCGGGGAAAAGGCGAACAGGCCGCGCGCATAATTCTCGCTGTCGATCAGGCTGCGCTGCGCGGTCTCCAGATCGGTGACGTCCTCGATCGCAATCAGCACGCGATCCCAGGTCGATTCGTGCCCGGGCACGATGGAGCCGTGCAGCTGGATGTCGAGCCGCTTGCCGCCGATCGTGTAGTTGACCGTACGGCTGGAAAAATGGCGCTCGCCCTCCCACAGCTGCACCAGCTCATCGACATGCGCCTTGAGCATGTCGTCGCGGAAGACGAGGCCGAGATTGTCGAGCAGGTGCTGCAGATCCTTGGCGCCGAACAGCGACAAGGTCTTGCGATTGACCTTGATGACGCGGATGAGCTCCGAACAGGCTTTCACGCGTGTTGGATCGGCGAGCAGATGCGCGCGCAGATCGCTCACGCCCGCGGCGCGCCACGTGTCGAACAGCTGTCTGAGCGCGGTGTAATCCTCGAGCCAGAGCGAGACCGGCGCGAGGTCGAACATTTCGGCGTCGTCATTGACGTGAGCGGTCATCGGACGAACATGTCCAGTATCGGGATGGGCCGCCTGGAAGGCCCAACCAGGGGCAATATGCGTGAAAGCCCTTAAGCGATTCTCCCATTTACATCCATCGACAGGCCAACGCATCAGGGGAATTGCATCGTCCCTCCGGGTTTGGCGTTCTGCCCAAACTTTCCTCATGTTGCAGGCGTGGAACCGCGACGGCGGCAACCTGCGTGCTAAGCTATTGATCCCAAACTGCTCTGCGCGATGGCCGACCATTCCCCCGCAACCAGAATCCCGCTCGTCGACGTGCTGCGCGGCGCAGCGCTCGCCGCGATGGCCGCCTATCACGCCTCCTGGGATCTGGAATTCTTCGGCCTCGCCGCGCTTGGCGTGACCGAGCACCCGCTCTGGATCGCGTTCGCGCGCAGCATCGCGGGCAGCTTTCTGGCGTTGGTCGGGGTGAGCCTGTACCTCGCGCATTATGCGGGTGTTCGCTGGGCCGGGTTCCTCAAGCGGCTTGCGATGATCGGCGTCGCCGCCGCCGCGATCACGCTGCTGTCATGGTTCGCCGATCCCGAGGGCATCATCTGGTTCGGCATCCTGCATTGCATTGGGGTGTCAAGCCTGCTCGGGCTGCCTTTCCTGCGCGCGCCGCTATGGCTTGTGATCGCCGCCGCAATCGCGTGCCTCGCTGCTCCCTTTGTCCTGACCTCCCCCGCCTTCAACGGACCGGGCTGGCTGTGGCTCGGGCTTGCGAGCGACCCCATGCCGTCCAACGACTACAATCCGCTGCTGCCGTGGTTCGGTCCGGTGCTGCTCGGCATCGCCGCAGCGCGTCTGCTGATGCCTTACGCGAATACGGCCGCCTGGGCGCGCTGGCAGCCGCAATCGCTGATCGCCCGCGCGCTGGCGCTCGCCGGACGGCACAGCCTGCTGGTCTATCTCCTGCACCAGCCGCTGCTGATGGGCGCATTGTGGCTGTTCGTGCAGGCTTTCGGATTGAGCGCGCAGTGAAGCCGATCAGACCGGCGTGACGTGCTGCCGCTTTTCCTCCTCTTCGTCCTCCGTTTCCTCGTCGGACGGGGTCGGCGCCATCCACAGGATCGCGACGCCGAGCCCGGCCGCGATGACGGAGGCCGCGAATACCGCAATCTTGGCGGCGGTGAAATCGTCCGGCGCCGGAAACGCCTGGCCGGCGATGAACAGCGACATGGTGAAGCCGATGCCGGCGAGCGCGCCGGCGCCGCAAAGCTGCATCCAGGAATATTCCTTCGGCTTGGTCGCGGCGCGGGTCCAGACCGCGATTGCGGCCAGCAGCACCATGCCCACGGGCTTGCCGATCACGAGACCCGCGACGATCGCCAGCATCAGCGTGGGGTGATCGCTCATCACGCTGGTGGTGATGAGGACGCCGGCATTGGCCAGTGCGAACAGCGGCAGGACCGCATAGCTCGACCAGGGCTCGACATGCCGCAGCAGCCGGTCGGCGGGGGATTCCAGCCGGTCGTGGATCGCATCGAGCCCGCGCAGGGCGAGCGGCGACGGGCCCGCATGCAGGACTTCCCGCTCGCGGCGCGACTCGACATTGATGATGGCGGTCGCCTGCGCCATCAGGGTCTTCAGATCAGGCGGCGGCAGCGTCGGAATGACGAAGGCGAGCAGCACGCCGGCGAGCGTCGCATGCAGCCCGCCGGCATGCACCGCGGCCCACAGGAACACGCCGAGCACGATATAGGGAATGGCGCGATAGACGCCCGCGCGGTTGAGCGCGATCAGCGCGCCGAAAATCACCGCCGCGACCGCGAGCGCGCCGAAATCGAGCTTCGATGAGTAGAACAGCGCCACGACAATGATCGCGCCGATATCGTCGACGATCGCCGCCGCGGTGAGGAAGATGCGCAGCTCGATCGGCACGCGCTGGCCCAGCATTGCGATCAGCGCGACCGCGAAGGCGGTGTCGGTCGCCATCGGCACGCCCCAGCCGTGCTGCCAGGGGCCGGCGGGAATGATGAGAAGATAGATGAGCGCGGGCGCTGCCATGCCGCCGA
>JACAEG010000130.1 GCA_013388965.1 Pseudorhodoplanes sp. | reverse complement strand
GGGGAGGCGGCGGCGGGAAGTCATAGCGTTCGGACGTGTCCGGCCGCGGAGCGGGGCGGGCCGGCTCGGCCCGGCCGCCGCCGATCACGGTCAGCATCGGCTCCTGGGCGCGCCGCTGCTCGACGATCTCCGCATCGCGGCTCTGGCGCGCGACAATATGGTTGAGTTCGGCCAGGGCCTCGAGCTGGTCGACGATGACGCGGCGCAGCTTGCCGGTCGCTTCCTGTGCCTCTTCGGGCAGGCGGAACACGCCCGTGCGCAGCTCCTCGCGCGTCGCTTCCAGCTCCTGCTGGATGTCGGCCGAGACCTGGCGAATGCCCTGCAGGATCTCGGCGAAGCGCTCGGCGGATTTCTGCAGCATGTTGTGGGCGTCGCCGACCGCCTGCTCGTAGATTTTCTCGAGGTTGGCCATCGTGGTCTTGCGCTCGGCTTCGGCCGCGTTGCGCACGGAGGAATATTGCTCGTTGATCTGGCGGACGCCCTCGCTGCTGTTTTCGGCGATGATGCGCGCGATCTCGCGGGCGCGTCCGGAGGCGCCTTCGAAGGTTTCGTCGAGCAGGGCCGAGAACCGGGTCAGCCGCCGCTCGAGATCCTCGGACTTGATGTCGAGCGTGGCGACGAGCGAGTCGAGCGCGGTCTTTCGCTCCTCGATGGTCGCACTCGTGCGGATATTGCTCTTGTCGAGCAGATCCACCGCTTCGATGACCACGCGGCTATGCGTGTCGAACTGGTTGGCAAGCAGCCGCAGGTCTTCGAGCGCGCGCGAGGTTTCGTTCTGGAACGCACTGACATGCTCGCCGACCTGCGCGCTTGCTTCCAGGCTGCGTTCGGACAGATTGTTCCAGGCGTTCACGAACTCATTGACGCGCAGGCTGAGGCTCTGCTCGAGCTCCGTCATGTTGGAGCTCGCGGTGCTGAGCACGTCCTGAATGAGCGAATTCGCGCCGCGCAATTGCTCGAACAGGGCGGTGGTATCGTTGCGCAGAAGACCGTGCGTCTCCAGCATCTCGGAGACGGCAGCCGTGGAGACGCGCCGCGATTCCTCGATCGCCGTGTTGGTCTGATCCTGCAGCGACTTCATGCTGTAGGTGATGCGCGAGGTCGCCGCTTCGCTCGCCTCGTTGATCTGGCGGGCGATCTCGCTCGAATTGTCGAGCATGGTCTGGGTGAATTCGAAGCCCTTGCTTTCGATGGCCTTGACCGCGTCGTCGGTCGCGCGGCTGATCTCGCCGGTGAATGCCTGGCTCTTGGTCGACAAGGCCGACAGGAAGCGGCTGGAATTGGTGTCGAGGATGCGCGTCATTTCTTCCGCGCGCTGGGCGATGGTCGATGCCACCTGGTCGGCCTTGCCGACGAAGTCGACCGCCACCTTGGCGCTGACGCCGAGCAGGGTGCGCTCGACCTCGCCGGCATTCTGACGCAGCGACGAGCCGACCTGAGCCGACACGCCCGTCAGCCGTTCCTCGACGGCGAGGGCGTTCTGCTGCAGCGCCGCACTCACATTGGTCGAGACGCCGGTCAGCCTCTCCTCGACAGAGGCCGCATTTTGCGCGAGCGCCGACCCGATGCCGGCCGAAACGCGCGTGAGCCTTTCCTCGACGACATCGGCATTCTGCAGCAGCGCCGAACTCACCTTGGCGGACGCGCCGGCGAGCTTCTGCTCGACCGAGGCGGCATTCTGCGCCAGCGCCGAGCCGATGCCGGTCGCGACGCCGGTGAGCCTTTGCTCGACGGCGGCAGCGTTCTGCTGCAGCGCCACGCCGACATTGCCCGACACGGCCGAGAGCTTCTCCTCGACGGACGCAGCATTCTGCAGGAGCGCCGAGCCCGTCCGCGCCGACAGGCCGGTCAGCTTGTCCTCGATGGCGGCGGCGTCGCGGGCGAGCGCCGCTCCGACATTGGCGGAAACGCCCGCGAGCTTCTGCTCGACCTCGGTGGACGCCTTCGCGATCGTGGCGGCAAGCTCCTGCGCGCTCTGGCGGATCGTGCCGGCGGAATGGTCGAGCAGCTGGCGGATCCCGCCCGTGGTCTGGTCGGTCAATTGTCCGATCGCGCGTTCGGCGATGACGGTATTGTTCTTGACCGACTGCGAAAGCTGCTCCATTCGCGCGCCGATCGCCTCGGCTGCCGCTTTCGCGCGCTCCTCGAGCTGGCCGCTCACCGCCTCGGTCCGACCGATCAGAAGGTCCTCGAAGCGTCCGATTCGCGTATCGAGCGTTTCGGCCACCTCCTGCGCGCGGTTGCCCAGCGTCGTATCGATTTCGCCGATGCGGTTGCCCAGCGTTTCGGCGAGCTTCTCGCTGCGCTCGTTGATGACGTTCGCGACTTCCGCGATGCGCTTGTCGACCGCCACCACGATGCTCTTGCCGCCTCCGGCAAGCGTCTGGGCGATCTCGGTCACGCGCTGCCCGAGAGCCTCGCTGAATCCGGTGGTGCGCTCCACGAAGGATTGTTCGAAAGCCGCAAGCCGCTCCTCGATCGTGCCTGCGATGGCGCCGGTCTTCGCGTCCACCGCCGATTGCAGGGCGTCCATGCGCTGCTCGAGGGTCGAGGCGATATCCGCCGACTTGGCGGTGACCTGCCGGTCGAAATTGTCGAGATGCTCCTGCATCGATTGCGTGACGGTCGCGGTGCGGTCGCTCAGCCGCTCGACCAGTTCGCCGCCATAGGTCTTCACGGTGCGCTCGAACTCGGCCAGGTTGCGGGTGATGAGGCTGCCGAGCACCGCGGAATCGTGGCCGATCTTCTCGGCGAGCTCGCGCCCGCCATGCGTGAACATTTCCTCGAAGGCCTGCATGCGGGCCGACAGCAGGTCACGCACGGAGTCGGTGCGACTCAGCACATTCTCGGCGAGCGCGTCGGCATTCTCCCGGAACGCCTCCATCACCGCGTTTCCGCGCGTGATGATCGAATCGGTGATGCTGGAGGAGGTCTGCTCGAGTTTCTGGACGATGTCGCTGCTGCGCAGGCTGAGGTCGAGGATCAGCGACTCGCCGGTCGCCCGCAGCGTGTTGTTGAGCTCTTCCCCGCGCACGGAGATCGTCTCCGCAAGCCGGCTCGAGGTCTCCATCATGCCCTCGGTAATCTCGTGCGAGCGGTTGCCCATCATTTCGACGATGGCGGTCGAGCGCTCGGCGAATTCGTTGGTCACATTGGCAAGCCGAAGCTGCATGATGGTGGCGAGATTGCCGGCGAGTTCCTCGAACTCGCGGGTCACGGTATTGCTCTTGAGATCGAGGCTCTGGGTGAGCTGTTCGCCCGCGCGGGCGAGCGCCTCGCCGGTTTGGATGCTCGTGCGCTCGATCCGCTCGAGCAGGTCGCCGCCGCGCTCGCCGAGCGCCTCGATCATGACGTCGCCGGCGCGCCCGAGCGCGAGCGTGATATGCTCGCCCTTTTCGCCGATCTGGCGCGCGATATCGGCGGCGGCTTCCTTCACCTTCTCGGCGACGACTTCGCCCACCGCGGCGATATCCTGCGTGATGTCGAGATGCACGCTCTGGATCGCATTGCGGACCTGGTCGGCCTGGCCGACGAAATGGTCGCGCTGGCTGGCCAGATCGTCGAGCAGGCCGCGGATGCGGACCTCGTTGTCGTTGTACGCGCGTTCGAGCTGCGACACTTCGTTATGGACGAGCGCCTCGAGCTCGGCGGCGCGCGCCAGCGCGCGCTCCACGCCGT
>JACAEG010000129.1 GCA_013388965.1 Pseudorhodoplanes sp. | reverse complement strand
CAGGCCGGCGATCTGCTTCTCGCCTTCCTCCGGCTCAAGCGAGCAGGTGCAATAAACGAGGAGCCCGCCCGGCTTGACGAGCCCTCCCGCCCGGTCGAGCAGCCGCGCCTGCAGGGCGACGAGCTTCGCGAGGTCACGCTCGGTCTTCGAGCGCGCGACGTCGGGGTGGCGGCGGATCGTGCCGGTCGCCGTGCAGGGCGCATCGATCAGGACGGCATCGAACGGGCCGCCCTCGTAGGTCGTCGCGTCGGCGGCAACGATCTCGGCCGACAATTTCATCCGCGCGAGATTTTGCGTCAGGCGCGCAAGCCGCGAGGCGGAGCGATCGACGGCAGTGACATGTGCGCCGGCCGCCGCGAGCTGCAGCGTCTTGCCGCCCGGCGCCGCGCAGAGATCGGCGATCTGCCTGCCGCGCACATCGCCCAGCAGCCGGACCGGCAAGGCGGCGGCGGCGTCCTGCACCCACCACGCACCGTCGTCGTATCCCGGCAGCGCGGTGACCGGACCATGCGCGACAAGCCGCACGGTGCCGGTCGGCATCGCCTTGCCGCCCAGCTTTTTGGCCCAGCCGGCGGGATCGGCGAGGACAGTCAGATCGAGCGGCGGTTCGTGTGCGTTCGCCTCCGCGATGCCGCGCGCGGCATCCTCGCCATAGGCCTTGATCCAGCGCGCCAGCAGCCAGGGCGGCGTATCGTAGGCGATCGGGTCGATTGCCATGAGCATGGCGCGGCCTTCGCGGCCGATTCGGCGCAGCACCGCATTGACGAGCCCGGCGAAATGCGCCGTGTGCTTGTTCTCCTGCACCAGCCGGACGGAGAGATCCACGGCGGCATGGTCGGGAACGTCGAGCAGGAGAATCTGCGCGGCGCCGATCAGCAGCGATGTCTCGACGCGCGGCGCGTTCGGCGGCAGCCCGCGTTCCAGCAGCGTCGATACGAGATGGCGCAGCGTGCCGTGGCGCCGGAGCACCGTATAGACCAGCACTCGCACCAGCGCGCGGTCGCGGTCGTCGACGGCGGAGTTCCTCAGGCCTTCGGACTCGAGCGTCTCGTCGAGCGCGCGATTGCGATACAGCACGGCCTCGAGGATGTCGGCCGCCGCCCGGCGCGCGGCGAGGCCCGGCACATCGGGTCTGGCGCCTGCGCCGGCTTCCCTGGTCTTGGGTACGTTCATCCCGAAGCGATGGCACGAAGCGCGGTCGGAAACGAGTTAATTCAGCGCCGTCCCCAGGGTCCGTGGCCCTGCGACGATCCGGGCGACGCCCGCCCCGACCAGGGGCCGGATGCCGGGCGCGAGCCCGCGTAATGGGAGCCGCCGGTGAAATCCCGGCCGCCGCCTTCGGTGCGATCGACGCCGCCCAATCCGCCAAATCCACCCTGACCCATCTCGCGCGCCAGCGCATCGAGCGCCGCGATGCGGTTCTCGGTCGCCGGGTGGGTGGAGAAAAGATTGTCCATCCGCTGCCCGGACAGCGGGTTGATGATGAACATGTGCGCGGTCGCGGGGTTGCGCTCGGCCTCCTCGTTCGGGATCAGGTGCGCGGCATTGGCGATCTTGGCAAGCGCGGAGGCGAGCGCGCGCGGCTGGCCCGCGATTTGCGCGCCGAGATTGTCGGCAGAATATTCGCGGGTGCGGCTGATCGCCATCTGCACCAGCATGGCGGCGATCGGCGCGAGGATGACCATCGCAAGCGTCCCGATGACGCCCATGCCGTTGTTTGTTGTCGCGGTTGCCGCCGAAGAACATGCCGAACTGCGCCAGCATCGAGATTGCGCCGGCGATCGTCGCCGTGATCGTCATGATCAGCGTGTCGTGGTTCTTGATATGCGCCAGCTCGTGAGCAATCACCCCCGCGATCTCCTCGCGGTTGAGCGTATCGATCAGGCCGGTGGTGACGGCGACCGCGGCATTCTGCGGATTGCGCCCCGTCGCGAAGGCGTTGGGCTGCGGGTTGTCCATCACATAGACCTTGGGCATCGGCAGGCCCGCGCGATGCGACAGCTCGCGCACCATCGCATAGATTTCCGGCGCCTGGCGCTCGTCGACTTCGTGCGCGCCGTGCATGGACAGGACCATGCGGTCGGAATTCCAGTAGGCGAACATGTTCATGCCGCCGGCCACGAGCAGCGCGATCATCGCGCCGCCGCCGCCGCCGATCAGGTAGCCCACACCCATGAACAGCGCGGTCAGTCCCGCGAGCAGGATCGCCGTGCGAAAATAGTTCATTCCCTCAATCCCCTTCCGGCAAGGCGGCCGCCGTGTGGCGCCGCCCGCACATTTGCGTAAACGATGGGGAGGGCGAATTCGTCCCGCAAGAGGATGCGTCCCGGCGTCGCGTGCCGGAGCGTCCGCCCCGAAAGGGCGGGTCTTGCCGGCATGCGCCGGCCTTGCGCGAATCAGGTCTGCGGTCCTATCATTAGGACTATGTTCACCGCGCGTCTCGCCGGCATGGCACCCGCATTCGGCACCGTCTGGCTGGCCGGAACGATTTTCTGCGCCGGCCTCGTCGCGGGCCATTTCCTGCAGCCCGCGGCGTCCGGCTCCGGGCCGGCCCTGCCCGACCCCTCGGCGGCGCCCTTGCACGACCCGCGGGCTGTCACCGGGGCCGTCTACCCGGTCGAAGTGCTGCGCATCAACGACGGCGACACGTTCGAGGCTCAGGTGCGGATCTGGCCGGGACTCGCCGTGACGACCAAGGTCCGCCTGCGCAATGTCGATACCGCCGAACTGAACGCCCGCTGCGCCGAGGAATACCGCAGGGCGGATGCGGCGCGCGCGGCGCTGCAGCGCATGCTCGATGAAGGCGGCGTGCGGATCGCGCAGGTCGGCCTCGACAAGTATGGCGGGCGCGTGCTTGCGGACGTGTCCACGCGCACGACGCCCGATGTCGCGGACGCGCTGCTGAGGGCGGGTCACGCACGCAGCTATTCCGGCGGGCGCAAGGAAGGCTGGTGCGAATAGGCAGCCGGAGTTTCTTTCATTCCGGAAGCCGCGCGGCGCGGCTGTCCGGAACGTCAGGATTTGCGAACTAGCGCACCACCACGACCGGCGTGCCGACCTGGACGCGGCTGAACAGGTCGCTGATGTCGGCATTGTGCATGCGGATGCAGCCATAGGACACGAAGCCGCCGATCGAGCCCGGGGCATTGGTGCCGTGGATGGCGTATTCGCCGCCGGCGAGCGTGAGCGCCGCGGCGCCCATCGGATTCTGCGGCGAGCCGCCGGGAATGACTGCCGGCATGTTCGGCTTGTCGCGCCGGATCACCGCGGGCGGCGACCAGTCGGGCCGCAGATACTTGCCGCTGATCTGGGTCTGGCCTTCCCAGGTCATGCCGGCGCGGCCGACGCCGACCGTATAGCGCACGGCCTGGCCGTTGCCGGTGACGAGGTAGAGCTTCCGCTGATTGGTCTTCACCACGATGGTGCCCGGCGCATAGCCGTCATCGAAGCGGACGGTCTCGCGCGCCTGCGCGGCATCGAGCGAGAGAACGGAAATCGCGAGCGCGGCCGAGGCCGCAAGCGAACGCAAGGCAACACGACGCATGATGACACCCCCTGAATGCGGCCGCGCGCACGCGGCCGGTTTTGCCCGCGTGCATTATTCAGGTCTGTCGCAAGGAGGGAAGCGATGGTTCGAAAGAGCGTCAAAGTGGATCGAATTGAATTCCGAAAATTGAACCGGCGCGATTAACGATCCGGTCATTGCCGGCCGCGCCGAGCGGCGCGCGATCCGGCCATCCGTCATTCGCCGGACGCAAGGGATGCGCGGGTCAAGCCCGCGCATGACAGGCGCCAACCCACCGGCGCTTCCGGTCGATCGGCGCGCGGCTACGATCGGTTCTGCCGGTTGCTGACCAGATCCTCGACCACGCTCGGATCGGCGAGGGTCGAGATGTCGCCGAGATTGCTGTACTCGTCCTCGGCGATCTTGCGCAGGATGCGGCGCATGATCTTGCCGGAGCGCGTCTTCGGCAGGCCCGGCGCGAACTGGATGAGGTCGGGCGAGGCGATCGGCCCGATCTCCTTGCGCACCCATTGCACCAGTTCCTTGCGGAGTTCTTCCGACGGCTGCTCGCCCGCCATCAGCGTGACATAGGCATAGATGCCCTGCCCCTTGATGTGGTGCGGATACCCGACGACGGCGGCCTCCGAGACCTTGGCATGCGCCACCAGCGCGCTTTCCACTTCCGCCGTGCCCATGCGATGGCCGGAGACGTTGATGACGTCGTCGACGCGGCCGGTGATCCAGTAATAGCCGTCCTCGTCGCGACGGCAGCCGTCGCCGGTGAAATACTTGCCGGGATAGGTCTTGAAGTAGGTATCCACGAAGCGCTGATGGTCTCCGAACACGGTGCGCATCTGGCCCGGCCATGAATCCGCGATGCAGAGATTGCCCGTGCAGGGGCCTTCCAGCACCTTGCCTTCGGCGTCGACGATTTCCGGCTTGATGCCGAAGAACGGCCGCGTCGCCGATCCCGGCTTCAGTTTTGTCGCGCCCGGCAGCGGCGTGATGAGTATGCCGCCGGTCTCGGTCTGCCACCAGGTATCGACGATCGGGCAGCGTCCGTCGCCGACCACGCGGTGATACCATTCCCACGCTTCCGGATTGATCGGCTCGCCGACCGAACCGAGCAGCCGCAGCGACTTGCGGCTCGTTTTCGTCACCGGTCCGTCGCCGGCCTGCATCAGGGCGCGGATCGCGGTCGGCGCGGTGTAGAAGGTGTTGACCTTGTGCTTGTCGATCACCTCCCAGAAGCGCGAATTGCTCGGGTAGTTCGGCACGCCCTCGAACATGAGCGTAATCGCGCCGTTGGCGAGCGGGCCGTAGAGGATGTAGCTGTGGCCGGTCACCCAGCCCACGTCCGCCGTGCACCAGTAGATGTCGCCCTCGTGATAGTCGAAGACGTATTGATGCGTCATCGACGTATAGACGAGATAGCCTGCCGTGGTGTGCAGCACGCCCTTCGGTTTCCCGGTGGAACCGGAGGTGTAGAGGATGAAGAGCGGGTCCTCGGCGTTCATCGGCTCGCACGGACAGTCGGCGGGCACCGTTTTGGCGGCCTCGTCGTAATAGACGTCGCGACCCGCCTTCATGTCGACGGCGCCGCCGGTGTGGCGCACCACGATGATCGAGGTGACGCCGCCTGCCTTGTCGGCGGCCGCGTCGGCGTTGGCCTTGAGCGGAATTTTGCGTCCGCCGCGCACGCCCTCATCCGAGGTAATGACGACCGCCGATTTGCAATCCTCGATGCGGCCGGCGAGCGAGTCGGGCGAGAAGCCGCCGAACACGACGGAATGGATGGCCCCGATGCGCGCGCAGGCGAGCATCGCATAGGCGGCTTCCGGGATCATCGGCAGGTAGATCGTGACGGGGTCGCCCTTCTTGACGCCGCGCGCCTTCAGGACGTTGGCGAACTTGCACACCTCGGCGTGCAGCTGCTTGTAGGTTATCTTCCTGTCGTCCTTGGGATCGTCGCCTTCCCAGATGATCGCGGTCTGATCGCCGCGCTTTTCCAGGTGCCGGTCGATGCAGTTATGCGCGACGTTGGTAACCCCGTCCTCGAACCATTTGATCGAGACATTGTGCGGGTCGTAGGACGTGTTCTTCACCTTGGTGAAGGGCTTGAACCAGTCGATGCGCCTGGCCTGCTCGGCCCAGAAGGCGTCAGGGTCCTTGATCGAGGCCGCGTACATCTCCTTGTATTTGGCCTCGTCGATAAAGGCGCGTTCCTTCCACTCGCGTGGAACGTCATAGACCTTCTCCGACATCTCACTCCCTCCGGCGCAACGTCCCGCGCACCGTACCCGCGCGGTTTGTTCTTGTTTCTGTTTCCCATTATGCGACGGACGGCCTTTCAGCGACAAGGGCGCAGACCTTCCACTTTGGTCGCGCCGTCCCGTCGCTGCGTCCCGGCCTTGCCGGCGGGGCGCGCGTCTTGCCCCCCTATTTCAGGCCGCCCATCCTGCAGACCAGCTTCCACTCGTCCGCGGTCACCGGCTGCACCGAGAGCCGCGAAAACCTGATCAGCGCCATGTCCTTCAGCTTCGGCTCGGCCTTGATGGAGTCGAGCGTCACCGGCTTCGGCAGAGCCTCGCGCGCGGCGACATCGACCACCACCCAGGGGTCGCCGGGCTTGGCGGTCGGGTCGGGATAGTGCTCCCGCACGACCTCGACGATGCCGACGATCTCCTTGCCGATATTGGAGTGATAGAAGAAGGCGCGGTCGCCCTTCTTCATCTTCATGAGATTGAGCTTGGCGCTGTGGTTGCGCACGCCGCTCCAGGCTTCCCCCTTGGCGCCCTTCCCGACCTGCTGGTCCCACGACCAGGCATCGGGCTCGCTCTTCATCAGCCAATAGGCCATCTCAGTTCTCCGCACGGACCGGCCGCGCCAAGAGGCCGTCGATCGCCTGGTCCACGCTCATCGCTCCGGTGACGATGGCGGAGACGGCTGCGCCGATCGGCAATTCGATGCCGCGCGCCCTTGCCATCTCGGTAAAGGCCGGCGCGGTTTCGACGCCTTCCGCGAGCTTGTCGCTCGTGCGCAGATCGCCGGGGCTGCGGCCTTCGCCAAGGGCAATGCCGGCGGAGAAATTGCGCGACTGCGTGTTGGAGCAGGTGAGCACGAGATCGCCGAGACCCGACAGCCCGGTGAGTGTCTCGGGCTTCGCGCCGCACGCCTTTCCAAAGCGAAAGAGCTCCGAAAAGCTGCGCGTGATCAGCGCGGCGAGCGCGCTCGCCCCGAGCTTGCGGCCCGCCACGACGCCGGCGGCGATCGCATACACATTCTTGGCCGCGCCGCCGAGTTCGACGCCGCGGATATCGGTCGTGTGATAGGGGCGAAAGGTTGCCGTGCCCACGGCGTGCGAGAGGCCCGCGGCAGTCGCCTCGTCGTGCGCCGCAAGCGTCACCGCGGTCGGCAGGCCGCGCGCCACGTCGGTGGCGAAGCTCGGCCCCGACAGCACCGCCGCGATCCTGCCCGGAAGGCATTCCGCCAGAATCTCTGTCATGAACTTCTGCGTGCCGCGCTCGATGCCCTTCGCGCAGACGACGACGGGCGCATTCGCGCGCACGAGACCCTGCATCGACGCGGCCATGCTGCGCACAGACTGTGCCGGGACCACCAGCAGGATCGCATCGGCATCCTTCACCGCTCCGATTTCCCCGGCAACGGCGATCTCCTTCGGGATTCGATGGCCTGGCAATCGCGGCGCCTCGCGCGAATTGCGGATGATGTCCGCGGCTTCCGGCGTGCGCGCGACCAGCGTCACGGAACGGCCGGCGCGCGCGGCGGCGCAGGCGAGCGCCGTTCCCCAGCTTCCGGCTCCGACGACCGCGATGCGCTCATATGCCATATCCGGGATCCGGAAGGGTCAGAGGCGGTAGAGTTCGAGATAGGACGCGGGCGTGCGGGTCTTGCTGACTTCCTCAAGCGGCCAGCGCGCGCGGGGCGCGGTTTCGAGCGGATCGGTCAGCCCGAGCGCGAGGCGCTCGGCGCCGGCCCAGGCGATCATCGCGCCGTTGTCGGTGCAGAGCGCGGGCGGCGGCACGACCAGGACCGTGCCGCATTCGAGCGCAAGCCGATGCAGCTGCCGCCGGATCGCCTGGTTGGCGGCGACGCCGCCCGCAGCGACCAGCGCCGTCGGCGGCCCGAAACGTCCGCGAAACAGCGCGAGGCCCGCCTTCAGCCGGTCGTGAATCACATCGACCACGGCTTGCTGGAAGGACGCTGAGAGGTCCGCGACGTCCTGATCGCTCAGCGGCACAATCCGCTCCGCCTCCAGCCGCAATGCTGTCTTCAGGCCGGACAGCGAGAAGTCGGCTTCCTCGCGCCCGCGCATCGGCCGCGGCAAGGCGAAGCGCGCGGGATCGCCGCGCTCGGCCTCGCGCTCGACGCGCGGGCCTCCGGGATAGCCGAGGCCGAGCAGCTTCGCGGTCTTGTCGAAGGCCTCGCCGATCGCGTCGTCCATCGTGTTGCCGAGCAGCACGTAGTCGCCGACGTCGCGCACCGCCACGATCTGGGTGTGACCGCCGGAGGCGAGAAACAGGCAATAGGGAAACGGCACGCCGTCGGTCAGCCGCGCAGTGAGCGCATGCGCCTCGAGATGATTGACGGCGATCAGCGGTACCTTGTTGACGAGAGCGAGCGCCTTGGCGGTGGTGAGGCCGACAATCACGCCGCCGATCAGGCCGGGCCCGGCCGCGGCGGCGATGCCGGTCATCATCTCCAGCCGGCGGCCGGATTCGTCGAGGGCCTTGGCGATCAGGAGATCGAGCACCTCGACATGCGCGCGCGCGGCGATCTCCGGCACGACGCCGCCGAAGGCCGCATGCTCGTTGGTCTGCGACAGGACGATATTGGAGAGAATGCGCCCGCGGCCGTCCTCGTGGCGCTCGACCACCGCGGCTGCGGTCTCGTCGCATGTCGTCTCGATTCCGAGAACAAGCATGATGCTTTCCGCGCCCAATTCCCTATGATCGCGCCCGCATGGCCCGGAATGCAGCGGCAATCGGGCCTCACGGGGGTAGCATTGCGAGGTGGAATGGCGCAATCGTCAAGGGCGGCGCAAATCCGGATCGGGACACGCGGCTCGCCGCTGGCGCTGACCCAGGCCAATATGGTGCGCGATGCGCTGATCGCCGCGCATGGCCTCGATCCCGCGGCGGTCGAAATCTGCCCGATCCGCACCACCGGCGACCGGATTACCGACCGGCCGCTGGCGGATGCCGGCGGCAAGGGGCTGTTTGCCAAGGAGATCGAGGAGGCCTTGTCGGCGGGCGAGATCGACCTTGCCGTCCACTCCTCGAAGGACCTGCCCGCCACCCTGCCGGAGGGGCTCGCGCTCGCGGCCTGCCTGCCACGCGAGGATGCGCGCGACGTTCTCATCAGCCCGAAGGCTGCGAGCATTGCCGCCTTGCCGCAGGGCGCGACGGTCGGTACCTCGTCGCCGCGCCGGCAGGCACTGCTGCGTCGGCTGCGGCCCGATCTGCGAATTGTGCTCCTGCGCGGCAATGTCGAAACGCGCTTGCGCAAGATTGCTGAGGGCGAGGCGGACGCCACGCTGCTTGCGCTCGCGGGCCTGAAGCGGCTCGGTCTTGCGGGCCACGCCACTGCAATTCTCGGGATCGACGAATTCCTTCCCGCCGTCGGCCAGGGTGTCGTCGGCATCGAAACCCGGTCCGAGGACGCGCGGGTCAACGAATTGGTGGCCGCGATCGATCATCGCGACACATCGATTGCGCTGGCCGCCGAGCGCGCCTTTCTCGCGGTGCTCGACGGCACCTGCCGCTCGCCGATCGCGGGCCACGCCACGATCGCCGGCGAGCGGCTGCATTTTCGCGGCATGATCGTGCGGCCCGACGGCACCGAGGCGCACGAGACCGTGCGGGAGGGCCATGTGCGGGACGCCGTGGCGTTCGGAGCCGACGCCGGGGGCGAATTGAAGGACAAGGCGTCCCCGGACTATTTCGGCTGACGATGCGGCTGCTTGTCACCCGCCCGATCGACGAGGCCGAACGGACGGCATGCCGTCTGCGCAAGCTCGGCCACGAATCTCTGCTTGCTCCGTTGCTGCAGATCGAAGCGATTGCCGACGCGACATGGAACGCTGGCGGCTGGCAGGCGGTGCTGATGACCAGTGGCAACGCCGCGCGCATGCTCGCGCAGCATCCGCAGCGGGCGGGTCTGCTGTCGCTGCCGCTATTCGCGGTCGGCGGACGGACGGCCGAGGCGGCGCGC
The DNA here is from genome assembly GCA_013388965.1 of Pseudorhodoplanes sp. Lineage (GTDB taxonomy): Bacteria > Pseudomonadota > Alphaproteobacteria > Rhizobiales > Xanthobacteraceae > Pseudorhodoplanes. Next base: position 27,085 of record JACAEG010000129.1, on the reverse strand, counting down.
GAGGCTGGGTTCGCCGACGTGATCTCGGCCGAGGGCGATGCCGGCGATCTCGTGCGGCTTGTCGGCGCGCGCATCCCGCCTCGCGGCGCAAGGCTCCTCTATCTCGCAGGCGACGACCGCGCGCGCGATCTGCCTGGCGAATTGTCGTCGCATGGCCTCGCCGTCGACACGGTCGTGGTCTATCGCGCCGCCGCCTGCGCGCTGGGCGCAGAGGCGCAGCACGCGATGGCGCGCGGCGACGTCTCTGGCGTGCTGCACTACTCGCGGCGAACCGCCGAAATCTTTCTGCGCGCCGTTAATGAAGCGGGTCTTAACGAAACCGCAGGCCGGCTCATGCATTATTGTCTCTCGCAGCGCGTGGCTGAACCGTTGCAATCGGCGGGCTTCCGCCAAGTCCGCGTGGCCCGGCAGCCGGACGAGGACGCGCTGCTCGGCCTGCTTGCGGGGTGACGGTCGAGTTGCCGTCATGGCGCGTCCGCAGTATCGAAGGCCGCCGGACGCTCACAATGTTGATTCTCGCCGCGTTCCGGCGCGCGGCCAAGGTGCGGTCAGGGTGCGGCCAAGGTCCGGCCCACGCATCGCGGGAGGAGCGGCATGGCGGATGACGACAATGCATCGACCTCGGCGCCGCGGCCCCGGCCCACGCCGACGATCGATCTGAAGGCCACCGAAGTCGGTTCCCGGCCGCGTGATTCAACCTCTGCAGACGAGCCGCGCGAGCGCGAGGCCTCTGCACCCGGCGCGGATCCCGCTTTCGAAAACGATCCGCTCGGGATCGGGTCGGTACGTTCCGCGCCCGCGCACGGCGTGCGCTGGCGGACGGTGGCGGCGATTGCGCTGGTGACCGCGCTCGTCTGTCTCGCGGCCGGCGGCTATCTGGTCCATCTGCTGATCGCGCGCGACCTGATCGCGGTTGCGCGCACCCCCGTCGCGCCCGCTCCCGTCGCGGCCGTACCCGAAAGCCCGCCCATGAGCGAAACCATCGCGGCAGCGGCCGGCGCGGCGATCAAGCCGCTCGAAGAGAGTCTGTCGGGGCTGCATCGCAGGCTCGATGAGCTTGCGGCGGCGGCGAACGAAACGCGCGCGCGCGCCGACGAGGCCGCAAAAGCCGCCGCGGCAGCCGCCTCTGCGCCGCGGCCGGCGGCAAGTGCGGACACTCCGGCGCTGTCGCCGAACGATATCGAGACGCTCGTCAATCGATTGACCGCGCTTGAACAGGCCGTCACCGCGAGCACGCAGCAGCCGGCCCAGCCGAGCGCGCCGCCGCCCGATCTCGAACGCAGGATCAAGTTCGCCATTGCCGCAACCGAGCTGCGCGGCGCGGTCGAGCGCGGTCAGCCTTATGCCGTTCAATTGGCAGCGGCCAAGGCGCTGGCGCCCGACGCCGCGGCGCTCGCGCCGCTTGATGCGTTGGCCGGCAAGGGCGCGCCCTCCGACGCGGCGCTTGCGGCGGAACTGTCGGCGTCCGCGCGCGCCATTCTCGAGGCGGGGCCGCTCGGCGCCGAAAGCGACAATCTGCTCGAGCGCTTGCAGGCGCGCGCGCTGCGGCTCGTGCATATCCGTCCGGTCGGCGACGTGGCGGGCGAGGAGCCGCACCATCGCGTTGCGCGCGCCGAGTCGAGGGCGGCGCGCGGCGACATTCAGGGCGCGCTGGAGGAACTGGAGAAGCTGCCGGAGCCGATGCGCGCCCGCGCTCAAGCCTGGATCGACAGGGCGAAGCTGCGCGAAACCGTGGTGGCGGCAAGCCGCACGCTTGCAGCCTCGGCCCTCGGCGCCATCGGCGAGGCCGGTCACTGAGATGCGCGCCGCATGATCCGGGTTCTTCTCTATATGGCAGGTATGGCGCTCGTCGCCGCAGGACTCATCGTTCTTGCGGATCGTCCGGGCGAGGTTTCCATCACGCTCGAGAACTGGCGCGCGGAGACTTCGGTCACGGTCGCGATCGCCGCGCTCATCACCTTGGTCGTGCTGGCGGTCGCGATCTGGATGATCCTGCATCACACCTGGCATGCGCCGCGCCGGGTCGCGGAGGCGCTGCGAAGGCGGCGCGGAGAGCAGGGACTGCTCGCCTTGTCGCGCGGACTGATCGCGGTCGGCGCGGGCGATGCCGGTGGCGCGCGAAGGCATGCCGACGCCGCCAGGCGGCTCGCGCCGGGTCAGCCATTGACGCTGCTGCTTGCCGCCCAGACGGCACAGCTCACCGGCGACACTGCGTCCGCCGAGGAGAACTTCCGCGCGATGGCGCAGCATGCCGACACGCGGCTTCTCGGGTTGCGGGGGCTGTTCATCGAGGCGCAACGCCGGGGCGATTATGCTGCCGCGCGGCTCTATGCCGAGGAAGCGGCAAAAGCGGCGCCGTCGCTCGCCTGGGCAGGGCAGGCGGTGATGCAGCTGCGTTGCGCGGCGGGCGACTGGGAGGGAGCCCTCGAAAGCCTCGAGCGCGACCGCATGGCCGGTGCGATCGACAAGCCGACCTATCGTCGCCGCCGTGCGGTGTTGCTGACTGCGCAGGCGCTGTCGCTCGAGCAATCGGATCGCGATCGCGCCAGGACGCTGGCGCTGGAGGCCGTGAAGCTGGCGCCCGATCTGGTCCCCGCAGCAGCGCTGGCGGGTCGTTTTCTCGCGGAGGCGGGAGAGCTGCGCAGGGCGTCGTCAACCATCGAAAAGGCCTGGACCGCCTCGCCGCATCCGGACCTCGCGGACGTTTACTCGAATCTGCGGTTCGGCGATTCGGCGCGCGAACGCCTCGCGCGCGCACGCACATTGGCAGCGAAGCAGCCGGGGCATGCCGAGAGCGCGCTGGCGGTCGCGCGCGCGGCCATCGATGCGGGCGAGTTTGCCGAGGCGCGCGACGCGATCGCGCCTCTGCTGACGCAGCCGACGCGCCGTGTCGCCCTGCTGATGGCCGAAATCGAGGAGCGCGAACATGGCGACCGGGGTCGCGCCCGGGAATGGATGCGCCGGGCCTTGCGTGCGGCGCGCGACCCCGCCTGGACGGCCGATGGCATGACCTTCGAGCGATGGCTTCCGGTCTCGCCCGTCAGCGGCAAAATCGATGCGTTGCAGTGGGTGGCTCCGCCGCCGATGATCGCGACCGAGCCGCCCGCCGGAGAGCCGTTGGACATTCCGGCCATCGACGCCGAGGAAGCAGCGTCGGCGCCGGAAAGCCCCGTTGCCGCCGAGCCGCCTGCGGCAGAGCCGGCACCCAAGCGCCCCGAACCTCCGGGCATGCCTCCGCCCGCCAAGGCCCATCAAATTGTTCCGGTGGTGCAGGTCCCGGACGATCCGGGTCCCGAACCCGATCCCGAACTGGACGAGCCTCCGCCGCAAAAGCGCTGGCGGCTGTTCGGTTGAGCCGTATCGCTTGTCATTTGCGGGTTCGCCCGGTATCAGGAACCGCCTGCGGGCCGCAATAGCTCAGCTGGTAGAGCACCTCATTCGTAATGAGGGGGTCGGGGGTTCGAATCCCTCTTGCGGCACCATTCCCCAGAAATTGTCCAGAACACTCCAGCTGCGGGATCAGAATTTTCGGTTCGTTCGCCGTTCGAGCGCAAGGGGCGCACCACGCTTGCCCCGCCGCACGCAAAGCGTATCTTGCACGTGTGGTGAAGCGGGGGCGAACGGTCACGTTGACTGATAATGCAGACGTAAGGGGAATGCGCATCTTCGTCGTTGAGGACGACGCTGCGATTCTGATGCTGGCCGAGGATATGCTGGCCGAACTGGGTTGCGAAATCGCGGGCTCCGCTTCGCGCTTGAGCGAGGCGCTGCAGCTTGCGCAGGAATGCGCGGCCGATGCCTCGCTGCTCGACGTTAATCTGGCCGGAGAACCGGTCTATCCCGTCGCGGAAGCAATGAGAAACAGGGGAATTCCGGTCGTCTTCTGCACCGGCTATGGCGGCGAGAGCATCGACGAAGCGTGGCGGTCGCAGCCCGTGCTGCAAAAGCCCTATCGCATCGAGCATCTCGCCGACGTGCTGGCCAGCGTGAAAGCGGCTCTCAGCTAGTGTTGCATCGTCAGCCGGAACGCGCGCTCAGTGCCGGCTCTTTTCCTTGCGGCGCTGCTCGAGGCTTTCCAGGGTCGCGTCCGCCTGCGATCGATAATGCTTGTGAAGCTGCTCAAGATCGCCTTCCGACAGGTCTTCGGCGGTCGCGATCCTGTTCTTGGCGCCATCGACCGCGCAGATCAGCTCCGCAAGCTTGATCTGCAGCGCCATCGTGTCGCGATTCTGGGTGTTCTGAATGAGGAACACCATCAGGAACGTCACGATTGTCGTCGAGGTATTGATGACGAGCTGCCACGTGTCGCTGAAGCCGAAGAGCGGGCCGCTCAGGGCCCAGGCCACGATCAGCGCAATGGCAGCCAGGAAGGTCGCAGGCCTGCCAGCATTCTGCGCGATGACCGTTGCGATCCTGCTGAACTGCTCCTGAAAGCCCGCACCGATGGCCGTCGCGGTTTCGCGACGGCGCTGCCTTTTCCTTGCCATGACCCGCCCCGCGGTTATCTGCGATGAGTGCCGCCCATCACGGCTTGAGTCTCGCGGTCCGGACCGAAATCCTCGGCGCTGTCCAGCGACATCATCTCGGCCAGCCGGTTGCGCGCGCGATTCACGCGACTCTTGATCGTGCCCACGGCGCAGCCCGAGATCGCGGCGGCTTCCTCATAGGAAAAGCCGGAGGCGCCGACGAGAATGAGCGCCTCGCGCTGGTCTGCGGGCAGCTTGGCGAGCGCCTCGCGCAGCTCGTTGTATTCCACCTTGGCGTTCTGCTCGGGCTGGGATTTCAGGTTGGCTGCATAGCTGCCGTCGGCATCCTCGACCTCGCGCCGGCGCTTGCGGTATTCGGAGCGAAACAGGTTCCGCAGGATGGTGAACAGCCATGCGGACATGTTGGTGCCGGGCTGGAAGGAATGGATGTTGGCGAGCGCCCGCAGCATGGTTTCCTGCACGAGATCGTCGGCCCGGTCGACATTGCCGGACAGCGAAATCGCGAAGGCGCGGAGGCTCGGCACAGCGGCCAGCACGGCGTCGCGCAGATGCGGGTCGATCTTCATCCGCGCGATCCCTTGCTGCTGTCCGTGTCCTTGGGCTGGTCGTCGGAATTCTCGATCTGCTCGATCAGCGCGGCGAAACGGCTGGGGACGCCTTCCTTGACGACGTCGTCGTACATGGAGCGCAGCTGCTGGCCGATTCGTGCTTGAATCTCCTTGCTCAGCCGGGCCCCGTCTTTCTGAGGATTCTGGTGCATGGTCATTGGCTGTTCGGGTTTGCCTGGCTTGTCGTCCGTCATCTCTCGTTTCCCCCGACCCTTCTGAGACAATAGTCCCAGGATTGAGGCCCCCTGCCTGCGTGAACACCCGGATAACGCCAGCAAATTTCGAATGTTCCCGGCCTCGGAACTTTTTTTGAGGTGGGGGATTAATGCGGGTAACTTCGTGGATCACAGCGGGAGGGTCTTTTCGTGTCCACATCCCAGGCCGTTGCACTTCATTTGCCTTTTTTGCGTCGTTATGCCCGCGCGCTCACCGGCAGCCAGGGCTCCGGAGACAGCTATGTGGCGGCAACGCTCGAAGCCCTCATCGGGGATCCCGGCGTTCTTGACGGCGCGCTCGAGCCGCGGGTCGCGCTCTACCGGCTGTTCACGAAAATCTGGAATTCGGTGTCGGTGAACAATGCGCCCGACATGGCCGATCGCGGATTGCCGATCGATCAGCGGATCGCCCAGATTACCTCCCGTCCGCGCCAGGCCTTTCTGCTGATCGCGCTCGAGGGCTTTTCGGAGGCGGACGCCGCCCAGATTCTCGACGTCGATACGCGAGATCTGACGCAGCTTGTCGAGGAATCCGGCCGCGAACTGGCAGCGGAGATCGCGACCGACGTCCTCATCATCGAGGACGAGCCTTTCATTGCCATGGACCTCGAAGGCCTCGTCCAGGGGCTCGGTCATCGCGTGATCGGCATCGCGCGCACGCATGCGGAAGCGGTCGCGCTCGCGAAGCCCAAGCGACCCGGTCTCATCCTTGCCGATATCCAGCTCGCGGACGGGAGCTCCGGCCTCGATGCCGTCAACGAGTTGCTGCGCACCTTCGAGGTGCCGGTGATCTTCATCACGGCCTATCCGGAGCGCTTCCTCACCGGCGAGCGGCCGGAGCCGGCCTTCCTCATCCCCAAGCCCTTCCAGCCGGCCACCATTTCGGCGGTGGTCAGCCAGGCGCTGTTCTTCGAGCGGAAGGCGAAGCGGAGCGAGCGCCGCGCAAGCTGATCAGCGGCGGCGCCTGGTCGGCGGCTTGCGGCCAGGCGCTCGCGACGACGACATCGAGAAGCCCAGCATCAGGGCTTCGAGCAGCATCGCAAGATTCAGGGCGCGGGGCTTGTCGCCCGCGCTCTGTTCGCTTTCGGAAGCGGCTGCGGAGGGATTCTCGCGCCAGCGCATCGCAACGATGATTGCGGCGCCGCAGAGCATGTAGAAGGCTGCGAGCACGAAACGCGCGCCCGCCGGACCGATGGCCGTCTCGAGCGCCATGACCGCGGCCGTCGATGCATAGCCGATCCCGACGAGCAGCAGCACGCCTGCGGCAAGATAGCCGCCGGCGAGCTTCGCCACGCGCGAGGCCGCCCGGCCGACCCTGGCGGCGGCATATTGGACGAGCGACATCGAAACTGCCCCTGGTTAGTGACGGCGGCCGGCAAGGCCCGCGAGATAGCCGACGCCGGCCGCAATCGCGAGCGTAAGCAGCGGCCGCTGTTCGGCCTGGTCGGCGATTCGCCTGATGGCGCCGGTGCCGAACCGGAAGGCGTCGTCCGCGACATTTCGCGCGGTCCTGCTCATGCGCCCGCCGGCCTCGACCGCGTTGTCGCGAAGCCGGCCCGCGACGTCCTCGGAGATGAGGCCCGCGCTTTCGCGCACGCGATCGGCCATGCCGATCAGCGCATCCACCACGGCCCGGCTGATATTGTCCGCAGCCGATGCGGTTGCCGACGCGGCGGACGAGCCCTCCTGCGCGGCGACCGCGCTCACGCGCGCCAGGCGCTGTTCGAGATCGCCCAGCAGGGCGTTGATTTCGGCCATCTCTGCGGTTGCCGGGGTGCGGCCGTTCTTTGTTGTGCGCCTGGGCATGTCATCCTCGCCGTGTTTGCAAGCTCGGAACTTCAACGCCGCGTGTGCAACCGGGTTCCACGCGCATGCGATCGGCCGATCGCACAAGAAAATGGCGTAGCCGGCGGGGGAACCGGCTACGCCCATTGACCGGCCAAGCACGGGGGGAGGGGATCAGCCGGTCGCCGGAATAACGCCGGAGCGACGGCGATGTTCCTCGGCTTTTTTCTCCGGAAGCGGCGGCCCAAGGCCTGACAGGAACCAAGCCTTGCAGCGCGCGTTGCTTGGCGGAGTACGTACAGGGGTTACACGCAGCGAACGGGGTTCGGGGGCATCGAGGGATCAGTCATGGGCCGTCTTGCACCGAATCTTGCACCCTACATCGTTGGCGGCATTGTCACGGCCGCGGTCCTTGAACTGGCTGGCTCGCCGCTTGACTGGGCCCGTCCGTCGGCCGCGCTGAGCCAGAGCGGCGCGGCGCATTTCGAACAGGTCGTCGACCGGTCCGGCAAGGGCGATCGGCTGCAGATCGAGGCCGAACGCCCGTTCCATTCTCCGGGACTTGCGAATCGCGAGCGGGTGCGCCCTCCGCTCACCCCGGTGCGCGATATTCCGGGTCCAGGGCCGTCACGGACGGAAAACAAGCTGCCGGTGGCCTGCGAGCCGGTCGTCAGCTCGATCACGCGGTCTCCGCTGGCGCGCGAGAGCGGCCGTTGCGTGACGTAGCCGCTTGACCCGGGGTTCCGTTTTCTGCGGCATCTCCAGTGACAAAGGCCGCCCTCGCGGGCGGCCTTGTTTGTTTCCCTCGCCGAATGGCTGTCGATCAGATCCGTCCAAGCAGAACGAGGATCAGAACCACAACCAGAATGACGCCAACGATGCCGGACGGACCATAGCCCCAACCGCGGCTGTAGCCCCACCCCGGAAAAGCGCCGACCAAAATCAAAATCAGGATGATCAGCAGAATTGTGCCGAGTGACATGACGTATCTCCTAAGTCGTCACCAATTTCTGGGGCGCCCCGCCCCTGTGACGTTTGGCAACACCGACTTGTGCAAAAAGTTCCGTGCGGGAACAGCAAAACGGAACAGGCGAACGCGCTGCACGTTGACCGGCAGGCACCTCAACGCGGGAGAAGCGCGATGCGCAAGACGGCAGACGGACGAATCGAAGAGACGGCGGTCGAGGCGCGGCAGGGTTTCCTGGACAGGCCTGTGCTCGCTGTGCTCGTGATCGGCACTGCGCTCGTGGTGATCGGCTTCGTCGTGAGCTGGCTCGTCTCGTGAACAGGCGTCTTCAGTTCAGCAGGACGCGCGGCAGCCACAGCGACAGCGCCGGGATATAGGTAACGAGCATGAGCACGATGAGCATCGGGATATAGAAGATCAGGATGCTCCGCGAGACCGCTTCCATCGACACTTTTCCGATCGCGCATCCGACCGCCAGTGTCGGACCCACCGGAGGCGTCAACAGTCCGATTCCGAGATTGAGGATCATGATCATCCCGAAGTGAACGGGATCGATCCCGAACTGCTTGATGACCGGCAGGAAGATCGGCGTGCAGATCAGCAGCATCGGCGCGAGGTCCATGAACGTTCCGAGCACCAGCAGCAGGACATTGATCAGCAGGAGCAGTGTGTACTTGTTGTCGGCGATGGTGAGGAAGAACGCGGTCGCCTTGGCGGGCACCTGCATGATCGCCATCATGTAGCCGAAAGCGACCGAGAACCCGATCATGATCATCACCATGCCGACGGTCCGCACGACGCGCCCGATCAGCAGAGGCAATTCATGCCACTTGTAGTCGCGATAGATGAACATCGTGACGAAAAACGAATAGACGCAGGCCACCGCGGCCGATTCGGTCGGCGTGAAGATTCCGCTCAGGATGCCGCCGATGATGATGACGACGGTCAGCAGTCCCCAGAACGCCTCGCCCGCGATCTTCAAGGCCTGACCGAGCGGAATCACGTCTCCTTTCGGAAAATTGTCGCGGCGCGCGATATAGAAGCACAGCGACATCAGGGAGAGGCCGAGCAGAAGTCCCGGAATGATTCCCGCGATGAAGAGATGGGCGACCGAGATGGTTCCGCCCGCCGCCAGCGAATAGATCACGGCATTGTGCGAAGGCGGGATCAGCAGAGGCTGCAGCGATCCGGCGATCGTGACATTCACCGCGAACAGGCGCGGATATCCCGCCTTCACCATCTGCGGGATCATCACCGAGCCGATCGCGGCGGTATCCGCAACGGACGAACCGGAGATGCAGCCGAACATCGTCGAGGCGAGAATGTTCACGAGCGAGAGGCCGCCTCTGATGAACCCGACAAAGACCTTCGCCAGGTTGACCAGGCGCGTCGCCATTCCGCCTTCCGCCATGATGCCGCCGGCGAGGATGAAGAACGGGATCGCCAGCAGAGCGAAATCGTCCATTCCGTCGGACGTTTTCAGCATGACCGCTTCAAGCGGAAGGTCCAGCCAGAGCGCGGCGAGAATGGCCGCGAGACCGAGCGCATAGGCAACCGGCACGCCCATCAGGCATAGCACCGCGAAGCCACCCATCAAGATCAGCATGTCCATGACGCGGTGCCTCTGCTACTCGGTCGACACGCGGCTGACTGCGTCGTCGTCGGGTTCGCCGAACAGATCGGATGTCCATAGCTTCTCGATCACAAACAGCGCTGTGATCAGCCCCCCGAGCGGGATCGGGAGATAGGACGCCCCGACCGAAAATCCCGGAAAATCGGCAATCGACTGATGCCAGGTCGTTTGCACGAGCTTGCTGCCCCACCAGAACATGAACAGCGCCGCGCTCATCATGCACGCCTCGACGAACCATCCGACGGCGACGCGCGCATTGCCGCTCAACATCATCGGAACGACGGCGACGCCGATATGCAGGCTCTCGCGATAGCAGATCGCCGCCGAAAGGAACGAAAACCAGATCATCAGCAGCACGGCTGCCGGCTCCGGCCAAGACGACGCGCTGTTGAGCACGTAGCGGGTGAAAACCCCCCACGGGATGATGAGGGTAATGATCACAAGACAGGCGCCGGCGATCACCATGCAGAAGCGATGCAGCACGTTCATCAGCTCGACGTAGCGCGCCTTCATGTCCCCATCCCGTTCCAAAATTGAAGGGCCGGCGCGCGCCTCGACGGAACGGCCGGCCCCTCGACGCCCCCGACAGTGTCTCTTACTTCACATCCTGGATGCGCTGGATCAGCGCCTGGTATTGCGCACCATACTTGTCCCACACCGGCTTTACCGCAGCCTGGAACGGCTTCTTGTCGGGCACGTCGTTGATGATGGCGCCCGCCTCCTTCATCTTCACCAGCGAGGCCTTTTCGCGCTCCGCCCAGAGTTGGCGCTGTTCCTGCTGCGCCTCCTTGGCGAGCTTCATGATCAGCGCCTGATCGTCCTTCGACAGCGATTCCCAGATCTTCTTCGAGAAGACGAGAATCTCGGGGATGATCAGGTGGCCGGTATTCGAATAGTATTTGGCATAGCGGTAGTGCTGGCCGCTCTCGTAGCTCGGCTCGTTGTTCTCCGCGCCGTCGACGACGCCGGTCTGCAATGCGTTGATGAGCTGGTCATAGCCCATTGCCACGCCGTTTCCGCCGAGCGAGTTCATCGTGTCCACGAACACCGGATTGCCCATCATGCGGATTTTCAGACCTTTCAGGTCGTCCACCGTCTTGATCGGCTTCTTGTTATTGTAGACGTTGCGTGCGCCGCCGCTCATCCAGGCGAGCCCGATCAGGCCCGCATTCGGATTGTCGGACAGCTTCTTCAGCATTTCATCGCCGATCGGTCCGTCCATCACTTTCTCGGCGTGAGCGACGTCGCGGAACATGAAGGGGAGATTGAAGACATTGAGCTCCGGCACGACCGGCCCCATCGGACCGACGCTGATCCGCGCGAAGGCCAGCGCGCCCACCTGCGCCTGCTCGATCATCTCCTTCTCGCCGCCGAGTTGCATCGACGGGAACATCTGGATGCTGAGCCGGCCGTTGGTTGCCTGTTCGAGCTTCTTGCCCATGCGCACAACCGCTTCCACCGTCGGATAGCCGAGTGGATGCACGTCGGTCGCCTTGAGCACCATCTTTTGTTGAGCGAAAGCGGGGCTTCCCGCTCCGAGCACCGCCGCCAGCAACGCGGCGGACGCAATCCCGGTCACCAATCTCTTCATCCGTTCCTCCCTGACATTGTCTTTGCGGAGTGACCGTCGCCGGCCGTTGATCCCCGCGCCGCCTCATGTTAGGCGTCATGTCATATGATGACCTTATAGGACCGGCGGGTGTCAAGATCGCTGAACAAGCCTGCGGCTGAAAAACTCGGCGCGTTTCGTCGCCTTCCCGTGCCGCCCCGCCTGACCGCCGAGCTCGTCGCGCGGCTGACCGCGGACATCGTCGACGGGCGGCTCGCGCCGGGGGCGCGGCTGCCGACCGAGCAGGAAATGATCGCCGCCACGGGTGTCAGCCGCACCGTCGTGCGCGAAGCGGTCGCTCATCTGCGCGCGGAGGGGCTTGTCATCACGCGCCAGGGCGTGGGCGCTTTCGTGACGGACAATCCGCGTCGGCCTTTCCGGATCGATCTTGACGAGGCGCGCACGCTGCGCGAGGTGCTCGACGTGATGGAGCTGCGGACCGGCGTCGAGGTCGAGGCCGCCGGACTGGCGGCGGAACGGGCGACGAGCGCGCAGATAGCAAAGATCGTCATGCGGCTGGACACGCTGGAAGCAGCCATCCGGCGCGGCGAATCCGCCGTGAGCGAGGATTTCGCCCTGCATTGCGCCATCGCGGAGGCGACCGGGAATCCGCAATTCACGCGGTTTCTCGAATATCTTGGCCGCTTCGTCATTCCGCGCAACACCATTGCGGGCGGCTCCAGTCCGTCGGCGCGCCGCAGCTATGCCGAAACCTTCCAGAAGGAGCATCGGCAGATCGTGGATGCCATTCGCAGCCGATCGCCCAAACAGGCAAGCGCCGCCATGCGGCGTCATCTCATGAACAGCCGGAAACGCTACAGCAAGCTGGCACGCCTGCACGGCAAGGCGTGACGGCGCCGAGGTCGCGTTGAAATCCTGCAAGGGAGCAGCATGCAGAAAGTCCTGGTCACCGGCGCGTCGGGGGGAATCGGAACCCGGCTGCGGACGCTTCTGAAGGGCGTCTATCCGCAGATCGTGTGGAGCGACATCGGCGCGCCGGCCGATCTCGGGTCCGACGAGACGTTTGTGGTCGCGGACCTTGCGAAGATGGACGAGGTCGCGAAGGCGGTCGAGGGAGTCGAGGGAATCGTGCATCTCGGCGGACACTCGGTCGAAGGCCCGTGGGATACGATCCTCAACGCAAACATCATCGGCTGCTACAACCTGTTCGAGGCGGCGCGCGTGGCGCGCGTGAAGCGCATCGTGTTCGCTTCGTCCAATCACGCGATGGGGTTCTATCCGCGTCGCCGCAAGATCGGCATCAACGCGCCCGTGCGCCCCGATTCGCGCTATGGCGTCAGCAAGGCGTTCGGCGAGGCGCTCGGCTCGCTCTATGCCTTCAAGCACGGTCTGCGCGTGACCTGCCTGCGCATCGGCAATTTCGGCGACGCGCCGCTCGACCAGCGCCGCCTGTCGATCTGGCTCGCGCCGCAGGATCTCGTGCAGCTGATCCGGATCGGGCTCGAACATCCGGATATCCGCTACGAGATTTTCTACGGCGCCTCGAACAACGAGCGCGGCTTCTGGGATAACGAGGCGGCATTTCGCTACGGCTATAGGCCGCAGGGCCGCGCGGAGGATTTCCGCGATGCCGCCCTGGCCGAGCAGGCCAGGCTGCCGCCCGATCCGGTGGGCGACTGGTATCAGGGAGGCCCTTTCTGCAGCGCCGAGTATGACGGCGGCGAGCCGTCGCCGGTCTGAGCGCCCGATGACCAGCGGCTCACCGCGCCTGCAGGCGCCGTCCGGCACGACCGACACCCATATCCATGTCTACGATCGGCGCTATCCGATGGCGTCGACCGCGAAAATGTATCCGCCCGACGCGTCCGTCGCCGACTACCTCGCAATGGCGAAACGGCTTGGGATCGCCCGCACCGTCGTCGTCCAGGCCACGACCTATGGCACCGACAATCGCTGCCTGCTGGAATCGATGGCGGCCATCGGGGCCGACAAGGCACGGGGCGTCGCGGTGGTCGATGCCGGCGTGAGCGACGCCGAGCTCGATCGCCTGACGAGGGCTGGCGTGCGCGGCGTCCGCTTCTTCATGCTGCCGGGCGGTGCGCTGCCGTGGCGGGCGCTCGATGCCATTGCCGCGCGTGTGCAGCCGTTCGGCTGGCATGCGCAATTGCAGTTCGACGGCCGCGAGTTTCTCGAGCACGAGGCGGCCGTGCGCCGGCTGCCCGGCACGCTCGTCATCGACCATGTCGGAAAATTTCTCGAGCCGGTGCCCGTCGATCATCCGGCCTTCCGCGCGCTGCTGCGGCTGGTCGAGGAAGGCCGCACCTATGTAAAGCTCGCTGCGCCCTACGAAACGTCGAAAGAGGGCCCGCCCCATTTCGACGATGTCGGTGCGCTTGCGAAAGAGCTGGTGCGCGCCGCGCCGGAGCGCATGCTGTGGGCGAGCAACTGGCCGCATCCGTCCGCGCCTGCGGACCGCAAGCCTGACGACGCGGTCCTGCTCGACATGCTGCTCGACTGGGCGCCGGACGAGGCGACGCGCCAGAAGATTCTCGTCGACAATCCGGCACGCCTTTACGGGTTTTGAGGACAAACGCCAATGGACAATCCGAAAAACAATCTCAAGCGCGCGCTCGCGGCCGGCAGGCCGCAGATCGGTCTGTGGGCGAGCCTGTCGTCGAACTACACCGCCGAGGTGATCGCCGGCGCCGGCTTCGACTGGCTCGTCATCGACACCGAGCATTCGCCCGCCGATCTCGAGAACGTGCTCGGACAGCTGCAGGCAATGGCGCGCTATCCGACGACGCCGATCGTGCGCGTGCCCTGGAACGACATGGTCACGATCAAGCGCTATCTCGATATCGGCATCCAGAGCCTGCTGATCCCCCAGGTCAACACCGCGGAGGAAGCGAGGAACGCGGTCGCCTACACGCGCTATCCGCCCGCCGGCGTGCGCGGCATCGCCGCCGCGACGCGCGGCACGATGTTCGGCCGCATCAGGAACTATTTCAGGATCGCGCATGAGGAGATCTGCGTGATCGTGCAGGCCGAAACGCAGGAATCGCTCGACAACATCGAAGCCATCGCCGCAATCGACGGCATCGATTGCATCTTCATCGGGCCGGGCGATCTGCATGCCTCGCTCGGCTTTACCGGCGAACGCTCGCACAAGGACGTCATGCCGCTGATCGACGACGCCATCCGCCGCATCGCGAAGGCCGGCAAGGCGCCCGGGATCCTCGCCGACACCGAGGAGAATGCACGGCGCTGGCTCGAACTCGGCGCGCTGGTCGTGGGCGTCGGGTCGGATGTCGGGCTGCTCGCCCGCGCCGCAGACGCGCTCGCCGCCCGCTTCAGGACATAGGGGCGCGTTATTCCGCCGCTACCTGCACGGCGGGAGAGGTGACCTCGCGCAGCGGCGCTTCCAGCTCGTAGCGGAAGCCGTCCGTCTCGTAGGTTGCCGTGCCCCGGCCCGCAAGATCGCGCGGCGCGATGCGCTTGACCAGCAACTCCCCGAAGCCGCGATGCGTCGGCTGCCTGGCCTCCGGCCCGCCGGTCTCTCGCCAGCGCAGGCGGAACGTCGCTTCCGGCTCGGCCTGCTCGATCTGCCAGGTCAGGAATACTTGTCCCCTCGGCACCGAGAGTGCGCCATGCTTGACGGCATTGGTGGCGAGCTCGTGCAGCAGCAGCGCAAAGGTCTGCGCCGAACGCCCGCTCAGCGCGAGGTCGGGACCGCTGGTGCGGATGCGCTCCGAGAAGGGCAGGATTTCCTCGGTGATCAGGCTGCGGATGCTGATGTTCTTCCAGTCGCTCGCGGTAAGGAGCGACATCGCATTGGCGAGCGCCTGCAGCCGCCCCTCGCAGGTCTTCTGCACGTCCGGCAGGCTGGCGCCCGGCGTGAAGCTCAGCCGCACGATCGCCTGCGCGACCGACATCACGTTCCTGACGCGATGATTGAGCTCATGAATGAGGACCTTCAGCCGATCCTCGGCCGAGCGCCGCGAACTGACCTCGCGAGTCAGCGCGCTGGTGCGGTTCGCCATGAAGCCGAGCAGCGAGACGGCCGCCACGGTCAGTCCCAGTCCCGCCAGGGTGACGCCGAGGCCGCGCCAGAAACCCTCGTTGCCGGGATTGCTCGGTGCTGCATAGACGAAGCGCAATTCCCGGCCGCCGAAATCGGTTTTGCGCTCGATTTTCGTCGTCGTGCGAGCCTCATCCGGGGCAGCCGCTGCCGGGCCCTGGCCGGGACCGGCTGCGAAGAGCGGCACGTCGACGTTCCGGGACATGACCCGCACGCCGAAATGGCCGGCCGCCTGCGCTGATGCGAGCGCGGCCTGAAAGAGACGCTCGACCTTGTAGGCAAAGCCCATCACGCCGAGAAAGCGGCCATCCTTGGCGTAGACGGGCGCGTAGAGAAGGATCGCTTCGCTCTCGGGTGCCTGCACGAGCCGCAACGGCGTCGTGCGGCTCACGGCGCGGCTGTCGCGCGCGCGGCGGATGGCGTCCAGACGCTCCGGAAAGGAGCCGGCATCGACGCCGAGAAGCCGGCGGTTGCTCTCCGGGGCGATGTCGATGATGGGATAAAGCGGACGCCCCAGTCCGTCCGGCGAGATGGGAGCGCCGTCGGCGCCCACAAAGCGCGGATCGGAGATCCCGGACGCGGCCATCGATTGCAGCGCAGCCGCCGCATTGTCGGCCGTGACTTCCGGCAGCCAGCCGACCGTCGAGATTTCCGGCGCCAGCGCGATGACATGCTCGCCGAAATTTCCCAGCGGATTCGAGGCCGGCAGCGGCGGCGGATCGAACAGGGTGGAAACGGTCGCAGCCAGATTCTCGCGCGCGCTGAGATGATCCCTGACCGCGCTGAAATGCGCGTCGACCGCCTCGTCGACGCGCAGCTTCTCCAGCGCCTCGTATTGGCGCGTCTCTCGATGGCCGGCATAGAAGGACAGCAGGATACCGCCGACCGCGAGCAACACCAGGACGGCGATGGCGCTTCGGGGCAGACCCAGGGGCTGACGGACGTCGCGCGGAGTCATTGTGCCTTGCATATTCCAGGCAGAGCGAAACGCTGCCTCGCGGGAGGGCGGTTTCCAGATCGCCCAAGGATTATGTCATTTAAGCGGATGTCTCTCGTCAGTTGCTGCCACACTGCGCCCGCAGGAACGGGTGGGTCAACGCTGTCGGTGAGGAATTGTTCCGCAGCCTGTGCAGGCCTCCGGTTCGGATGTTTCCTGTGCCCGCTGGAAGAGGTGGCGAAGCGGCTGGCCATTACCGACTGAACCGCGATGACCTCGCGTGGGGGGTGACGGAGCGAAGGTGACGCCGGACGGAGCCGCGCGACTCGCACGGCTCCGCGCGATGCCGTATCGTCGCGGCGCCGGGATTTGCCTTTTCGGATATGAGGACGATGTTCAGGAAAACCCTTGTTGCCGCATTTTTCTGCCTTTCCGTCGCGGATGCCGGCGCGCAGACGCCAGACAAGGTGTCGTTCGGCACCAACTGGGTCGCACAGGCGGAGCATGGCGGCTTCTATCAGGCCGTGGCCGATGGAACCTATGCCAGGCACGGTCTAGCCGTAACCATCATGCAGGGCGGCCCGAACGCGAACAACCGCCTGCTGCTCGCTGCCGGCAAGCTCGACTTCTACATGATGGCGAATTCGCTGCAGGGCTTCGATGCCGTCGCGCAGAACGTGCCGACAGTCACCGTCGCCGCGATTTTCCAGAAGGATCCGCAGGTGTTTCTGGCCCATCCGGGGGAGGGCATCGAGACCTTCGAGGACCTGAAGAAGCTGACGCTGTTCGTATCGAAGGAGGGGATCGCGAGCTACTTCCAGTGGATGAAGCGCGATTTCGGTTTCAGCGAAAGCCAGGTCAAGCCCTACACCTTCAACCCGCAACCCTTTCTCGCCGACAAGCGCTCGGCCATGCAGGGCTATGTCACCTCGGAGCCCTACGCGATCGAGAAACAGGGCGGCTTCCGTCCGAAGATCTTTCTGCTGGCCGATCAGGGTTTCAGCAGCTACTCGACCCTGATCGAGACGCGGCGCGACCTCGTCGAGAAGAAGGCCGCGCTCGTGCAGCGCTTTGTCGATGCCTCGGCGATCGGCTGGTACAATTATCTCTACGGCGACAACAGGGCTGCGAACGCACTGATCAAGCGCGACAATCCGGAAATGACCGACGACGCGATCGCCTATTCCATCGCGCGCATGAAGAAGCACGGAATTGTCGATTCGGGCGACGCGCTGACGCAGGGGATCGGCGCCATGACCGATGCGCGCATGCGGGATTTCTTTGACAAGATGGTGCGAGCGGGCGTCGTCAAGCCGGACCTCGATTACCGCAAATCCTACACGCTGCAATTCGTGAACAAGGGCGTGGGTGTCGACCTGCGGCCGAAGAACTGAATGGATGCGGATTACAATATTTGTTCGTCATGGCCGGGCCCGTCCCGGCCATCCATGTCTTTGATGGCGCCGACATTCAGGACATGGATGCCCGCGACGCGCGCGGGCATGACCCATCGATAGGGAGTTGTCGAAATTCCCGTGGAGAGAGAAAACTCACGCGCCCTCGTCTCCCTTCGGAACGTGGGAAAGATTTTTCCCGGCGGCGTGCGCGCCCTGCAGGGGCTGTCGCTCGACATCCATCGCCATGAATTCGTCTCGCTGCTCGGGCCCTCCGGCTGCGGAAAATCGACGGCGCTCAGAATCGTTGCGGGCCTGACGGGCGAAACCGAAGGCGAGGTCGTGTGGGGCGACGGGACGCCAGCGCGCGCCCGTGCGGGCGCAATCGGCTTCGTCTTTCAGGAGCCGACGCTGATGCCCTGGGCGACCGTGAGCGGCAATGTCCATCAGCCGCTCAAGCTCATGGGGCTGTCGCGATCGGGCGCCGCGCAACGCATCGGCGAGTCCCTTGACAGAGTCGGCCTCGCGGATTTCGCGAATGCCTATCCGCGCGAGCTCTCCGGCGGCATGAAGATGCGCGTCTCGATCGCGCGTGCGCTGGTCACACGTCCCGAGCTGCTGCTGATGGATGAGCCCTTTGCGGCGCTCGACGAGATCACGCGCTTCCGGCTCAATCAGGATCTCCTGGCCCTGTGGGAGTCGATGCGGGGCACCGTCGTCTTCGTCACCCACTCGGTGTTCGAATCGGTCTTTCTCTCCCGGCGCATTCTGGTCATGACCTCGCGGCCGGGCCGCGTGTTCGAGGAGATCGTCATCGATACGCCGTATCCGCGCGACGAGGCGTTCCGCACATCTGCCGACTACGCGGCGCATTGCCGCAGGGTGTCGGAGGCGCTGCAAGCGGCGATGGCGGCGGGAGGCACCCTGTGAACGGACATCGTCGTGCGCCGGCGCGTGAGAGCCGAAGCGGTGGACGGGTGCTCCAAATCGCGCTTCCGATCCTGGCGCTCGCGATCGGCGTGGCGGCCTGGGATGCCGTGGTGCGGATCAACGCGATTCCGGCCTACATCCTTCCCGGTCCCGGCCTTGTTGGGCAGACGCTGGTCGCGGATTGGAGCGTGCTGGGCCCGTCGCTGCTCGTGACGCTTCGAACGACATTCGAGGGGTTTCTGCTCGCGCTCGCGGGCGGGATCGGCCTTGCGATCCTGTTCAACCAGTCGCGCCTCGTCGAATATTCGTTCTATCCCTACGCGGTCATTCTGCAGGTCACGCCCGTGGTCGCGATCGCGCCGCTCTTGCTGATCTACCTGTCGCCGGACAGCGCGGTGCTGGTCTGCGCCTGGATCGTCGCGTTCTTTCCGGTGCTTGCCAACACTACGCTCGGGCTGAACTCCGTCGACCGCAACCTCGCCGACCTGTTCCGGCTGTATGGCGCGTCGCGCTGGCAGATGCTGCGCGATCTCAAGCTGCCCTCGGCGCTGCCCTATATTCTCGGCGGGATGAAGATCGCGGGCGGGCTGTCGCTGATCGGCGCGGTGGTCGCCGAGATCGCGGCGGGCTCGGCCGGCGCGGGCTCCGGGCTCGCCTACCGCATCGCCGAATCCGGCTATCGGCTCAACATCCCGCGCATGTTCGCGGCCCTGCTGCTGCTGTCGGCCGCGGGCATCGCGATCTTCGCCGCGCTGTCGCTGCTCTCGCATCTCGTGCTGCGCCGCTGGCACGAAAGCGCCGTTCAGGGAGAAGGCTGACGTCAGCCTGCGACCGCGAACTTCACCGCAAAGCCGAGCGCGGCCATCGTGGCCACGGTCGGGATCAGGCCGAAATGAAAGCGGAACACCAGCGCGGCCGCAACGATCGCAAGCGCGGCTGCCGCGAAGTCGAGGCTGGTCATATCGATGGCATACCAGCGCAGCGGCCCGCTCGATTGCTCCTCGATCCGGCTGAACAGGACATGCAGCGTGAACCAGACGCAGAGATTGAGCACGACGCCGACCACTGCGGCCGTAATTGACGCGAGCGCGCCCGCAAGCTTGCGGTTGCTGCGCAGGTCCTCGACATGGGGCCCGCCGATGAAAATCCACACCATTGAGGGCACGAACGTCACCCAGGTCGTTATCGCGGCGCCAAGAACGCCGGCGAGCACGGGCGAAAACGGCGCAGCCTCGCGAAAGGCGGCGAGAAAGCCGACGAATTGCGTGACGAGGATGAGCGGTCCCGGCGTTGTTTCGGCGAGCCCGAGCCCGTCCACCATCTCGCCGGGCGCGAGCCAGCCGTAATTCTCCACCACCTGCTGCGCCATGTAGGCGAGCAGGGCATAGGCGCCCCCGAAGGTGACGACCGCGAGCTTGGAGAAGAACAGGCCGATCGACACGAGAATGTGCGACGGCCCCAGAAGCAGCGCCGCCAGCAGCACCGGCAGCCACCAGATCGCGAGTCCCGCGGCGGCGGTGAACGCGGCGCGCCGCCAGCCGCCCTTGCCGTCCTTGTTCTGCCGGGGCGGCGTCGGTCCGAGTGCGAGCCGCCCGGGCGCAATTCGCGCGACAACGTAGCCGATCAGGCCGGCGCCGATGACGATCAGCGGAAACGGGATCGCGAAGAAGAAAATCCCGATAAAGGCCGTGGCGGCGAGGCCCATCAGCAGCCTGGTCTTGAGCGCGCGCCTGCCGATGCGAATGAGCGCCTCGACCACGATCATCAGCACCGCGGCCTTGATTCCGTAGAGCGCGCCGTCGACCAGCGGAATGCCGCGGGCGAGCGCGTAGATCAGGCTGAGGCCCAGCATCACGAAGGCGCCGGGCAGCACGAACAGGATGCCCGCCGCGAGGCCGCCGCGCACGCCATGCAGCAGCCAGCCGATATAGGTCGCGAGCTGCTGCGCCTCCGGTCCGGGCAGCAGCATGCAGAAATTCAGCGCATGCAGGAAGCGCGGCTCGTCGACCCATTTCTTCTCGTCGACCACGATGCGATGCATCAGCGCGATCTGGCCCGCCGGTCCGCCGAAGCCGAGGCAGCCGATCTTGAACCAGACGCCGACGGCTTCTCCGAAGCCTGGGCGAGCGGCCGTGTCTGCAGGCATGGCTTGCGTCGTCATCGATCAGGCCGCCCGTGCCGGCCAGTTGTGGCGCTCCGCGGCCGCGAAGCGCAGCCACGCATAGAGCGCGTCATAGACGACAAAGCCGCGACACAGAAGACCATGATCGTCGTCGCCCGCCAGCGCCGACAGCCCGAGCGAGATGGCGAGCAGGCCGGCCGCCTCCGGCGCAAGATCGGGCCGCGCCGTATCCGCGCCGCGCACGATCGGCGCGAGCCGCGCCAGCGCGGGCTCGCCTTCCAGCCCGAACAGCCGGAGCATGGTGTCGAACGAGCAGCGCTCGCCCTCGTGGCTCAATTCCGCGCCGTCGATGTCGAAGGGCACGGCGCCGGTCTCGCGCGCGACCGCCGCCACCTCCGAGGGGTCCACAAAGAGAATGCGCGCCTGCGGATCGATGAATCGGCGGATCAGCCACGGGCAGGCCACGCGATCGATCTTCGGACGGCGGCGCGTCACCCACAAACTCGGCGGCTGCGGTGCGAGCCGGTCGCGCGCGGCTTTCGACACAAGGGGCAGTCCGGCTTCGGCCCAGCCGGCATGGCCGCCCTCCAGCACGGAGGCGGAAACGCCCTGCTGGCGCAGCCGGGCCGCCGTCATCTGCGACAATTCATGCCCGGCCTTGCAGGCAATCGCGTAGGTCAGGCTGCGGTCGAGCCCGGCCATCCAGGATTCCGCATCAAGCGGATCGCGCCAGACCGAAGCCGGAAGGACAATGTCGGACGATTCGTAAATCTCGCGCCGGCGCACATCGATCAGAAGCGGCGCCTCGGCGGTGCCGATCCGGCGCCAGAGGTCGTGCGGAGAGACAAAGAAGCTCGCGGCAGACATGCGTCCCCTCCTCGAGAGAAGGAGACGGTGCTTGGGCCTTGCGAGCCTTGGAACACGGGGCGACCGTCGCAGGCCCCGCATGGCGCACCCTACAACAGCCGGTCCCGCCGGGCAACGCCCCTGCAGGAATTGCCGCCTTGTGCGCGTGCCCACTCGTCAGTCCGCTCCCGCTTCTGTAGCCTCGCGCGAAAATCCCGGGAGGAGTGTATGGCCAACAAGATCGATCTCGAAGGACGCAAGGCTGTGGTGACGGGCGGCGCGCAAGGCATCGGCCGCGCCATCGTCGAGCGGTTCCTGGCGTCGGGCGCTGCGGTCGCGATCTGGGACTTCGATATCGCGCTCGCGAAAAGGACCGCTGACGAGCTGAGATCGAAAGGCCAGGTCGTCGCGATCCCTGTCGATGTCACGAAACTCGCCGAAATCGAGCGCGCGCGCGACGAGACGGTCAGGGCGTTCGGCCGCATCGACATCCTGGTCAACAATGCCGGCATCGCCGGGCCCAACGTCAAGACCTGGGACTACAAGCCCGAGGACTGGGCGCAGGTAATGCGCGTCAACCTCGACAGCCAGTTCTATTGCTGCCGCACCATCGCGCCGCTGATGATCGCGCAGAATTACGGCCGCATCGTCAACATCGCCTCGATCGCCGGCAAGGAGGGCAATCCGAATGCGCCGGCCTATTCCGCCTCCAAGGCCGGCGTGATCGCGCTCACCAAATCGCTCGGCAAGGAGCTCGCGAATTACGACATCGCGGTAAATTGCCTGACGCCCGCAGCCGCGCGCACGGCCATCTTCGATCAGATGACCAAGGAGCATATCGACTACATGCTCTCAAAAATTCCGCGCGCGCGCTTCGTCGAGGTGGACGAGATCGCGGCTCTCGCCGCCTTCTGCGCATCGGCGGAGTGCTCGTTCACCACCGGCGCCGTGTTCGACATTTCCGGAGGACGGGCGACCTACTGAGCGATGGAACTCGACGAGGAGCAATACGGCGTCGAGCAGCGACGCGCGCGTCGTGGCCGGCTCACCGGCATCGCGCTGATGTGCGCTGCGCTCGCCTGCTTCTCCTGCCTCGATACCACCGCCAAGTATCTCAACTATCACATGGATACGATGCAGGTCGTGTGGGCGCGCTACATGAGCGCCTTCGTGCTGGCTTTCTTTCTGTTCAACCCGATGTCGCATCCCGGCATGTTGCGCACCAGGAAGCCCGTCATGCAGGTGGGGCGCTCGGCGCTGCTTCTCGGCTCCACCGCCTTCAACTTCTATGCGCTCAAGTATCTTCAGCTCGATCAGGTCCTGTCGATCCTGTTCGCGACGCCGCTGCTGGTGGCCGCGATGGCGGGGCCGATTCTAGGCGAATGGATAGGCTGGAGGCGCTGGGTCGCCATTGTCGTCGGCTTCTGCGGCGTGCTGCTGGTGACGCGGCCGGGCGCCGGCGGGATTCACCCCGCCGCGTTTCTCGCCATCGGCGGAACGCTCTGCTACGCGGTCTATGTGGTGTCGACGCGCATTCTCTCGCGTTACGATTCCAACGAGACGACGCTGTTCTATTCCAACCTTGTCGGCGCGGCGCTGATGTCCTTCGTCGTGCCCTTCGTCTGGACGACGCCGGAAAACCTCTTCATCATGTTCCTGATGGTCGTCTGTGGCGCGTTCGGCAGCTTCGGCCATTACATGCTGATCGCGGGACATCGGCTCGCGCCCGCCTCGACACTTGCACCCTTCATCTACACGCAGATCGTCTGGACCACGGCGCTCGGCTTCCTCGTGTTCGGGGATATTCCGAACAGCTGGACGATTGCCGGTGCGGTCATCGTCATTTCCTCGGGTCTTTACCTGCTCTATCGCGAGCGCACGGTCGGGCCGCGGGCCGCCGCATGAGGTGGGGTGCCGCCCATGACCGGGGAGAAAGCCTCTGTTGCGCGGAAGACGACCTGCTACGATAGTCGATGGTCCAACCATCTCTTCCATCCCTGCCGGGGTATCCCATGCTGGACAAGGCGAAGGCCGCTCAAGCGGGCCTCAACGACGACATCGGCGAGGACAAGCGCCTCGAGCTTTACCGCCTGCAGGTCACGATCCGC
The DNA here is from genome assembly GCA_013388965.1 of Pseudorhodoplanes sp. Lineage (GTDB taxonomy): Bacteria > Pseudomonadota > Alphaproteobacteria > Rhizobiales > Xanthobacteraceae > Pseudorhodoplanes. The sequence goes on along the minus strand of JACAEG010000129.1, from coordinate 3,405 downwards.
GAAGCCGAGCAGCGCGCCTTCGACCTGTTCCTGCAGAATCTTGTCAAGGGCACCAGCCATCTCTCGCTCGGGCAGGAGGCGATCGCGGCGGGCTTCGCCGCCGCGATGCAGCCGAAGGATCTGAGCTTCTGCACATACAGAGGTCACGCCCATACGCTTGCGCGCGGGGCGTCCGTCGAGCAGGTGCTGGGCGAGTTGATGGGCCGCGACAACGGGTTGATGCGCGGCAAGGGCGGCTCGATGCATCTCACCGACGCTTCGCGCGGCGTCATGGGCTCCTATGCCATCATCGGCGCGCATCTGCCGATCGCCTGCGGCGCGGCCTGGCGCGCGCAATACAAGGGCGACGACGACGTGTCGGTCTGCTTCTTTGGCGATGGCACGACCAATATCGGCGCCTTTCACGAGGCGCTGAATTTCGCGGCGGTCTGGAAGCTGCCGGTCGTGTTCGTGTGCGAGAACAATCACTACATGGAATATACCCCGATCGGCGACGTGACGGCGGTGCCCTCGCCTGCCGGCGACCGCGCCTCGGCCTACGGCCTCGAGAAGATCGTGATCGACGGCAACGACGCCGACATTGTCTATCGCACCGCGCAGGCCGCCTTCGCGAAGGCGCGCGCGGGCGGAGGGCCTTCGCTGATCGAGTGCATCACCTATCGCCACAGCGGGCATTCGCGCGCCGACCCTGCGAAATATCGCCCGGAGGGCGAGCTGGAAAAGTGGAAGGAGCGCGATCCCGTCGTGCTCTACCGCGAAAGGCTCAAGCAGTTCGGCGTCGGCGACGACACGATCGCAAGGATCGACGCGGAGATCCGCAAGGTCGTCGACGACGCCACCGAGCGATGCAAGGCCGCGCCGCCGCCGCCGCTCGATATCATCGCCACCGATGTCTATGCCGACGGAGGCTTCGCATGGCGGAACTGACCTATCGCGAGGCGGTCGCGCGCGGCATTGCGCAGGAGATGGCGCGCGATCCCGATGTCGTGTTCCTTGGCGAGGACGTGGCCAAGCCCGGCGGCGTGTTCAAGGCGACGGTCGGGCTCTACGAGCAGTTCGGGTCGAGGCGCGTGCGCGACACGCCGATCTCCGAGCAGGCGATCCTCGGCGCCGCAATGGGCGCGGCGATGACGGGCCTGAAGCCGATCGCCGAGATCATGTTCTCGGATTTTCTGGCGGTCTGCTTCGACTATATCGCCAACGAGTTTCCGAAAAGCCGCTACATGTCGAACGGCCAGCTCAAGTGCCCGCTCGTCGTGCGCACCGGCAACGGCGCGGGCTCGCGCTTCGGCGCGCAGCACTCTCAAAGCGTCGAGAATTGGTGCATGATGATTCCGGGCCTGAAGGTGGTGGCCCCCTCCACGCCCCGCGACGTGATCGGGCTCCTGGCCGCCTCCGTGCGCGATCCCGATCCGGTGATCTTCTTCGAGCACAAGTCGCTTTACGCGACCAAGGGCGAGGTGCCCGACGGCGAGATCGTCGACACGCTCGGCACCGCTAAAATCGTGCGGCCCGGCAAGGATGCGACCATTCTCGCTTTGGCCCTCATGGTTCCGCGCGCGCTCGAGGCCGCCGAGCGGCTGAAGGCGGAACACGGCATCGATTGCGAGGTTGTCGATCTGCGCTCGCTGGTGCCGCTCGACACGCAGACGATTCTCGGTTCGGTCGGGCGCACGCACCGGCTGTTCACGGTCGAGGAAAATCCGCGGCTGTGCGGCTGGGGCGCCGAGATCGTGTCGATCGTCGCGGACGAGGCCTTCTACGACCTCGACGGGCCGCCAGTCCGCATCACGACGCCGCATATTCCGCTGCCGGCGGCGGACATTCTGGAGGACGCGGTGCTGCCGACGGTGGAGCGGATCGCGGAGACGGTGCGGCGGTCGCTGACGTCGTGATGGACGAGCCGACGGATAACAAGCGGAGCAACACGCTCGCTCTGCGCCCTCCCGCGTTGTGGGGGAGGAGTGGGGAGGGGGGTGACAGTGGAGAGGATCGCCCGTTGTGACCGATTCGCGCCCCCAACCGACGTTCTGATAGATTGCAGAGATGGTGCAGACCAAGAAACGTTCCGCGACCTATGCCGATCTTGAGGCGCTGCCGTCGAATCTCGTCGGCGAGATCATCGATGGCGTGCTGCATGCGCATCCGCGGCCGACACCCCGTCACGGCGTGGCCGCTGGCGAGCTTCAGACCGAACTGAGCGTTCCATTCGGACGCGGTCGCGACGGACCCGGCGGGTGGATATTCATTGTCGAGCCGGAATTGCATCTTGGGCCTCACATTGTGGTTCCCGATATCGGCGGATGGCGGCGCGAACGGCTGACCCCGTTTCCCGACACCGCGTTCATCGAAACACCGCCCGATTGGATCGCCGAGGTTCTCTCGCCCTCGACGCAGGCCATCGACCGCACCGACAAGCTGGCGGTCTATGCCACCTTCGGCGTCGGTCATTGCTGGTACGTCGATCCCATCGCGAGGACGCTCGAGGTGCTTGCGCTGACAGGCGGAAAGTGGCTGCTCGCCGCCACCTTCAAGGACGACGATGCCGTGAGCGCCCCGCCGTTCGAGACACATACTTTTCCGCTGAACGTGCTCTGGATTCCGGACGCAGCGAAGCCGGGCCGCGGAGCGGGTGAATAGAAGACTGAAAAAGGAGCTGTCGCTATTTCGGGGCGCGAAAGGTTTTCGTGAAACCCGAATCAGGATGAGAAAAATGATTATCGATTCGGCGTGTGCCCTTTCGCCGAGCCGCTGAATTACCGAGTGGAAGGAAAGCAGACCATGTACGACAATCTCCTCGCCAATGTCCCGACCGACCTCTGGATCGGCGGCAAGTGGCGCAAGTCATCGAACGGCGAGCGCTTCGACGTCATCGATCCCGCGACCGAGAAGAAGGTCGCCTCCGTCGCGAGCGCGACGCCCGAGGACGCCATCGCCGCCGTCGATGCCGCGAGCGAGGCCTTCGAGGGCTGGGCCGCGCGCAAGCCGCGCGAGCGCGGCGAGATTCTGCGCAAGGCGTTCGAGCTGCTGATGCGCGACGCGGAGCGCTTTGCGAAGCTGATCACGGTCGAGAACGGCAAGGCGCTGTCGGATTCGCGCGGCGAGGTCGCCTATTCGGCCGAATTCTTCCGCTGGAATGCGGAAGAGGCCGTGCGCAATCTGGGCAGCCTGTCGCGCGCCCCTTCGTCCGGCGCGCGCATCCTGGTGCAGCACAAGCCCGCCGGCGTCGCCGTGCTGGTGACGCCGTGGAATTTCCCGGCCGCGATGGCGACCCGCAAGATCGGGCCGGCGCTCGCGGCCGGCTGCACCGTCGTGCTGAAGCCGGCGTCCGACACGCCGCTCACGATGCTCGCCATGATGCCGATCCTGGAGGAAGCCGGCGTGCCGGCCGGTGTGGTCAACGTG
>JACAEG010000146.1 GCA_013388965.1 Pseudorhodoplanes sp. | reverse complement strand
GGTCAGGCCCGCCCCGCGCTCCCAGGTGCGAATGACGATGTGCTCGGGGGACCTGATCGCGGCGAGCGTGATATTCGCGCGCTCCGGAAAGATCGGATGGTTTTCCAGCAGCGGCCCGAAGCGGCCGAGATCGTAGGGAGCCGGGTCGTTCACCCAGAAAATGGCGTGCGGGTTGCCCATGTTGACGGCCGACGGCGAATGCAGGACCGGATCGTCGATCGGGCCGATCTGCAGCTCGATCGCGCGGGTATCGGCAAATTCCTCCGCCAGCGGGATTTCGTCCCACCGAAAGCGCGGCTTGCCCATGTCGACGGTAAAGCGTTCCGGATCGTCGGTGCGCCAGCAATTGATCAGGCCGGCCTTGGTCTCGAAGGTGAGAACCTTCCTGTCGCTGCCCCGGAAGACCAGCGAGGCGACGCAGCGCATGCCGTTGCCGCAGGCGCCCGATTCCGTCCCGTCGGTATTGTAGATGCGGATGAAGGATTCGGTTCCCGGCGTGCGCGGCGGATAGAGCGCCATCATCTGGTCGAACGGCGCGCCGGCGGGCTGCGCCGCGGCTCGGGCCTCGTCCGCCGTGATCAGGCGAGGGGAGGCGCGCATGTCGACGATCACGATCTCGTTGCCGAGGCCGTTCATCTTCACAAACGAATGATTCGCCAGCACGCTCATGGATTTCCGATGCTTCCGACCGTCTTATATGGGCAATGGGCCCCGCTTAGCCAGTCCGGCCGGGTGTCGGACCTGCTGGCGCATAAATCGCCGCGGGGCTTTGCGATTCGCGTGCTAGCGTGGCCGACAGGCCCGGCCGCCCGGGGGAGTTCGATGTTTCCAGCCTTGCGACTGTCGATCGTTGCCGCAGCCCTTGCAGCGCTGCTGCCCTTCGCGGCGCTGTCCCAGACGCCGCCCGCTCCGCTCCAGCCCGGCGACGCATTCGGCGAGGCGGTTCAGCTCGCCGAGCGGCCGATCATCTATCTCGAGGGGCAGGCCAACTGGGACGCGGCCTACGACACCATTGTCGAGGCCCTCAGGACCGTTCACAGCTATCTCGACCGCGCCGGGATCAAGCCCGCCGGCAACGCCATGACGATCTATATCGGCGCCGACGATACCGGCTTTCAGTTCCGGGTCGGCGTGCCGATTGCGGAAGCGCCGGCCGATCCGCCCAGGGGCGATCTGGCGCTCGGCAAGACGCCGGCGGGAAAGGCGTACCGCTTTCTGCATCGCGGCTCCTACGACGCGATGGACACGACCTACGAGGCGATCACCAATTATCTCGACGAAAAGAATATCGAGGCGCAGGATATCTTCATCGAGGAATACGAGACCGATCTGCGCAGCACCCCCGACGACAAGCTCACGATCGTCATCACCGTGCCGGTCAAGTAGCGGCGTTTTCGCGCCAGGCCGTTGCGGCGGCAGCATATTCCGTCGCCGCGCCGGCCTGTTTCACGTGAAAATATTCCTAACGACCGCGCGGGCGAAAGGCCCGCAAAACCGGGCTTGTCATGCTCGTAGAAGTGCCAGTCCTCGCGCGCCAACGCGGTTGCTCGGCCGATCCTCGGCGCGAGCCCGGAATTTGCCTGCGCTCGCGCCCGGGGGAGGGCGAGGGGGAGACCTAAATCTCCACCGCGCCGCCGGGCTTCAGCGCCCGAAAGCGCTCCTCCGGCAATTCCGCCGCCGCGAGCGCCGCCCGCAACGCCTCGACCGGCGCATCGATGGCTTCGTCGGTCAGTTGGAACATGCCGAAGTGATGCGCGAGCGCGCGCTCGGCGCCGCAATCGAGCAGGGCCTGCACGGCCTCCTGCGGGTTCATGTGCTGGTCGCGCATGAACCAGCGCGGCTCGTAGGCGCCGATCGGCAATATCGCGAGCTTGAACGGGCCGTACCGCTCGCGCGCGGCCTTGAAGTGATGGCCGGTGCCGTAGCCGCTGTCCGCGACGTGATAGATTTTTCCGGCCGGCGTCTCGATCACGAAGGCCGCCCACAACGCCTTGTTGCGGTCGGAAAGGCCGCGCGCCGACCAGTGCCGCATCGGCGCAAGCTCGACGGCGACCTCGGGCGACAGGACCACCCGGTCGCCCCAGTCATGCGCCTCGGCGCGGATCGCGTCATCGTGCGCGCGCATGATCGTGTCGTTGCCGAGCGGCGTGACGACGCGCGGATTGAAGCGCGCGGCAAGCCGCGAGAGCGTTGCAGTGTCGAGATGGTCGTAGTGGCAATGCGAGACCAGCACCACGTCGATCCTCGGCAGGTCGTCGAACGCGATTCCGGGATCGTGATGCCGCCTTGGCCCCACAAAGGTGAAGGGCGAGGCGCGCTCCGACCAGATCGGGTCGGTCAGGATGTTGAGGCCGCCGGTCTGGATCAGGAACATGGCATGGCCGACAAAGGTCACGCGGCATGCGCCGCCGTCGACGCGCGGTGGCGGGGCTTCGGCATGTCCGTTCGGCCGCCAGGCCGGCCATTCGGCGCGGGCATTGGAGGTCCAGAAGCGCAGGAGGTCGGTGAAGCGCTTGGGCGGGGCGCCGTGCGGATCGAAAAAATAGGTTCCGTCGAAATGGTCCGAAACCGGCCCCTCGTAATAGCGGGCATTGGCCGCGCGCATGCCGAACAGCCCGGCGCCCGCGGCCGCGAGTGCGGCAGTCCCCGCAAACAGGCGCCTGCGCGTCACTTTCATGCCGGAATCCCTTGATTTTTAACGATTTCCACGGTCGTCATCGCCTGACATTGCCTTGACTTGAGGGGCTGCCGCCCCTAGTTTCCGCGCGCTCTCGCAAGAGATCGTCATGTAGCAAGCCGCCCGGTCCATTGAAGAGGCCGGAGGTCACCACCCGACAGCGCGTTGCGCCCTCGGGTGCGAAGGTGTTTTGGACGCATGTTCGACAACCTGTCGGAAAAGCTCGGCCAGATCTTCGACGCGCTGACGCGGCGCGGCGCGCTGTCGGCGGCCGACGTCGATACCGCGCTGCGCGAGGTCCGCCGCGCGCTGCTCGAGGCCGACGTTGCGCTCGACGTGGCGCGCGCCTTCATCGAGCGCGTGCGCGCGCGGGCGGTCGGCGTCGAGGTGATCAAGTCGGTCACGCCCGGCCAGATGGTGGTCAAGATCGTCCACGACGAGCTGGTCGCAACGCTCGGTTCCGACGCGCAGACCATCGACCTCAACGCGCCCGCTCCGGTCGCGATCATGATGGTCGGCCTGCAGGGCTCCGGCAAGACGACGACCACCGCGAAAATCGCGAAGCGCCTCAAGGAACTCGGCAATCGCAAGACGCTGATGGCCTCGCTCGACACGCGCCGTCCGGCCGCGATGGAGCAGCTTGCCGTGCTCGGCAGGCAGGTCT
>JACAEG010000031.1 GCA_013388965.1 Pseudorhodoplanes sp. | reverse complement strand
GGATCGGTCAGCCAGGTGCGCGCCGCCGCGCATGAATTGACCACCTTCGCCAAACGGCGCGGCACGTCGGTGGTGCTGGTCGGCCATGTCACCAAGGATGGCCAGATCGCGGGCCCGCGCGTGGTCGAGCACATGGTCGATGCGGTGCTGTCATTCGAGGGCGAGGGCTCGCACCAGTTTCGCATCCTGCGCGCGGTCAAGAACCGCTTCGGGCCGACCGACGAGATCGGCGTGTTCGAAATGACGGGGCTCGGCCTGCGCGAAGTCGCCAACCCGTCGGAACTGTTTCTTTCCGAGCGCGATCTCGGCACGCCCGGTACCGCGGTATTCGCCGGGATCGAGGGGACTCGTCCCCTGCTCGTGGAAATGCAGGCGCTGGTGGCTCCGACCTCGCTCGGCACGCCGCGCCGCGCCGTCGTCGGGTGGGATCAAAGCCGGCTGTCGATGGTCATCGCCGTGCTCGAGGCGCATTGCGGCGTGCGGCTTTCGGGGCACGATGTGTATCTGAATGTCGCGGGGGGCCTGCGTATCCAGGAACCGGCGGCCGATCTGGCAGCCGCGGCGGCCCTCGTGTCCTCGCTCGCCAATGCGCCGCTGCCCTCGGATGCCGTCTATTTCGGCGAGGTTTCGCTCTCGGGCGCGATCCGCCCGGTACCGCAAATTCCCGCACGCCTGAAGGAGGCCGCCAAGCTCGGATTTCAGCGCGCCTTCATTCCCGAAGCCGGCCGTGGCGAAGCCCCGGCCGAACCGCAGCTCGCGCTGACCGCAAACAGCACGCTGACGGCTCTGGTCGCCGATATCGCAGCGCGCGGCACGCCGCGCGGTCCCCGGCGGCTGCGAGAAGACGGGTGACGGGGCGGCGGAACGCCGCTATACACGCGCTCGCTGGCCGCTCGCTGTTCCCACGAATCCATACAATCGCACGATGCCCATCACGATTCTCGACATCGTTCTGCTCGCCGTCATGCTGGTTTCCGGCCTGCTGGCCATGATCCGCGGTTTCATGCGCGAGATTCTCTCGATTGCGGCGTGGGTTGCGGCGGCGCTCGCGACCCTCATGCTCTATCAGCGGCTCCTGCCGCTGGCGAAGCAGTATTTCAACAACGATATCGTGGCGGCCGGAGCCGTCGTCGGCGGCGTGTTCCTGGGCACGTTGCTGATCGTCTCGATCATTACGGTCCGCATCTCGGACATGATCCTGGACAGCCGAATCGGCGCGCTCGACCGCACGCTCGGCTTCCTGTTCGGGCTCGGGCGCGGCCTCATTATCGTGGTTGTCGCCTATCTCTTTTTCGACTGGCTGGTACCCCAAAAGTCCCAGCCGACATGGGTTTCCGACGCAAAATCGAAGCTTGTCCTGCAGAGCACGGGGGAATGGCTGAATTCGCTGTTGCCGGATGACCCCGAAAGCACCATCTTGAAGCGGCTGAAACGGCCTCGCGGAGACGAGGAGGAAGCTCCTCCCCCGGCCGAGGGCGGCAGCGGCCAGAGATCCGGTCTCGGAGCGCCGGGGCGCGGCGAGACGGAAGGATATAACCGTTCGGACCGCTCCACGATGCAGCGGCTGATCGAGGGCAAGGCAGCGACCGCGCGCTGACTGGCCTGGAGAAGGAGGCCCGTTTTGGGCGAGATGACGAGACACTCCGAAGTCCCCGGCCTGCCGGACGAGCCCGGCGACGTGCTGCGCGAAAAATGCGGGGTTTTCGGCATATTCGGCCATCCGGACGCGGCGGCGATCACGGCGCTCGGCCTGCATGCGCTTCAGCATCGCGGCCAGGAAGCGGCCGGCATCGTCTCCTTCGACGGCAAGCGCTTTCATTCCGAGCGGCGGCTTGGCCTTGTCGGGGACACCTTCTCCGACCGCCGGGTGATCGACCGCCTGCCGGGCACCAGCGCGGTCGGGCATGTGCGCTATTCGACGACCGGCGAGACGCTGCTGCGCAACGTGCAGCCGCTTTTCGCGGAGCTCGATCCCTTCGGTTTTGCCATCGGTCATAACGGAAACTTGACCAACGGCCTCACATTGCGGCGCGAGCTCGTGCATGACGGGGCGATCATGCAGTCGACCACCGATACCGAGGTGGTCCTCCATCTTGTCGCCCGCTCGCACAAGCCGCGCTTTGTCGACCGCTTCATCGACGCCCTGCGGGCACTCGAAGGCGCCTATTCCTTCGTCGGTCTCACCAACAAGAAGCTCGTCGGCGCGCGCGATCCGCTCGGCATCCGCCCGCTCGTGCTCGGCATGCTCGATGGCTGCCCGATCCTCACCTCGGAGACCTGCGCGCTCGACATTATCGGCGCGAAATATGTGCGCGACATCGAGAATGGCGAGGTCATCATCTTCGACGACAAGGGCGCGCATTCGCACAAGCCGTTTCCGCCGATGCCGCCGCGGCCCTGCATCTTCGAATACATCTATTTCGCCCGCCCGGATTCGATCGTCGGCGGGCGTCCGGTCTATCAGGTGCGCAAGACCATGGGCGCGCAGCTCGCGGCCGAATCGCCGGCGGCGGCCGATGTGATCGTGCCCGTCCCGGATTCAGGCGTGCCGGCGGCGCTCGGCTTCTCGCAGGCCTCCGGCATTCCCTTCGATCTCGGCATCATCCGCAATCACTATGTCGGGCGCACCTTCATCGAGCCGACGCAGCAAATCCGCCAGCTCGGCGTGCGGCTGAAGCACAATGCCAACCGCGCGGTGGTCGCGGGCAAGCGCATCGTGCTGGTCGACGACTCGATCGTGCGCGGCACGACCTCGACCAAGATCGTGCAGATGATGCGCGACGCCGGCGCCAGGGAAGTGCATTTCCGCATCGCCTCCCCGCCCATCACGCACCCCGACTATTACGGCATCGACACGCCGGACAAGGACAAGCTCCTCGCCGCGACCCATTCGCTCGACGAGATGCGCCAATTCATCGGCGCGGATTCGCTGGCCTTCCTGTCCGTCGACGGCATCTACAAGGCGATGGGCTACGAGAGCCGCGATCCGCTGCGCCCGCAATTCACCGATCATTGCTTTACCGGCGATTACCCGACTCCGCTCACCGACCTGACCGCCGCCAGGCACACTCCGCGGCAATTGTCGCTGCTGGCCGAGGCGAGCTGACAGTCCCCGGACGACGTGACCGCCAAGCCGCTCGCCCACCGCATCGCCCTGGTCACCGGCGCCTCGCGCGGCATCGGCCCCCCGACCGCCCACGC
>JACAEG010000089.1 GCA_013388965.1 Pseudorhodoplanes sp. | reverse complement strand
GCGCGGCGCGCGCGCGCCGCGCCCAATTTCGCGGCGCCGAGCTCGGGCGGGGCGGGATAGCGGTCGAAAACACCCAGGACGAGCGGCGTCAGCCGGTCAAGCATCGCGCGCTGGTCGTCCCCGCCATAGGGCCGAAGGAAGCCCTCGACCATTTCGCCGACCATCGCGAGCCCGATGGGATAGGCGCGCCAGCGCGCTTCGTTCATCGCCGCGTGGAATTCCTTCTCCGCCAGCAGAACCTTCGCGTAGTGACCCGAACGCGCGCGCGCGTAATCGAACATGCCCTTCTGCACGAGGAAGGCTGCGCGCGTGTCGATGAAGTCGGCCAGCTCCGCCGGAGTGGTGATCGGCGGATCGCGGCGGAAGAATCCGAACAGGGAGTCGAGCAAGCCCATCTTGATTCCTGTCCTTCGTTGAGTCGCGCCGTCATGGCGCAGCGCGTCGGACCATCTCGCAAGTGCGAAGGCCGCGGCGGCGAAAACGCGAATGATTCCTTGGGGGTATCCAAGCTTCTTTGGCCGAAAGTCTTATAAGTGGTGAGCATGCCTTAATGATACCTTTTTTTATCGTCTCCCGACCCGACGACAAGATCGGGCGTGGAGCAGCGGCAATGGGGGGTGCCGCTTCAGCCGAAATCCGGCGCCCCTTGAACTGAAATCGTCGGTCCGTCGCGCAATGGATCGATTCACTTGAGGGAGGGCAACCCACCCATGGCTCAACAGTCGACAACGTCGGCCAATGATCAGGCGCATTGGCGCAAGACGACCAACTTGATGTGGCTTCACCTCGCGATCTGGTTCTTCTTCGGATACGTGATCCACATATTCGCCCCGCAGCTCAACAACATCGTCATCCTCGGCTTCCCGCTCGGCTTCTACATGGCCGCGCAAGGATCGCTGATCGCGTTCGTCGTCCAGCTCTTCGTGTTCGCGAAGCAGCAGGACAACATCGACCGCGAATTCGGCGTGGCAGAAGACGACTGAAGGGAGAGAAAACATGGCTACTCAAACTTCAGGCGCAGACGACTTCATCAAGAATCTCGGCAAGATCTACGGCCTCTATACCGGCGGCTTCCTTGCCTTCGTGATCCTGGTCGCGATCCTCGAGCAGGTCGGCGTACCGAACAAGATTCTGGGCTACCTCTTCGTGTTCTTCACGATTGCGGTCTACGCGATCATCGGCGTGCTCTCGCGCACGGCGCAGGTATCCGAATATTACGTCGCGGGTCGGCGCGTTCCGGCCTTCTACAACGGCATGGCGACGGGCGCGGACTGGATGTCGGCGGCGTCGTTCGTCGGCATGGCCGGCACGCTGTTCCTGCTCGGCTATGACGGCCTGGCCTGGGTGCTCGGCTGGACCGGCGGATACGTGCTGGTCTCCGTTCTCGTCGGCCCCTATCTGCGCAAGTTCGGCGCCTATACGGTTCCGGACTTCATGTCGTTCCGCTTCGGCGGCAACTTCGCGCGCTTCCTCGCTGTCATCGTGCTGGTCTGCTGCTCCTTCACCTATGTGACGGCGCAGATTTTCGGCACCGGCCTGATCGCCTCGCGCTTCCTTGGCATGAACTTCGAGGTCGCGGTGTTCGTCGGGCTCGTCGGCATCCTGCTCTGCTCGATGCTGGGCGGCATGCGCGCGGTGACCTGGACGCAGATCGCCCAGTACATCGTGCTGATCGTCGCCTACCTGACCCCGATCGTGATCCTGTCCACCAAGAAATACGGCATTCCGATTCCGGAACTGACCTACGGACAGGCGATCGCGGAAATCACGGCGCGCGAGCAGCAGATGATTCAGCAGGGGCTGGCAACGGCGGCAAACCTGAAGCCGCATATCCAGCCCTGGCTGAACTACACGCCGCTCAACTTCTTCGCGATCATCTTCTGCATGATGGTCGGAACGGCGTCGCTGCCGCACATCCTGATGCGCTACTTCACCACTCCGTCGGTGCGTGAAGCGCGGCAGTCGGTCGCCTGGTCGCTGTTCTTCATCTTCCTCCTGTACTTCTCGGCGCCGGCCTATGCGGCGTTCTCGAAGCTCGAGGTCTATACCAACATCATCGGCAGAAACGTGGCCGATATCCGTCCCTGGATGTTCACCTGGGGCGAACTCGGCCTGATCCAGGTCTGCGGCAAGAACGCCGCCAACCTGCAGGCTGTGATCGACGCCTGCAAGGCGGTGGGAACGGATGTGGTGCGTTTCCAGGACTTCGTGATCAACACGGACGTGATCGTGCTGTCCACGCCGGAAATCTCGGGACTTCCCTATGTGATTTCGGGTCTGGTTGCGGCCGGCGGCCTTGCCGCCGCGCTCTCGACCGCGGACGGACTGCTGCTTGCGATTGCCAATGCGCTGTCGCATGACGTCTACTACAAGATGATCGATCCGAACGCGCCGACGGCGCGCAGGCTGATCATCGCCCGCATCCTGCTGCTGCTCGTCGCGCTCGCGGCGGCAGCAACGGCGGCGACCAAGCCGGCGGACATTCTCGCAATGGTGGGCTGGGCGTTCTCGCTCGCCATGGCGGGGAACTTCCCGGCTCTTGTCATGGGCATCTGGTGGAAGCGCGCGACGACGGCCGGCGCAATTGCCGGCATCATCGGCGGTTTCGGAATCGCGCTCTTCTACCTCGTCTGCACGCGCTACTTCCCGGGTTACGGCGTGGCCTATTTCGGAATGTCGGCATTGCCGAGCCCGACCGGCGCTCCGCTGGTGGATGTGGCCAAGGCGATGGCGGCCCCGAACGCATACGAAACCTGGGTTACGCTTGCGCACCCGCTGGCCTCCAAGGTCGGCTGGTTCGGGATCAACAACATCGCGGCGGGCCTGATCGGGATGCCGGTCGGCTTCCTGCTGATCTATGTTGTGAGCCTGATGACCAAGGAGCCGTCGGCGGAAATGCAGGCTTTCGTGGACGAAATCCGCAAGCCGCGCGGCCGCACGGTCCTGGTCGAAAAGGACTAGGTCCGAACGGACTACATCGAGCAGCGGGGCCCCGGTCAGCCGGGGCCCCGATTTTTTTCAAGACCTGTGCGGCGCTTTCCGGCTAAATCGGCGCTGTCGCAGAAGGATCGATACGGTGCAGACGGTCAGTTTCTGGAGCCAGTGGTATTTCCAGATTCCCAATTTCATCCTGGCGGTCGTGATGTACACGATGCTCGGCCGGGCGCTGCTCGGCCTGTTCGTCGACCAGGATTCGAGGAACTTCATCTGGCGCGGCTTCTGCGCGATCACCGATCCGGCGCTCGCATTGATCAGACCGATCACGCCGAGAGCGGTGGCACCGGTCGTGCTGTGGCTGTTCGGATTCGTGTGGATGTTCTGGCTGCGCGTCATTCTGCTGCTGGTGTTCTTCTCGCTCGGCCTTGTGGGGGCGTCGCAGCCGTGAACGAGCGCAGCTTCTACTACATCGGCATCGCCTTCTTCGGCATGATCAACGGCATCTTCAATCCGCTGTTCTTTTTCGTGTTCCAGATCTCTGTCTATCTGATGGCCGCTCCGCTGTTCGGCAGCACCGGAGCGATCGCTTATTTTTCCTCCCTGATGCTGTCGACCGCGACCATCATTATCGGCGGCATTCCGGCGGCGCTCTACGAACGGTATGTCGGCGCGACGGAAGACTCCACGGTCGTCTCGCTGTGGATCTGGCTTGCCTGCACCGCACTCCTGACGCTGCCGGCGATCGGGAATTTTCTCGACATCGGGCTTTGATGCGATTTTTCGGCGGGAACGACCCGCCGCCAGGTGCGTTGCCCGGACGGCTGGCATGGCCGTCGAGCAATCCGGCACGTCAATTGCATTCCGTCGTTGCGGGAGGTTCGACCGGAGGTGTCTCCGTGAGGGATACGGCCGATGAACAAATTCGCGCAACTTGCATTCGTTAACGCCGTGCGGGATTCGGGCTTTGTCGCGCTCGCCGGCCTGACGCTGATGACGGGTTTCAGCTTCGATCCTGAACTTGCGTTCATGATCGGCGGGCAGATTTCGCTGATTTTCTGTCTTGGGTTGCTGTATCGCGTGTCGCAGATCGAGCGGACGGGCATCTGTCGCACCGAAACCTGGAGGATGCTGCCGCCCGACGAGCGGCCCGGCGACGGAAGGGCGATCAGGCGCGCCCACGACGATCTGCAGCGAACGCTGCTCAGTTTCGCCGCGGCAGCGGCGGGCGTCGCCGCGCTGCTGCTGACCTTGGCGCTGATCGCGTAACTGCGCGCAGGCACACCGGATTGTGATTGGGTCTGTCGGAATCGCATGTAAAGTGACCCGCCGGTGAATTCCCGCGGGGACAGCCGATGGAGCATATGCGTCGCGTCGCCTACGAGACGGTCCTGCGCGCCTGCGGCTTCGGCATGCTCGCCATCGTCTGCGTCATGGTTGGCATGTCGTTCGATCCGCGGCTTGCATTCCAGGCCGGCGGCTTTCTCACCACCATCATGGCCTTCGTGCTAATCCTGAAATCGCGGGAAGCGTTGACGAAGGATTATCGCAAGACCGAGATGTGGCTCTATATCGACAAGCAGTTCCGGCCGCCCGAGGCCTATGCGCAATGGGCGAGCTCGACGATCCTGCGCGATACCTATCTCACCTTCGCCTTCTGGACATCCGCCATTTCCATCGTGATGTGGATTCTGGCGCTGGTTTTCTCCCTCGTCGGGACCAGATCCGTTCTGGAATGAGGCGGGTCGCGCCGCGGTCAGTCATAAGAGGTTAATGCTATTTCGCGAATTGCCCGCGCCGTTAGCAATGCGCTTGCGGCCGCCTCATAGGATGTGACGCGAGTTCATTCTGTCGAGTGCCCGGCCCATGCGTTCAGGCGTTGCGATCATCGCGGCTTCGACCGCCGTTGCGGCGCTTGCCTGTGCGCCCGCGCGTGCCGATCATCAGCCGGCTTTCGTCATCCCGGGACGGCTCGACGTGCCCGTGATCGTCAACGGCTATAACGCGGGCTTTGGCATCGTGGAAGGAGACTGGGGGCTCTACCGGCCGGGTGCCGGGACGGTCGTCGTCATTCCGTCTCCCTATGCGCCGCCATTTCCGCCGCCCGCGCGGCATTATTTCCCCTCGCTCGGCGCCGCCCCCAAGTTGGGGCGCTACGAGATCGAGCCGTCCCCCGATCGCGAGAAGCCCAAGCAGGCGGAGAGCTTCAGCCGCGGCTGGTCGGTCAGTTCCGACATGGATGCGCCGGTCACCGAATATGCGCCGTCGCCGCCGATTTCGCCGGACGTCAATGTGTGGGGCGGCAATTGGGGTCCCGGGCCGGGGCCGGGCCCGTGG
>JACAEG010000072.1 GCA_013388965.1 Pseudorhodoplanes sp. | reverse complement strand
CCTGGGCGCGCGCAGGTCGCAGAATTTTCCGATCGCCTCGACCGCCGAGGCGACCAGAAGCGCGCGGTGGCTGGTCGCCGCCAGCTGCAACTCCTCGTCGCGGTTCTTGATGTTGCCGGCTTCGAGCAGCACCGCCGGCGTCTGCGATGCGCGCAGGACGTAGAGCTGGTCGAAGCGATAGACGCCTGCATTCCGGTCGAGCAGCACGCGCCGCCGGCCGCCCATGAAGGCTTCCGTGTAGTGCGGTGTGTATTGCAGCCCCAGCTCCTTCAATTCGGCGCCGAGCAGCTTCGCAAAGTTCAGGCTCGCCCTGCTCTGGGCATTGTCCAGCGAGACGAAGATCGAATGTCCTCTGAAGCGATCGCTGAAACGCTGCGGCTGGCCTTCGTATTCCCAATCTTCCAGGAATTGCTCGGGCACGGCGTCGTGATGAATGGAGAGGAGGAGATCGCCGGGCTCGCGATTGACCTGCGAGACGCGCTGGATGAGGCCGCGCATCTTGTCGCCCGCGCTGACGAGAATGCTCGTCGAGGTGAATCCGGCTTCGGCCAGCGCCTTCACGATCTCGCCCGCAAGCCGCAGGTTGAAGGCATATTCGGTCGCGCCGCGCGCGCTGATGGCGCCCGGCGTTTCCAGCGTGTGGCCCACATCGAGCACAACCCGGAAGGCCGGGCGGTCGCACGTCGCGGCGGGCTTCGCCTTTCCGGCGGCAGGCGCCGCCTGACCGAGGGCCGGTGCCAGCAGGGCGATGAGCGACAGGCTCGCGAGGGAGAGGCGGGGCATGGGCGAGTCCGGCGGGCGTCGAGTCCGCCGCAGTCTATGTCAGGCAAGGTGACCGCCCAATGCATTTCGGCCGGCTCAACCTTCCGGAGCTCCGGCTCTCGCCCAAGGAAAGACAACTTCCTCGCCTTTGCAGGAGGCAGGCATATCCGGGGCCGCCGGTCGACAGCGGCGCGCATTGTGATTTATGATTGAAAACAAGAGCTTGGAACTCGCAAAGCGCGTCCCGAGCGGGTTTCCGGGCGAGAGATGAATCGGCGTCAAATCTGCCACCCGCAATTGCAGCGGGGCCTTGCGGCGGCGTCGCTGGCTGCGGCATTCGCGCTGTCGGCCTGCACATCGAGCCTGGAGACGCCGCAATCCATGATGCCGACGGGCAAATACAATTTCTACAGTTGCGACCAGATCGCCACGCAGGCGCAGGAGGCCGGCCGGCGCGAGAGCGAATTGCGGGACGCCATGACCAAGGCCGCCGCGGGGCCCGGCGGCGAATTCGTCAACGCCCTTTTCTACAAGGCGGAGTTCCTGACCGTGCAGGGCGAGCTGAAGGAAATGGAGAACGCCGCTGCCGCCAAGAAGTGCAAGCAGCGCATGCGGGCGGACAGCGACAGCGCCGTGCGCTGACATGTTCCCGTGGGCAGTCGGTTCCGCCTTTGGAACTTTAGGCGGCGACGCGGATTATGCCTGCGGAGATCGGGCCATGCCGGCTCGAAGCACGCCATAGGGGGCGCTCATGTCGTTGTTGATCAGCATTCTCATCACGTTTCTGGTCGTCGTTCTCGTTCTTTACCTGGTCAACATGCTGCCGATCGACGGACGCGCGAAGCAGATCGTGCGCATTATCGTGATCATCCTCGGCGTGCTGTACCTCCTGAAATACATCGCCGTGTTCTGATCCGCACGCGCCGCACGCCGCTGGCGCGGATCGTCTGCCGCGCCGGCGAGCGTTACTGATTGAGAATTGGCGGCCGCGATCAGCCGAACCGCTTCCTCGCCAATGCAGCGCCCTCGGCGAGCGCGACGAGCTTCGCTTCCGCGATGTCGCGGCGCATCGGCGCCATGCCGCAATTGGTGCAGGCGACGATGCGCTCCTTCGGGACGTGCTGCATCGCGGCCTCGATGGTCGCGGCCACGTCCTCCGGCGTCTCGATCTCGTCGCTCGCGACATCGATCGCGCCGACCAGCACGTCCTTGCCCTTGAGCAGGCCGAGCAGGCCGATCGGAACTTTCGAATTGCGGCACTCGACCGACACCTGGTCGATCCTGCTTGCCGCGAGCGCGGGGAAGATCGCCTCGTATTGCCGCCATTCGGCGCCGAGCGTCTCCTTCCAGTCGATATTAGCCTTGATGCCGTAGCCGTAGCAAATGTGCACGGCGGTCCTGCAGGCGAGCCCGGCCGCGGCGCGCTCGAGCGCGGCGATGCCCCAGACATTGACCTGGTCCATGAACACGTTGAAGGCCGGCTCGTCGAACTGGATCACGTCGATTCCGTCGCGCGCGAGCGCGCGCGCTTCCTCGTTCAGCAGGTCGGCGAAGGCGAAGGCCATCGTCTTCTGGTCGCCGTAATGGCGGTCGGCGACGGTGTCGGCGATGGTCATCGGGCCGGGCAGGGTGAACTTGAGCCTGCGCTTCGTATGCGCGCGCGCGGCCTTCGCTTCCGCGGCGTGCACGCGGCCCTTCAGCTTCAGCGGGCCGGTGACGGTCGGCACCATCGCCTTGTAGCGGTCGTTGCGGATTCCCATCTCGACTCGGTTCTGGAAATCGATGCCCTCGACGCGCTCGAGGAAGCCGTGCACGAAATGCTGGCGGGCCTGTTCGCCGGCGGTCACGATGTCGATGCCGGCATCTTCCTGCAATTTGACGGCGAGCAAGGTTGCGTCGATCTTGGCGGCTTCGAGTTCGGCGCCGGCGAGGCGCCACGGAGCCCAGAGTTTCTCCGGCTCCGCGAGCCATGACGGTTTCGGCAGACTGCCGGCGATTGTGGTTTCGAACAGCATGCTTCCTCCGGCAGGATTATTCGTTGGCTGTCCTTATCCACTACGCCACGAATAAATCCAGTCATAGCGCTCGCGCAGCCGCTCTCCGCCCATCGCGGCCAGCGCGATGTTGCGCAGGACCGCGGATGGGCCGCTGAGCTGATACATGCGGCCCGCAAAGCGGGCGGCGTTCTGCACGCGGGCCGTGCGCGCGCGCCGCAGTCCTGCATACGTGCGCATTGCCTTCGCCGGATCGGATTCTGAGGCTCTCATGCAATGGGCGAGCGTGGCCGCATCCTCGATCGCCATCGCCGCACCCTGCGCGAGGAAGGGCAGCATCGGGTGGGCGGCGTCCCCCAGCAGCGCGACCGGACCACGTGTCCAGATCCGCCGGGGCGGGCGATCGTAGAGCGACCATTTCAGCCAGGTCTCGGGCAGCGCGAGCATCGCGCGGGCCTGCGGCGCCCATGTCCGCTGCGGGAACTGCGCCACCACTTCCTGGCGCGAGCCCGGCGCGCTCCAGCTCCGGCTTTGCCACCGGTCGCGGATGATGGCGACGATGTTGATCTCGCGCCCCGCGCGCACCGGGTAATGCACGAGATGCGCGTCCGGCGCGAGCCACAGATGCACGAGCGGCGCGCGGAATTCCTCCGGCACGCGCTCGACCGGAACGAGCGCGCGCCAGGCGGTGCGTTCGGCAAAGCGCGGCGGCAACTCGTCGAACTGCGTGCGCAGGGTCGACCACAATCCGTCCGCGGCAACGAGCGCGATTCCGTGCTCCTGGTCGGCGCCGATGCTGCCGGAAAGCTGGACCGTGACGCCGTTGGCGTGCACGACGAAATCCTCGACCTTGATGCCGAGCCTGAGCGAGATATCCGGATTGGCGCGCACCGCATCGACCAGAGCCCCCTGCAAGTCGGCGCGATGCAGGATCCAGTAGGGCGCGCCGTAGCGGAACGCGAAGGCCTCGCCGAGCGGAATGCGCGCAATCTCGCTCGCCTGTTTCGCGGAATGCACCGCCACGCCTTCGGGCAGGGCGGCTTTCGGCTGCAGGCGGTCGTGCAGGCCGAGGCCGATGAGAACCTGCGTGGCGTTGGGCGACAATTGAATGCCCGCGCCGGTTTCCTCCAGCGTCTTCGCCTGGTCGAAGACGACGGCGCGGAAGCCGGCTTGCGCCAGCGCCAGCGCAGCCGTCAGGCCGCCGATCCCGGCGCCCGCGATGACGATGGTTCGCGACGACGCCGCCACGGCGGTATGAGCCCGGTCAGACGGGCTCCGTCAGCGCGCATTCGGGGGGCAGTGCGTCGTGCGGATCGAGCTTGGGATTGTGACGATACAGCGTCGAGCAATAGGAGCAGATGATCTCGTTGTCGTCGCCCATGTCGCAGAAGATATGCGGGTGATCCATCGGCGGCCGCGCGCCCACGCACATGAATTCCCGCGCGCCGATCTCGATGACGGCAACGCCCGCATCGTTGTGGAAATGAGGAATGATGTGCTCGGCCATCGTCGGACTCACGGTTCGCTCGGAAAAGCGGCTGCACCTTAGCCGCCGCGGCGCGCAAATCAATCCTTCGCATGGCGGGCGCGGCCGGGCGGGGGAAAGAGCTGGAAAAAGCCGCAAAGCGCGGCCACATTGCTGCCGAGGCAAGACGGGCGCCGTTTACCATGAGCATTCGGGAATTCATGCGCGCGCGGGCCGGGCGACCCTGGTTGCGGTCCCGGCTCGGGATCGGTCTTGGCATTCTGGCGGCGATCGGTTTCGCGGCCGGAACCGTCATGCTCATGCCGCGCGCAATCGATGCGGTCGCGCTGCTTCTGGTGGAGGACGATCCTGCTGCGCTGGCCGACCGACGGCTCGACCGTGTGTTCGACGCCCGCCGTGCGGCGCAGGAAATCGATGCGGCGCTGGCGGCAAAGGACGTCGAGCTTGCCCGCAGCTTTGTCGATCTGGCGCGCGAGCGGCATGTGCCCCTCCCGCCCGGGCTTGCCGCCAGGGTCGACGATGCCGAGAAGCGTGCCGCCAGCGCCTCGTCGCAGGCGCAGTCCTTTGCGCGCGGACTGGTCTATGGCGAGCCGGACGGACTCGCGAGCCTCGCCGGCACGGCGCTGGGGGACCTGTTCGTGTTCGGCGATATCCGCGACGCGCTGCGCGAGGGCGTTCGCCTTGCGCGCGGCGAGGAGGCGGACACGCTCATTCTCGGCCTTGCCGGCGCGGGTATCGCGATCACCGCCGGCACCTATGCCACACTCGGCGCTGCCGCGCCCGCCCGCATCGGCCTTACCGTGGTCAAGGCTGCGGCCAAGACCGGACGGCTCGGCGCACGGATGAGCGAGTGGATCGCCGCCTCGCTGCGGCGCGCCGTCGACGGATCGCCGTTGCGCCGGACGCTCGCGGGCGCGTCGATCACCGAGCCCGCCCTCGCGGTGCGGGCGACGCGCGAGGCCGTGAAGGCCGGCAAGGCGGACGACCTGCTGAAGGTCGCGCGCGATGTCGGGCGCGTTCAGGCCAGGGCCGGCACCCATGCGGCCCTTGACGGGCTGAAGATCGCGGAAGGTCCGCGCGACATGGCGCGCGTCGCCAGGCTCGCGGAGAAGAACGGCGGCACCACGCGCGCGATCCTCAAGACGCTGGGGCGCGGCGCCATCGCGCTGAGCATGGCCGCGATCGATCTGGCGTGGTTGATAGTGAGCGCTGCGCTGGCGGTGTTCGGCTTCGTCTCCTCGCTCAAGGCGACCGTCGAGCGCGCGACCTGGCGGCACCTGCAGCGCCGGCAGCGCAGGCTTGCGCGCCGCGGGGACCTGCGCGGCTTGGCAATGACGGGCGCGGCGGTCTAGACATCTGCGCGCCGGGCGCCGGTCCCGGCGGCGATCACCCGAAGGCCTCATGCCGAGCTTCTTTCACGACGGGGTTGAGCTGGCCTTCCTCGACGAGGGCAAGGGCGATCCGGTCCTGCTCATTCACGGATTTGCCTCCACCAAGGACGTGAACTGGGTCGCGCCGGGCTGGGTCGCGACCCTGACGCGCGCGGGGCGGCGCGCGATCGCGATCGACAATCGCGGACATGGCGCCTCGCAGAAGCTCTACGATCCCGCGCTCTATCACACGACCGCGATGGCGGAGGACGCGCGCGCCCTGCTCGATCATCTCGGGCTCGAGCGCGCCGATGTCATGGGCTATTCGATGGGCGCGCGCATCACGGCCTTCCTTGCCTCGAAACATCCGGAGCGCGTGCGCTCGGCGATCCTCGGCGGTCTCGGCATCAGGCTCGTCAGCGGCGTCGGCCTTCCCGAGGATATCGCCATTGCGCTGGAGGCGCCGAGCCTCGCCGACGTGACCGACCCGATGGGCCGCACCTTCCGCGCCTTTGCCGACCAGACGAAGTCCGATCGCCGCGCGCTCGCCGCCTGCATTCGCGGCACGCGCCAGACCCTGAGCGCGGAGGAGTTTTCGAAGATCGCGGTGCCGATGCTGATCGCGGTCGGAACCAAGGATGTCGTTGCCGGCTCCGCGCATGAGCTTGCCGCGCTCAATCGGCACGCGCGCGCGCTCGACATTCCCGGCCGCGATCACATGCTGGCGGTCGGCGACAAGGTGTTCAAGGCTGCAGTCGAAGCATTCCTGAGCGAGCGCCCCTGACATGTCACGCACATCGCCTCCCGCATCGGCAACATTCACGGGCTCCGCCGGCAACACGCTGGCCGCCGACGTGTTCGGCGAGTCCGGTGCGCCGGTCATCCTGCTGCATGGGGGAGGGCAGACGCGCCATGCCTGGCGCGCGACCGCGAGCGAACTCGCGCGGACCGGCCATACGGCCTATGCGATCGATCAGCGGGGCCACGGCGATTCCGAATGGGTCAAGGATGGCGCCTATGATTTTTCCGACTTTGCGGCGGACCTCACGGTCGTCGCGAGGGAGCTCGCGAGGCGCTCCGGCAGAAAGCCGTCGGTGATCGGCGCCTCGCTCGGCGGCATCGCCTCGCTTGTCGCCGAGGCAGAGGCCGAGAGGACCGGCGACGGCCTGTTCTCGTCGCTCGTGCTGGTCGACATCACGCCGCGCGTCGACAGCGACGGCGTTGCAAAAATTCACGGCTTCATGCGCGCGCATGCGCGCGAGGGCTTTGCGTCGGTGGCGGAGGCGGCCGAAGCGGTCGCGCAGTATCTTCCGCATCGGCCGCGCCCGAAGAGCAACGAGGGCCTGAAGAAGAATCTGCGCCTGTCGCCCGACGGCCGCTGGCGCTGGCACTGGGATCCGCGCTTCATCGAGGGCATGCGGCGTCACCCCGAAGCGCGCGAGCGCAACGAGGCGATGCTGGTGGAGGCGGCGCGACGGATCAAGGTGCCGGCCTTGCTGGTGCGCGGAGGATCCTCGGAGCTCGTGCAGGAGGCGCATGTGCGCGAATTCATGGAACTCGTGCCGCATGCGGAATTCGTGGATGTGGCCGGCGCGCGGCACATGGTGGCCGGCGACAGGAACGATCATTTTTCGACGGCCGTGCTTGATTTTCTGGGCAAGCTCGAACGGCGCGGCGGCGGCGCGGGCGCGCCGCGCGCGGCAGCTCCGTAGAATATTATTCTACGCATTCCGCTCTGGCGCTTGCATTTTGGAAGTTTATCTGTGCAAGACGGATCGAATTGCGGAGCCGGTCATGTCCACACAGACGAAACTGACGAACGCGCTCGACAAGGTCGATCCGGTCTGGGCGCGCGTGCGCAACGAGGCCGAAGCCATCGTGCGCAACGAGCCCGAACTCGCCACCTTCATCTATTCCACCATCCTGCATCATGACTCGCTCGAGGCGGCGGTCGTGCATCGCCTGTCCGAGCGGCTTGATCACGCCGACGTGTCGGCCGAACTGATCCGGCAGGCCTATGCCGATGCGCTCGAGGCGGAGCCTTCGATCGGCAATGCCTTCCGCGCCGATATCGTCGCGACCGTCGACCGCGATCCCGCTGCAGACCGCTTCATCGAACCGCTGCTCTACTTCAAGGGCTTCCACGCCATTCAGACGCATCGTCTCGCGCATTGGCTGCTCGGGCGCGGGCGCAAGGATTTCGCCCTCTATCTGCAGAGCCGTTCGTCGGCGGTGTTTCAGTGCGACATCAACCCGGCCGCGCAGATCGGGCGCGGCATTTTCGTCGATCATGCGACGGGCCTGGTGATCGGCGAAACCGCGGTGGTGGAGGACGACGTCTCGATGCTGCATGGCGTGACGCTCGGCGGCACCGGCAAGGAAGACGGCGACCGCCATCCGAAAATCCGCCGCGGCGTGCTCATCGGCGCGGGCGCCAAGATCCTCGGCAACATCGAGGTCGGCCATTGCGCGCGCATCGCCGCGGGCTCGGTCGTGGTGCGCCCGGTGCCGAACAACGTCACCGTTGCGGGCGTGCCGGCCCGCGTCGTCGGCACCGCCGGCTGCCCGGAGCCGTCGCGCAGCATGGACATGATGTTCGACATCGGCATGTGACGACGCCGCTCCGATCCTCTACAATATCGACCGGTTTCAACCTCTCGGAGCGGCTTGTTGTGGACGTCCAGGAAATCAAGAAGATCGACGCCTATCTGAAACGCCTGTTCGACAATCCGAAGATTCGCGTCGTGCCGCGTCCGAAGAAGGACGATTCCGCCGAGGTGTATATCGGCGAGGAGTTCATCGGCGTGCTGTTCGTGGACGACGAGGACGACGACAAGTCCTACAATTTCCAGATGGCGATCCTGGAAACGGACCTCGACTGAAGATTCCGCCGCTCAGCCGGCATGCGCGCGGAAGCCGAGGATCAGCTTGTTCAGTCCTTCCGCCACGCCGCGCCAATCGTCGAGCCAGTCGCGCGGAAAGCGCGCGGTGAGATCGGCTCCGCCAATGCGCAAGTCATAGAGGCACATGCCGGGGGTGCCTGCGCTGCCATTGGTCGAGCAGCGAGCCAGGAACGAGCGGCCATCATAGACCAGTTCCTCGCCCTGATAGGGCGTGCCGTCGCGGAAGGGGTGGATCGTCAATCCGTCCCGTCCGCTGCGGGTCGCGCTTTCGAGGTAGCGCGGATAGATCGTCTTCACGCGCTCGGCGGGTGACAGCGCGGTGTCGCTCGCGGCAATGGTCACGAAGATGCGGTTCATCGCGTCCGCGGCCGCCGCAGGATTGGCCGTGAGCTTCGGATCGGGCGCCTCGAGCGACGGCCAGACGAAGGCAAGGTCGATGCGGTCCTGCACGCCGGGCCGGCGCTGGACCCGCTGCCGGATCGCCGCGGGAGGCACGTTGAACGTGACGCCCGCCACGGTGACCGGCAGGGTGGGCGCATCGAGCGCGACCGGATTGGCCGGCCAGCGCGGCCACAGCACATAGGTCACGAACGCGACGGAAAGGACCGTGACCGCGATGAGAAGAACGAGCGGCAGCGCGAACAGGCGCTTGCCGCGGCGGCGCCTGCGGGGAGGGCGGCCCTGTGCGGAATGGGTAGCCGTCATCGTCATGATGCGCGCGCTCGTCGGAAGGCTCGAATCGCCGCCGAATATGCCACGAGCCCGGCCTTGGACTTCGGCCGGTTGCAAAAATTTGCCGGACGCGCGTTTACCGTTCCTTAACTATTCGGTGGCGCGCCGGCCCGGGTTTTGTCATGGAAACGGCAGTTCCAGTGCGTGCGGTGCTTCCATGCCTCCCGAGGCCGTGCAGTCCCTTCTCGTCCTTGCCATCGGCTTTGCATTCGCGGGTTCGCTCGCGAGCGGCTATCAGCTCATCACGGCGCAACCGCCGAGCTTTCTGATCCTGGGCGACGGCGCGCAGGCGCGCGCGGTCGCCAGCGTGCTGTTCCTGACCTTTGCGGCGCCGTTCATCATCATGCGCAATACCATTCGCGGGCAGCGCATCGAGAAGCGCAACGCGGTCTTCGTCATGGTCGCAACCATGATTGCAGGATTCTGGTCGCTGATGTCGGGAACCGTCGTGCTGATGGCGCTCGAGGCGATCGGGCTCCTGCACGCCTGATCCGAATACCGTCCAGCCTCCGGGGCGAACGCATCTCCGAAAAAGGTGCGGCCGGCCTTGGGGGGAAGGCCGGCCGCTCGCGAACCCGGTCGGGGGACGGGGAGGGGTGGGGACGTGACCGGGAGCGCGATTTCCGTTGTTACCTCTCAGCGCGCGGCGATGTGGCAGTCGCAACAGCCGGACGCGGATCGCCGAGCGAGACCCAAACGTTGGGATCGGCCTGTGACTGGCGTTTGACAAATCGATAATTGGTCTCGGTCCAGAGCAGTATTTCCGGGTGCTGATTGTCGAGAACGAACTCGCCCTTGTCGGTCTTCACCGTGAGCACGGCGTGACCGTCGCCGTTTCTCTCGCGAACGACGGTGACGAGCAGCGCTTCGCGCGGCCAGCCGGCCTGGATCAGCAGCTTGCGCTTGAGCAGAACATAGTCTTCGCAATCGCCGTAGCCGTCCTCGGGATACGACCATTTCTCGACGGTACCCCAGTGATCCAGATCGGTGATCGGCTTGACGGTCTCGTTCACCCACTTGTTGATCCGCACGAGATCCTTCCAGGCCTTGCCCGACATCACGACATCGTGCGGAATGGTCTCGCCGCCGCTGCACTCCTTCGGGTTCGCGGCGCAGAATTCGATCCACCCGATCGGCGCGCGCGACGTTTCTCCGATCGCGGCAAACAGGACACGTTCGCTCGCCGCAG
Source organism: Pseudorhodoplanes sp. (assembly GCA_013388965.1). Taxonomy (GTDB): domain Bacteria; phylum Pseudomonadota; class Alphaproteobacteria; order Rhizobiales; family Xanthobacteraceae; genus Pseudorhodoplanes. The sequence continues at coordinate 542 of JACAEG010000072.1, read as the reverse complement.
CGGCGCCCGATGTCAGCGCCGCGATGATCGCGAAGGCTGCCAAACCGACCGGCGTTCCTTTCGGAACAAGCTTCATGGGACGCCCCCTTTTCGTTGAGGACACTGTTCCCACAAAGCTTTTGCGGCGCGGCTAATCCATGCGGGCGGTTTTGAAACGAAAGATTCTCAAATTGGCAACAAGTCCTGCGAAAAACTGAATCGCGTTTGAGTAAAAACCGAGTCGTCAGGATTTGAATTCAATACGATGCATTAATCGCGGGAAGGCCCGATCCGCGCGCGCGACTTGCGCTTCGCATGCGGCCGGTTAACCGTGCCGGATGCGCGTCCGACGCACGGCCCGACCCGGCAGGTCGGATCTCGGCCGGCGAGCCCGAGTCGTAAACGGCGACAAGTTGCGGCGCCGGATTCAGACTCCGGTGATGCTCTCTTCAATGAAGTCCGGATGCTGCAGCCGAATGAACTCGACCGCAAAGCCTTCCTCGAGGTGGCGCACCACCCGACCCTGCACCTTGCCGAGGGTGACGATCGCGCCGATCGGCGGG
>JACAEG010000088.1 GCA_013388965.1 Pseudorhodoplanes sp. | reverse complement strand
GAGATCGGCGAGCGTCGCGCCATAGATACGGCGCTGGGCGACATGACCGAGCGCTTCATCAAGCGCTCGCCGTGCGAAGCCGAGAGCAGCCGCGCCGACCGTCGAGCGGAAGATGTCGAGCGTCGCCATCGCGACCTTGAAGCCCTCGCCGCCCTGGCCGAGGCGATTGTCCACCGGCACGCGCACGTCCTCGAAGGATAGCGTCGCGAGCGGATGCGGCGCGATCACCTCGATGCGCTCGGTGACGCTTAAGCCCAGCGTGTCGGCATCGACCACGAAGGCGGACAGCCCGCGCGCGCCGGGCGCCTCGCCGGTGCGCGCGAACACGACGTAATAGTCCGCGATGCCGCCATTCGAGATCCAGGTCTTGACGCCGTTGATGCGGAAATGTCCAGGGCCGTCGGGCACCGCGGTCGTCGCCATCGCGGCGACATCGGAGCCGGCTTCCGGCTCGGACAGCGCAAAGGCCGCGATGGCCTGCCCGTCGCGCACGCGGGGCAGATAGCGCAGCTTCACTTCCGGCGATCCGTAGAGCGTGATCGAGCCGGAGCCGAGCCCCTGCATCGCGAAGGCAAAATCGGCAAGGCCGTCGTGATAGGCGAGAATTTCGCGCGCGAGGCAGAGCGTGCGCACATCGAGATTGTTGTGCAGACCACCGAAGGCGCCCGGCACCACCGCCGTCAGGAACCTGCCTTCGGCAAGCAGCTTCACGCGCAGCCGGCAGGCATCGTCGACATCGTGATGCGGGATGTGCGGCAGCTTGGCCGCAGCCCATTGCCCAAGGCGTTCGGCGAATTTGCGGTGGCCGTTGTCGAAGAACGGCCAGGACAAAGCGGAGGTCGAGGTGACGGAGAGAGGCATCTCAGTTCCCCTCGAAGACCGGCTTCTGCTTCGCGGCGAAGGCGCGATAGGCGCGCGCGAAATCCTCCGTCTCCATGCACAGCGCCTGCGCCACCGCCTCCGCCTCGATCGCCTGATCGACCGGCATGGTCCATTCCATCTCCAGCATGCGCTTGGTCATGGCATTGGCGAAGGTCGGACCGTCGGCGAGGTCCTTGGCGAGCCTTGTCGCTTCCGCCAGCACCGTCTCCGAACTCGCGAGCGTATTGAAGAAGCCGCAGGCCTTGGCCTCCTCGCCGCCCATGACGCGGCCGGTATAGAGCAATTCGGACGCCCGCCCATGCCCAACGATGCGCGGCAGGATCGCGCAGGCCCCCATGTCGCAGCCGGCAAGCCCGACGCGGTTGAACAGGAAGGCGATCCTTGCGCCCGCGGTGCCGACCCGCAGGTCGGAGGCCATCGCAAGAATCGCGCCCGCGCCGGCGCAGACCCCGTCGACCGCCGCGATCACAGGCTGCGGCGCGGCGCGCATCGCCTTCACCGCCTCCCCGGTCATGCGCGTGAACTTGAGCAGACCGACCGTATCCATCTCGACCAGCGGCCCGATGATCTCGAACACATCGCCGCCCGAGCAGAAATTCCCGCCGGCGCCGGTGATGACGAAGGCTTTGACCTGTTCGTCACGCGCGGCGGCGCGGAAGATGCTGGCGATCTCGTCGTAGCTCTCGAAAGTCAGCGGATTCTTGCGATCCGGCCGGTTGAGCGTCAGCGTCGCGAGCTTGCCCGCGACCTCGAGCTTCACATGCTTCGCCTGGTATTGCGACAGCGGCAATGTGACGTAGTTGGCGGGCCCCGGAATCACGCGGCACCCCCGTCTATCGCCTTGCGCGCCGACGCCTTGGTCTTGGCGAGCAGCTTCATCAGCGTGTCGATGTCGGCGGGCGAGAGGTCCGAAAAGATTTCCGCGATCCAGCCCTCATGCGTGCGCGCCATGGCACGGAAGGTCTTGCGGCCCTCGGCGGTCAGGCTGACGATCTGCGCGCGCCGGTCGCTCGGCGAGGGGCGGCGCTCGATCAGGCCCTGCTGCGCGAGACGCTCGACGAGGCCGGTGACATTGCCGTTCGAGACCATCATGCGCTGCGAGAGCTCGCCGAGCGTCATGCCGTTCGGCGCCTTGTCGAGCTGGGCCATCAGGTCGAAGCGCGGCAGCGTGACATCGAAGGCATCGCGCAGGCGCGAGCGGATTTCCACCTCGATCAGCGTCGTGCAGGTGAGCAGCCGCAGCCACAGCCGCAGCTCCGCCTCGTGGTCGGCGGGCCGTTCGGAGACCTTGGTCTCGGCATCGAGCGGGATGACCACGGGCTCGCCCATCAGATTTCTCCACCCGCGACGGTCACCGTGGTCCCGGTGATGGCGCCGGCCTCGGCCTGGCACAGGAAGGCGATCGCCGCCGCCACCTCGTCCGGCCGGATCAGGCGGCCGATCGGCGCATCCTTGACGAATTCGGCGACGGTGTCGGCGGGCGAGCGCCCGGTCTTCTTGGTGATGCGCGCGACGCTGTCGCGAACCAGATCGGTATCGGTGAAGCCGGGACAGACCGCATTGATCGTCACGCCGCTTTTGGCCGTCTCCTGCGCCAGCGCGCGCACCAGGCCGACGACGGCGTGCTTCGAGACGCAATAGGCCGAGGTATAGGCATAGCCCTTCAGCCCGGCGGTGGAGGCGACCGCGACGATGCGCCCGAAGCCGCTCGCGATCATGTCGCCCATGACGGCGCGGATCGCATGCACCGCGCCCATGACGTTGAGCTCGAACAGGCGGTGAAAGGCGCCCGGGTCGGTCTTGAAAAAGGGGGCGGTTTCAGCCGCGCCGGCATTGGCGACCAGAATATCGACCGGTCCGCGCAACCCGGCGGCATCCCGGATGCCGGCCTCGAGCGCCGCCGGGTCGGTCACGTCGGAGACGAAATAGCCGGCGGCGACCTTGCCCGCCACGGCCTCCTTGAGGGCATCCTCGCTGCGCCCGGTGACGGTGACGGTGGCGCCGGCGGCCGAGAGCGCCCCGGCCGCGGCCCGGCCGATGCCCTTGCCTCCGCCGGTGATGAGTGCGTGTCGGCCGTCGAGCGTGCCCATATCGGCTCCGGTCGCGGCCATTCGGCGGGCCGCGAGAATTATTTTAAGCTTAAAATTTATAGGCCTCAAGCCACGGTTGCCGTTGCGCAAAATTATTTTAAGCTTAAAATATCTCTGCGTTCGAAGCGCCTATGATGCGCGGAACGGAGGCTGATCCATGAAGATCAACGTCATCGGCGGAGGTCCGGCCGGCCTCTATTTCGCAATCCTGATGAAGAAGGCATGGCCGGCGACCCGAATCACCGTGTTCGAGCGCAACCGGCCGGACGACACCTTCGGCTTCGGCGTCGTGTTCTCGGACGAGACGCTGCAGACCTTCGAGGCCTACGACACCGAGAGCTACCGGGCGATCCTCGACCACTTCGCCTATTGGGACGATATCGAAATCCACTTCAAGGGAACCGCGCACCGCATCGGTGGCAACGGCTTCTGCGGCTGCTCGCGCACCACGCTGCTGAAACTGCTGCAGGACCGCGCCCGCGCGCTCGGCGTGGAGATGAAGTTCCAGCACGAGGTTTCCGACTTCGACGCGCAGATGCGCGCGGCGGACCTCGTCATCGGCTGCGACGGCGTCAATTCGCGCGTGCGCGAAACCTATGCAGAGGCCTTCAAGCCGGAGATCGACTGGCGCCCCAACAAGTTCACCTGGATGGGCTCGACGCGCCCGTTCGACGCATTCAACTTCTTCTTCCGCGAGAGCGAGTACGGCATCTTCATCGCGCATTGCTATCAATACGAGCCCGGCCGCTCGACCTGGGTGCTGGAGACCGACCCCGAGACCTTCGCGCGCGCGAACTTCGACAAGCTCGACGAGGACGGCTCGGCCCGCCTGCTCGAAAAGATCTTCGCGGAAGAATTGCAGGGTCATCGCCTCATCACAAATCGCTCGATCTGGCGCAATTTCCCGATGATCCGCTGCGCGCGCTGGACGCACGAGAATGTCGTGCTGCTCGGCGACGCCAAGGCGACCGCCCATTTTTCGATCGGGTCGGGGACGAAGCTCGCGATGGAGGATTCGATCGCGCTCTATGAGAGCTTCCGCAAGACCGGCATCCATGACGTGAGGGCGACGCTCGCCGATTTCGAGCGCGGGCGGCGCGAGGAAGTCGAGAAGATCCAGCATTCCGCCGACGTCTCGCTGGTCTGGTTCGAGCACGTGAAGCGATTCTGGAACATGAACCCGACGCGCTTCGCCTTCGGCCTGATGACGCGCTCCAAGGCGATTACCTACGACAATCTCGCGCTGCGCGCGCCGGAATTCGTCGCCGAGGTCGACACGCTGATCGCGCAGGAGACGCGCAAGTCGGGCTTCGATGTCAGCGTCGAGCGTCCGCAAGCGCCGGCCTTCCAGCCATTCCGCCTGCGCAACATGACGCTCGCCAACCGTTTCGTCGTCTCGCCGATGTGCCAGTATTCGTCGCGCAACGACGGCATGCCGAACGACTGGCATCTGGTGCATTACGGGGCGCGCGCCATCGGCGGGGCGGGCCTGATGTTCACGGAGATGACAAACGTCTCGAAGGATGCGCGCATCACGCCCGGCTGCACCGGCATCTACAACGACGCGCAGGAGGCGGCCTGGAAGCGGATCGTCGATTTCGTCCATGCCAATTCGGCCACGAAATTCTGCCTGCAGCTCGGTCATGCCGGCCGCAAGGGCGCGACCAAGCTGATGTGGGAAGGCATCGACGAGCCGCTGGAGCAGGGCGCATGGCCGATCGTCTCCGCCTCCCCCATTCCCTACTTTCCGCATAGTGCCGTGCCGCGCGAGATGACCCGCGCCGACATGGATCAGACGGTTGCCGACTACATCGCGGCCACCAGGCGCGCGGACCGCGCCGGCTTCGACATGATCGAGCTGCATGCCGCGCACGGTTATCTCATCGCGAGCTTCATCTCGCCGCTGACCAACAGGCGCACGGACGAATATGGCGGCTCGCTCGAGAACCGCATGCGCTTCCCGCTCGAAGTGTTTCGCGCCATCCGCCAGACCTGGCCGGACGAGAAGCCGATGTCGGTGCGCATCTCCGCGACCGACTGGGCCGAGGGCGGCATTACCGGCGACGATTCCGTGCAGATTGCCAGGATGTTCGCGGATGCGGGCTGCGATCTGATCGACGTTTCGACCGGACAGACCTCGCCCGATTCCGAGCCGGTCTACGGCCGCATGTTCCAGACGCCGTTCTCCGACCAGATCCGCAACGATGCGGGCCTGGCCACGATGTGCGTCGGCAACATCACGACCGCCGACCAGGCCAATACGATTGTCGCGGCCGGACGCGCCGACCTCGTCGCCTATGCCCGGCCGCACCTCGTCAATCCGTCCTTCACGATGCAGGCCGCAGCCTGGTACGGCGCCGCCGACATTTTCTGTCCGCCGCAATATCTCGCCGGCAAGGACCAGATTTTCCGCAATGCCGTGCGCGATCGCGCGGACATCACCGAGCTGCGCCGCAAGGCGAGACCCAAGGCGCACGACGACACCTGGAAACAGGCGGCGGAGTAATGCGTTTCTTTATTCCCCCCGAAAGGGTGAGGTCGGCGAGCGAGGCTTGTCGGGTGGGGGCAAATCACGGGATGCCCCATCCCCAACCCTTCCCCTGAAGGCGGAGGGAGCACACCGCGCGGGTCGCTTCATACCTGCAAATATCTTTGCCTGATCGCGGGGTCCGCCCTGAGCGCGGCAGAATCCCCCGACCACACCACATAGCCCTTCTCGATGATGACGTGGCGCTCGGCGATCTTCATCAGCGCGTCGAGATGCTTGTCGACCAGCAGAATCGCCTGCCCCTCGCCTTTCAGCCGCTTCAGGCAATCCCAGATTTCCTGGCGGATGAGCGGCGCAAGCCCCTCGGTCGCCTCGTCGAGAATGAGCAGCTTCGGATTGGTCATCAGCGCGCGGCCGATGGCGAGCATCTGCTGCTCCCCGCCGGAGAGCTGGTTGCCCATGTTGGAACGCCGCTCCGCGAGGCGCGGGAAGAATTCATAGACGCGCTCCAGCGTCCATTGCGGCGGGCCGAAACGCGAGGCGGCCGTCGCGATCAGGTTCTCCTCCACCGACAGGGTCGGGAAAATCATGCGACCCTCGGGGACGAGGCCGAGCCCGCATTGCGCGATCCGGTAGGACGGCAGGCCCGTGAGCGCGCGCTCCTCGAATCGCATCTCGCCGCCCAGAGCCGGCATGAAGCCCATGATGGTGAGGATGGTCGTGGTCTTGCCCATGCCGTTGCGGCCGAGCAGCGTCACCACTTCGCCCGCGCCGACCGTGAAGCTCACGTCGAACAGCACCTGCGCGGGCCCGTAACCGGCCTGGAGATTGGTGACGGTCAGCATGGGGACAAATGTACCGCCCTTTCTCCGTCATCCTGAGCTGCGACCGAAGCGAGCCTAGAAGGATGACGGGCAGAATCCGGGCCTTCGCCCGAGGCTCGGAGCCTCGCTCCTCGCACCTCAGGGTGACGGTTCTTCAGACGACGCGCTGCGTTCACCTTGCTCATTCCATCTCCTCGCCGAGATACGCCGTGACGACCTGCGGGTCGGCGCGAACCTCCGCCGGCGACCCGCTGGCGAGAATGCGGCCGTAGATCAGCACCGAAATCCTGTCGGCCAGCGCGAACACCGCGGTCATGTCGTGCTCGACCAGCAGCATCGGGAAGCGGCCCTTCAGCCGGCGCAGCACCGCGACCAGCCGCTCCGTCTCCTCGCGCCCGGTGCCGGCCATCGGCTCGTCGAGCAGCAGGAGCTTCGGCTGCATCGCGAGCGCGATCGCAAGCTCGAGCGCGCGCTTCTCGCCATGCGACAGATGCGCGGCGCGCACGTCGGCGCGGGCGGCCAGACCCACTTCGGCGAGCGCGGCCATCGCCGGTTCGTTCAGCGCCCGCTCCTTCGAGGCATTGGCGAAGAAGCGGTAGCTCGAACCCGAATGCGCCTGCACCGCAAGCGCGACATTCTCGAGGGCGGTGAAACCCGGCAGCACCGACGTGATCTGGAACGACCGCGCGAGCCCCATATGCGCGCGCAGGTCAGGCGGCAGGCGCGTCACGTCGCGGCCGGCAAAGAAGATGCGGCCGCCGTCGGACGGCAGCAGCCCGGAAATCTGGCTGATCAGCGTGGTCTTGCCGGCGCCATTCGGCCCGATCAGGGCGTGCAATTCGCCCGGCAGGATTTCGAGCGTGACATTGTCGGTGACGCGCAGGCCCCCGAAATTCTTTTGCAGTCCGTCGAGCTGCAGCACCGGCTCAGTCACGGGAACGGCTCCCGAATATCCTGTCCGCGAGACCCGACAGGCCGCCGCGCAGGAACAGCACCATCAGCACGAGGAACGGTCCGAAAATCATCTTCCAGTGCTCGGTGAGACCTGAGAGCCATTCCTCGAGCAGCAGGAAGGCGGCGGTGCCGACGATGGCGCCATTGAGCGTGCCGATGCCGCCAAGGATGACCATGATCAGCAACTCGCCCGAACGCTGCCATGACATGTAGGCGGGACTGACGAACTCGGTCGCGTTGGCGAGCAGGAAGCCGGACATCCCGCCGATCGCGCCCGCGATCACATAGGCCGCGAGCCGAAAGCGATAGACCTCGAAACCGAGGGTCGCCATGCGCGTCTCGTTCTCCATCGCCCCGCGAAATACGCGGCCGAAGCGCGAATTCACGATGGCGCGGCAGAGCAGGTAGGTGCCGAGCATGCAGGTGAAGATGAGATAGTAGAAGAAGCGGTCGTTCTCGAGCAGCGGGACGCCGAACAGCGTGTTGCGCGATGCGATCGTCAGCCCGTCGTCGCCGCCATAGGGCGCGAGCGAGCTTGCGGTGAAGAAGGCCATCTGCCCGAAGGCGAGCGTGATCATGATGAAATACACGCCCCTGGTGCGCAGGCAGACGATGCCGGTGAGCCAGGCGAACAGGGCGGAAGCCGCCAGCGCCACCGGCAGCGAGATCATGGCTTCCTCGACGCCGTGCTTGGAAAGGATGCCGACCGCATAGGCGCCGATCCCGATGAAGGCGGCATGCCCGAAAGACACCAGCGCGCCATAGCCGACGAGCAGGTCGAGCGCGAGCGCCGCAATCGCGAAGATCATCACCCGCCCGACCAGCGAGAGCAGGAAGGATTCGGTGCCGAACTGGGCCAGGACCGGCACCATCGCAAAGACGCCGAAAATCAGGATCGGCACCGCAAGGCCGGCATAACGCCGCGGCGGCTTCGCGGCCGTCTCCGAAAGCGGAAGCGTCGCCTGCGCCATCGCTCAGCGCCCCTTGGCCGGAAACAGCCCGGAGGGGCGGAAATAGAGCACGAGCGCCATCAACAGATAGATCAGCATCGAGGCGAGCGCCGGGCCGACCGTGCGCGCGGGGGACGGCGCCATGAACAGGCGAAGGATGTCGACCGCGAAGGAGCGGCCGAGCGTGTCAACCAACCCGATCAGCAGCGCCGCAATGAAGGCGCCCCGGATCGAGCCGATGCCGCCGATCACGATGACGACGAAGGCGAGGATGAGGATCGTGTCGCCCATGCCCGGCTCGACCGACAGAATGGGCGCGATCATGATGCCGGCAAAGCCCGCAAGCATGGTGCCAAAGCCGAACACGATCATGAACAGCTTGCGGATATCGACGCCGAGCGCCGACACCATCGGCGCGTTGGTCGCGCCCGCGCGTACCAGCATGCCGATGCGCGTCCTGGAGACGAGGATGTAGAGCAGTAGCGCAACCGCGAGCCCGCTCGCGATGATGACCAGCCGCCACACGGGATAGAGGATGCCGGGCATCAGCACGACCGAGCCGGTGAACATCTCGGGCACCGGCAGCGTGAGCGGCGCCGGTCCCCAGACGAATTTCACCGCCTGATTGAGAAACAGGATGATGCCGAAAGTCGCGATCACGTGATCGAGGTGATGGCGGCCATAGAGATGGCGGAAGACGAGGAATTCCAGCATCAGTCCGAAGGCGAGCGCGGCGAGGAGCGCGCATACCAGCGCGAAGAAGAAATTGCCCGTAAGCGCGTAGAACATCACGGCGAGATAGGCGCCGAGCATGTACTGGACGCCATGCGCGAGGTTGATGAAGTCCATCACGCCGAACACGAGCGTCAGCCCGGCCGCGATCAGGAACAGCAGCACGCCGAGCTGCAGGCCGTTCAGGGTCTGGACGATCAGAAGGGCGGTGGACATTGCTCTTTTCTACCCTCGCCCTTGCGGGGAGGGTCGCTTGCCGAGCAGCGCGCCGCAAGCGGGACGGAGGTTCGTGTTGCGATGCGCGCAGCCACCCCCACCCGGCTCGCCGCTTTCGCGGCTCGTCACCCTCCCCGAAAGGGGGAGGGTGAACACAGTGAGCCTCACTTCATCGGGCAGTCCTTGGCGTACACGTCGGTGTAGTCCGTGAACACCTTTTCGGCGATCTCGGTTTGGAACTTGCCATCCGCACGCTTGGCGACCTTCACCAGGTAAAAATCCTGGATCGGGTAGTTGTTGTTGGCGAACTTGAACTTGCCGCGCAGCGACTGGAAGTCCGCCTTTTTCAGCGCCGCCCGGAGCGCCGCCTTGTCGGTGGTGTTGCCCTTGGTCTGCTTGAGCGCCGAGTCGATCAGCTTGGCCGCGTCGTAGGCCTGGAAGGCATAGCTTCCCGGTACCGCGCCGTATTCCTTCTCGAAATCCGCAACGAACTTCTTGTTCTGCGGCGTATCGAGATTGGGCGCCCAGTTCGCGCCGCCGAAGAATCCGATCGCGGCGTCCTGCTGCGCGGGCAGCGTGCCCTCGTCGACCGTAAAGGCCGACAGGAAGGTGATCTTGTCGGCAAGGCCGGCCTGGCGGAACTGCTTGACGAAGTTCACGCCCATGCCGCCCGGCAGGAAGACGAAGATGGCTTGCGGCTGCGCCGCCGCGATCTTCGAGAGCTCCGCCGAATAGTCGAGCTGGTTGAGCGGGACATAGACCTCGTCGACGATCTCGCCCTTGAAATGACGCTTGAAGCCGGCGAGCGCGTCCTTGCCCGCCTGGTAGTTCGGCGCCATGATGAAAACCTTCTTCATTCCCTTGTCCTGCGCATACTTGCCCAGCACCTCGTGGTTCTGGTCGTTCTGGTAGGAGGTCACGAAGAAATTCGGATTGCATTCCTTGCCGGCGAAATTCGAGGTGCCGGCATTCGGGCTGATCAGGATCGCGCCGGAATCGGTCACCGGCTTCATGATCGCCTGCAGGATATTGGAAAAGATCGGGCCGACGACGAAATCCACCTTGTCGCGCTCGACCATCGCCTTGACCTTGGAGACGGCCACATCCGGCTTCAGCTCGTCGTCCTGCACGATCACTTCGACCTCGCGGCCCCCGAGCTTGCCGCCCAGCTCCTTCACGCCGAGCAGAAATCCGTTGCGCATCTGGGTGCCGAGAACGGCCGGCGGCCCGGACAGCGAGGCGATGACGCCGACCTTCAGTTTCTCCTGTGCCTGCACGGCGGTGACCGACAGGCTCAGCGCCGCCGCAAGTCCCAGCGTGCGATAAAATGTGCTCATGGATTAACTCCCTCGCGGATGATCCGCCTCGTGAATGCCTATACCGGCCGACGCCCCCGCGTCCCGGTCGAACCCGATCCGGCAACCATTATTTTAAGTTTAAAATATCTCTCTTGAAAAGCCCGTTTTGGGGGCGGAGACTGCCAAAAGGTCGCGCGTTTACGTTGGCGTGCGAAAGGAGTGCCGCGTGCCGCACGGTATAGTATCGGATGCTTTTCAGTCGTGGGTGGCGGCAGCCACGGCATCGAACGAGGGGAGTATGCATTCCATGCAGGCGATGACTGCAGGCATCACCAAGGCCGGTACCGGCATCGACGGGATCACCTGGAATATCCTGGGCCAGACCTATGTCCCGAAGCAGGTCTCCGAGAATTCCTTCTCCTGGCACGCCACCTTTCCTCCCGGAACCTTCGTCCCGCCGCACATTCACCCCACGCAGGACGAGTTCATCTATCTGCTGGAAGGCCGGCTCGACCTCGTGCTCGATGGCAGGGAATTCATCGCGACGTCCGGCGACCTGATCCGGCTGCCGATGAACATCCCGCACGGCATCTTCAACAAGAGCGACCAGACGGTGAAGTGCTTCTTCTGGGTGGCGCCGACGCGCAGGCTCTACGACCTGTTCTGGGCGATCCACTCGATGAAGGAGCAGAACCCGCCGGACGTCGTGGCCCTCGCCGCCAAGCACGAGATCGTCTTCCTGCCCCCGCCGGCAGAGTGACGCTTCATCCCGACAGGGCTAATCCGGATTAACCTTACCCTGTCGTGATCGCTCCCGTCCTCGCCTTGCAGATGAGGCATGGCGAGGCGAATGCGCTGCTCGACACTTTCGGTCAACGGACGAGCAACATTTTTTCTCCTCCGCAAGGCGGAATTTTAACGCTGCAGCGCTAGTGTGCGGGCCGCTTGCAGGGAGGCCCGCATCATGTTTCGCACAATCGCCACAGCGCTTTCGTTCGGCGCCATCGCCAACGTGAACGCCGCGCTCGCCTGTACCGCGGTCGATCTCGTCGCCGCGGACAGGAGTGTCATCGCCGGACGCACGATGGAATGGGCGTTCGACATGAAGTGGACGCTCGTGAGCCAGCCCAAGGGCACGGAGCTCACGCTCATTGCGCCGGCAAAGACCGGCCTGCCGGCCAAGAAGGTCACCACCAGGTATTCCGTGGTCGGCGTCAGCGCCGGAATCATCCCGGGCGGCGCCCTGCTCGACGGCCAGAATTCGGAAGGGCTGTCGATGAGCGGAAATTTCCTGCCGGGCTTCACCCAGTACCAGACGGTGACACCGCAGGACAGGAACTACCAGTCGGTGCTCACCTTCGGCAGCTGGGCGCTGGGCAGTTTCTCGAATGTCGGCGAGCTGCGCGACGCGCTCAAGACCATGAAGGTGTGGGCTGACGACTCGCTCAACACCGGCCCCACGCCGGCCTATATCCACTTCGTGTTCGTCGACCGCAGCGGCGCCGGCATCGTCGTCGAATATGTCGGCGGCGACGTGAAGATCCATGACAACACGGCACATGTGCTGACCAATGCGCCGACCTACGACTGGCATCTCAACAACATCCGCAACTATCTGAGCCTGTCGACCATCGGCGTGTCGGAGCGCGATATCGGCTCCGCGAACGTGACCGAGCTCGGCCAGGGCGGCGGACTCATCGGACTGCCGGGCGACTACACGCCGCCATCGCGTTTCGTGCGCGCCACGCTGCTGCGGCACGGCGTGCCCCAGCCGAAGAACGCGGTCGAGGCGATCCAGGTGATGGGTCACATTCTCAACAACGTGGACATCCCGGTCGGCATCGCGCAGTCGCGCACGCCGGACGGCAAGACCGTCTCCGACTATACGCAGTGGGTGGTCCTCAAGGACCTCACCAACAACAAGCTGATGATTGCCGACTACAACAACCGCACCAACTATCTGACCATCGACCTCAACGCGCTGTTCGCGGACACCAGGCCGGGTGCAAAGCTGGTCAGCGACCTGCCCTATCCGAAGCCCGCAGCGGCGGGCACGGACGTGATGCGGCCGTAAATCGTCACCATTGCCGGGCCGCCGCGCATGCGGCGTGACCCGGCAATGTCGGGGAGAACCTCAGGCCACGTGCCCGTCGAACTCGCCGACTTCCGGCGTGTCCTTCTTGCTCTGCGGAGTCATGCGGGCGGGATCGGGCTCCCCCGGCACGCCGCGCGGGCCGAGCTTCTCGCGCTGGATATCGTCCTCGGTGGGGCGGTCGTCGTCGCGTCCCGGCATGGGCTTCTGCATGGCTGGAATCCTGATGGCGCATTGGCATTTCCCGGGGCGCGCCGTCGCCGGCGGGGATGGTCGAACCCGGCCGCGGCGGACCGGGTTCCATTATGCTACCATGGAACGTCGCTACCGGTCCGGTGTTGACCGTCAGCAAACGTGAGGAAGGCTCATGAAGACCAAGATCCTGTTAACGGTTCTGCTGGGCGGAAGCCTTTGCGCGACGGGCGCGCTCGCCCAGAAGGATCCGTCTCTTTATTCGCGGTATTGTCTGCGCGATTCCGACGCGGGGACGGTGACCTGCGCCTATGCGTCGTTCAGGCAATGCATGGCGGCACGCACGGCCAGCATCGATGACTGCGTGAAAAATCCGAGACTTGTAAGCAGCAGGCGCTAGCCCGGGGCCGCCATGATGAGCGTCCAGAACACCTTGTACTTGGTGTTGGGCGCATAGACGGCCGCGATCCCCATGCGGCTCGCATTCCGGTGTAGCATGTTGGCGCGATGGCCGGGCGAATCGCGCCAGCCGGAAAAAGCCTCCGCGAGCGTATGATAGCCCGCGCCGATATTCTCCACCGCCGAGGCGGCCTCGAAACCCGATTTGCGCAGCCGTTCCTTGAACGCACCGCCGACATCGTGGTCGAGCTTGTCGCGCGCGACCATGGCGCGCGACTGCTGCTCCGCCATTTTCATCAATTGCGGGTCGAGCGTCACCGGGCCGAGCCCGTTATTGGCGCGAAAGCCGGAAATCATCGACGCGGCGGCCGCCGCGTCCAGTTCCGCGCCGGGTTGTGCCATGCTGCGATAGAAGCTCGGCTGCGACGACGGCATATAGTCCCCCGCGCAGCTCGCGACGAGCGCGGCCATGCCGGCCAGCAGACCCGCTTGAAGAAATCGACGCCCCATTTTTCCGTCCCGAATCGCCCCGACAATGACCGCACAAAAATGACCGAAGGGTGAAGATCGCTCGCCTCTCCGTGCCGTCACTTGCGCGCGGCAGCCCTGACCGGTGTTGCCAGAGCGGCCGCCTCCCCGCGCAGGATCAATTCGCGCTGCGGCGACGGAATCGCGATCCCCTCCTCGCGGAACCGCGTCAGCATCGCAAAATAGATGTCGCTCTTGACCGCCCCGCCGTCGGCCAGATTGCGCACCACGGCATAGACCTCGAAATGAACGGCATTGTCGCCGAGCGCCGTCAGCAGCACGGCCGGCGCCGGGGATGGCAGCACTTGCGGGTGGCTGCCCGTGATATCGATCAGGATGTTCCGCACCTTTTCCATGTCGCTGTCATAGGCCACGCCGACCTTCAGCAGAATGCGCGACAGCGTATTGGCGTGCGTCCAGTTCTTGACCACGCCGGTGATGAGCTCGGAATTCGGGATGATGACGCTCGCCCGGTCGGCGGTCTCGATCTCGGTCGCGCGCACATGGATGCGACGCACCGTGCCTTCCTCGCCCTTGACGTTGATGATGTCGCCGACCCGGATCGGCCGCTCGGCGAGCAGGATGAGACCGGAGATGAAGTTCGACACCACAGCCTGCAGGCCGAAGCCGATGCCGATCGACAGCGCGCCGGCGACCAGCGTGATCTTCTGCAGATCGATGCCGAGCGAGGCCAGGGCCGCGGCGATGACTGCGATGATGCAGACATAGCCGAAGATCGTTCCGACCGAATTCTGCAATCCGGGATCGAGGCTTGTGCGCGGCAGGAATTGCGTGCGCACCCAGCCCTGCGCGGCGCGCGTCGCCAGCACGCCGATCAGGACCAGCGCCAGGGTCGTGAGAATGCCGGTCAGCGACAGCGTGAACTCGCCGATGCGGATGCCGAAGGTCGCCTCCCGCACGACACCGATGAAATCGGCGGCGAACACGCCCCAGGGTCCGAGCAGCGGCAGCAGCGCCACCAGGATGAGAACGAGACGCAGGATCGCGGACAATACGACGCCGACAAGCTCGATGCTGCGCGGCTTCAGGCCGAAGAAATGCGCGACCGCGCGGCCCCGGGCGGTGTTGGCCGTCAGCACTTCGGTGAACAGCGTATCGGTGAAGACGAGGAGAATATAGAGCGCGCCAAGCGCCCCGAGCGCGATCAGAAAGCGGCCGGCGAGGAATGCCGCGAACCCGACATAGCCGGTGACCAGCGCGGCAACGATGCCGATCACGAGAATCCAGCCCGCGCCCCGCAGCCAGTGCGCGCGGCTCACCTCGTCGTCCGGGGATTGCGCGCGCCCGATCCGGAACAGCAGATGCGCGAGCAGCGCCGCAATGACGATTGCCAGGATTCCACTCGCGGCAACCGTCAAAGACACCGGCCCCACGATCGCGCGCTGGAAGACATTGAAGAAAACGACGGCACCGAGCACGCGCGCCGCGACGATGAGATGGCTCGCCATCCGGCTTGCAGTGTCTTCGGCAATCGCGATCAGACGGCGGTCCGGCTCCCCGGGCGCGAACAGGCCGATCGCCACGCCACGGCCCAGGCTGGCAAAGGCCGCCGCCGCAACGAGGCCCAGCAGGATTTCGCGGATGCGGATCGGCAGAAGATCGAAGCCGTCGAGCACGAACACGACCACCCCGACCGCGGCAGGCGCAAGAATCGCGATGCGCAGCAGCGTCATCAGCGCAAAGAAGGCTTTCGAGAACCGCGTGCCAAGAATGGCGGGGCGCAAATTCAGCGAATTGAGCCAGCGCAGCAGCAGGATTGTGCCAACGGCGATCGCCAGCAGCACGGCCGCTGCGGCGCCCATGCCGGCATAGCCGCCGTTGTCGCGCGCATAGCTCCACCACGACTGCGCAAGAAACACGACGCTGCGCAATTCGTCGGGCATCGCATTCGCCGCCTGACTGAGGAAAGCGGGATCGAGCACGCTGGAGGTGCGGGCAAACAATTGCCGCGTGAAGAGGTCGCGGCGGCGATCGGTGATGCGGTCGGCGAGGTCGTTGGCGCGCAATGTCAGCAGCCGCGCCTGCTTGAGCGCGCCATCCACCTCGGCGTGGCGCTGCGTCAGGCGGGCGCGCTCGGCCGCGATCGTCGGCTCCTCCGGCGGCGCGCCGGCCTTCGGCGACTCCCCGAGCTGCTTCAGCCGCGTGTCCACGTCGGCGAGGCGGCCCTCGAAATTCTCGGTTGCCGCGCGCAGATCGTCGCGCAAGGGCTCGAGGCTGGCGCGCGTCTGCATCAAGGTGGCGTCGGTCATGCCCTCGCGGCCGATGGCCTGCTCGATCTGGTCGAGCGCCAGCCGGATCGGCTCGAGGCTGGCG
>JACAEG010000145.1 GCA_013388965.1 Pseudorhodoplanes sp. | reverse complement strand
TTTCGGGCGGGGGGGGGGGCCCCCGAGGGGGGACGCGGCGCCGCCCGGCGCTCCACCAGACAATCCCGGGCAGGCCGCGGACCGGACCGGGATGTCGGTCCTACCCCTGCCTTCCGCGACAAAGCAGGATCGGACCGTCTAGGACTTTATTCACATGGAAAGAAAAAGTCAACGGATTTCCGATAGCCATGAACCTGGCTGAGGTTCGGCCCGACATAAGGCCGGCGTCATTGAACAGGGCGAAAAGCCGGGCAGAAGCACCGGCCGCCCACGAGACAGGGGATCTGGCAATGCTTTCAATTCGTCATTCCATGTGTGCGGCCGCGGCTTTCGGTGTGCTCGCGCTGTCCGCCCTGCCCGCCGCCTCCGCTCCGGCGGCCGCCGCGACCGCAAAGTCGTTCGACGGTAAATGGAGCGTTCTGATCATCACGGAAAAAGGCACCTGCGACCGGGGCTACCGCTACGGCGTGCAGATCGACAACGGCGCCGTCAGCTATGCCGGCCAGGCCGACTTCACCGTCAGCGGCCACGTCAAGACCGATGGCGCGATCGTCGTGAGGGTGAGCCGCGGCCAGCAGAGCGCGCTCGGTTCCGGGAAGCTCGACGGCACGAATGGCGGCGGCACCTGGAAGGCCGGCGAATGTTCCGGTTCCTGGACAGCCGAGCGGCGTTCGTAACCGCTGCACATCCAATCCGTGTTCCTGGTGGCCGGGCCCGTCCCGGCAATCGGCGTTTCAACCATGCCTTTCAACAGAACCGGCGTGTGCAAGACGCAGCGGAATGCCTGCATGATCGGCTTGCCAGTTCGCATTGGAATGATGACGATAAACCGCCGCCGGGGATTGAACGACATACGATAGACGGTCGGCCAAGCCGACCGATCGCATGTCGATGAAGGGGCGAACGCAATGCACGGGACCTTGGCTGACGAGCGGACCGGCAACGCGCCGGACCTGCGCCGCATCGGGCTTCATCCGAATTACTGGCATCCGCTGGCGGTCGCGAAGGACCTGAAGAAGGGAAAGACGCTGGGCGTGTCCTTTGCAGGGGACCCCATCGTCCTGGTGCGCACCGAAAGCGGCAAGGTCTTCGCTCTCGAGGACCGCTGCTCGCATCGCCAGATGCCGCTGAGCTGCGGCGTGGTGGCGGGTGAAGTGGTGAAATGCTGCTACCACGCCTGGTCTTTCAATGCCGAGGGCCGCTGCGCCATTCCATACCTGCCGAAGGACGCGCAGCGCCCTCGCGGCGTCCGTCCCTATCCCTGCCGCGAGGCCTATGGCCTGATTTTCGTCTTTCCCGGCGATATCGCGCTCGCCGATCAGGTCCCCTTCCCGGATCTGCCGGAAGTCGACGCGCCGACGCACAAGACGATGTTCTTCACGCGCAAGGTCAATTGCCACTATTCGTTCATGCACGAGAACCTGATGGACATGAACCATCAGTTCCTGCACCGGCGCTGGCTCAAGCGCGTGAAGCCGACGCTTCTGGAATCGCGCAGGGCCGACGGCCTCGTCGAGGCCAAATACAAGTTCGAGCTGACCGAGGGCGAGGCCCCGCTCGGCGCCAAGATCATGCTCGGCGGCGAGCAGGACGACCCGGCGAACGAGAAGTTCGACATCATGACGGTGACGACGCGCTATCCCTACCAGACGCTGCAATTGCGCCGTCCGGAGGACGACGAGAATGTGCTCGATCTGTGGTCGGACTACGTGCCGCTCGACCGCGAGCAGCGCACGCACCAGACCTTCGGATTCTTGAGCATCCGCAAGCCCGACAGGTTCGCCTTCCTGCTGACGGCGTTCTGGCCGGTCATCCGCTATTTTACCGAGTCCGTGTTCACCGAGGACCGCTTCGCCGTCGAGATGGAGCAGCGCGCCTGGGATGCGCAGGGCGCGGACTGGAACCAGGAAATCCTGCCCTTCATCATGGATTTGCGCGCACTGCTGGTTACGCAGGGCGTGCCGATCAATGCCAGGGCGTCCGGCGCAAGCTTCGCGCAGGCGGCGGAATAGCGCAAAATTTAAGCGAGCGCGGCTTTCGCGCGCGCCAATGGCAGCGCGTCGGGGCAGAAACTCGGCGGCTGCTTGAGCTTGCGGGGCGCGTTCGCAAGCCAGTCGCGGCAGGTCTCGCCGCACGAACAGTCCGCACAAATACGGACCGCCGAGACCAGGTCGAGGTCGCCTGCCGACTCGCTATCCGCCAGCACGCCAAGCCGCCTGGCGAGATCCAGAAGATTGCGAATCTGTTCGTTGGGCCGCGAGCACAGGGGCATGGCTGAACAACCCTTCTTCGCCGTTCCGGTTCCAGCCGCCTCGCGAAACGGCAGACGGCGGAAATCCAACAAGCCGGACATGGCGGGATCATGACCCCCGAACCGGATTTGGCAAGCCTTCGGAATGAAATCACCGATCTGCGGCGCCGCCGAAGCCCTCGCGCCTGAGCCGCACGATGGCGCGCTCGAGCGCCGACAGGAATTCCGAGCGCGCCCGCGGCGAGAACGGCTTCGGCCCGGAGGTGACCGCGCCGGCCGAGCGCAGTTCGTCCATCAGGTTGCGCGTCGCGAGCGTCATGCCGATCGAATCCTCCGAGAATTCCCTTCCGTCGGGCGCGATCGCCTTGCCGCCCGTCTTCACAACGCGGCCGGCGAGCGGAATATCGGCCGTGACCACAATCGCGCCGCGCCCGGCGCGCGCGGCGATCCAGTTGTCGGCCTCGTCCATGCCGGCCCGCACCACGACGCGCTCGATCATCGGATCGCGCGGCACGGCGATGAAGCTGTTGGCGACGACGAACACCTTGAGTCCATGCCGCGCGGCGACCTTGTAGACCTCGTTCTTCACCGGGCAGGCATCGGCGTCGACATAGATGACGATGGGGGCGGACATGGGCTGCCTTTTGTCGCGATCGGGGCGCAAGCGCCAGTCAAAAACAAGAAGGGCCGCCCTTGCGGACGGCCCTTCCATTGTCAAACCGCGGTCCGGCCGCAGGCCATGCAGTCGCACGCCCTGCGACGACCACTTCAGCGTCGCATCACGCGGCGCGGACCTCACAGGACGCGAGGAGCCAGGTCGCATGTGCCGGCGAACGCGGCGATAGACAATGAGACACTGGATCACCTCCTTTCGGTTGTTATCGACACGCCAAGTATAGGGGCGAAATTCCGATTCGAAAGGGCATCGCGGGCTCCGCCGGGGTTGCTGGAACCGCAGGTTCTACGAGACGCAACGAGCGGCTATGATCGCAGCGATTCGGGCGCGCGACGTCCCGCGCTCCTGGAGGTCGCCATGACGTTCGGTTTCAGGAGCGCGCGCCGGCTGGCCGCGTCTCTCACGCTTCTGGCAATGACGATGGCGCCCGCCTTCGGGCAGACACTGACGATCGTCGGCACGGGCGACGGCGTCGACATGCTGCGCGCGCTGGCGGCATCGTTCATGCGCAATAATCCGCAGGCCAAGGTCTTCGTCCCTCCGAGCATCGGCTCGACCGCCGGTATCGAGGCGGTCGCGCGCGGCGAGGCCGTGCTCGGGCGGGTGGCGCGCATCCTCACCGACGCGGAAGCGGCCGCCGGCATCAATTACGAGCCCTTCGCCATTCTGCCGAGCGCCTTCTACGTCCATCCGAGCGCCGGTGTGACCGGCCTGACCAACGGGCAGCTCGCCGACATCTATGCCGGCCGCATCACCAACTGGAGCCGGGTCGGCGGCGCCGACCTGCGCGTGCGCGTCGTCGCTCGCGAGGAAGGCGACAGCACGCTGACCGTGCTGCGCGCGACCATGCCGCGCTGGCGCGATCTCGTCATTACCGACCGCGCCAACACCGCGCTCACGACGCAGGAGGCAATGGAATCAGTCAGGAACACGCCCGGCGCGATCGGCTTCGGGCCGTTCACCCGCACGCTGGAGCGGCGATATACCGTATTGCGGATCGACGGACATCATCCGACCGACGCCGGCTATCCCAGCCGCGTCAATCTCGCGCTGATCTGGCGGGAGGCAACGGTAACGCCGCTGGCGCGCGCCTTCTTGACGTTCGTGACGTCGCAGCAGGCATCGCAGGTGATCGAGAGTTTCGGCACGACGTCCATCAAGAGGCCGCGCGAGGGATCGTAGCAGCGGGGACAGCCGGATGTTTCGATGCGTCGTCTTCGCGCCTTCCCCGCTGCCATCGCCACAGCGGCAGCGACGACGCCATCCGCGCCTCCGGATGATGCGGACCGATGCGGCCGCCTGCCGCGCGCTGCAAGGACGCGCCCCCCGTACGGCGAGCCCCGTTTGAGCCGCTTGCGACCTGCATGTCATGACATGAGCGTATATGATGGCGGCCTCCCCGGAGGCCGCCATCATGCCCTATGCCAGCAACGCCGACCTGCCGCCGTCCGTGCGCCATCACCTGCCCGCCCACGCGCAGGATATCTTTCGCGAGGCCTTCAATCACGCCTTCGCCGCGCATGCGGGCGAAGCGGACCGGGAAGAGCGCGCCTTCCGCATCGCCTGGGCGGCGGTGAAGCGCAGCTACGAGAAGGTGGGAGAGGATTGGGTGAGGAGATAGCGGCGTATCACGCGGGGTCGCTGTTGCGCGCTCCATGGAATATGCCGGTCACGACAATTTCGTCGCGCTCATGCACGAGCGTATAGACGGCGATGTAAGGCAGCGCGGAACCACCCACTCGCGCGTTCCATCTGCTCGCCCTTTGCAAGCCATTTCCGGAAAATTGGCCAGACGCTCGACGCTCGCAACGATGCGATCCACAACCGCGCGTGCGGTCTGCGGGCTGTCGGCAGCGATAAAAAGGTAGATGCTTCCAAGATCCTCGATGGCTCGCTCGTTGAAAACGACCTTCATTTCCCGAGCTGGGCCAACCGTTCCTTGACGTCGTCCAGACTCAACAAATTCGGACTTGGATCAGCGAGACGCCGGCGGACTTCGGCCACCTGTTCGTCTGTCAGGCGCAAGCCCTGCATGTGGTCGAGATAGTCCTACAGGGCTCCGGCGGCCGCATCTTGCTGATCCTCGGGAAGCTCGCTGGCCTGCTCAAAGGCCTTCTGGAGAAGCTTGGTCATCAAATCATTCTAACAAATATGCACAGCAATTAGAAACTCACCGCACCAGCTCCCTCATCGCCTTGTCGAGCCCCTCGAGCGTCAGCGGGTACATCCGGTTGCCCATGAGCTGGCGCATCATGCGGATGGAGTGCGTGTAATCCCATTCGTGCTCCGGGACGGGATTGAGCCACACGCAGGCCGGATAGGTGCGCGTGATGCGCTCCATCCACACCGCCCCCGCCTCCTCGTTGAAATGCTCGACCGAGCCGCCGGGATGCATGATCTCGTAGGGCGACATCGAGGCGTCGCCGACGAAGATAACCTTGTAGTCGTGCGGATAGGTGTGCATCACGTCGAAGGTCGGCGTGGTTTCCTGATGGCGCCGCCTGTTCTCCTTCCACACGCGCTCGTAGAGGCAATTGTGGAAGTAGAAATGCTCCATGTGCTTGAATTCGGCGCGCGCCGCCGAGAACAATTCCTCGGTCGCCCTGATGTGCCAGTCCATCGAGCCGCCGACGTCGAAGAACAGCAGCACCTTCACCGCATTGTGCCGCTCCGGCCGCATGTGGATGTCGAGATAGCCCTTGTGCGCGGTGCCCTTGATGGTGCCGTCGAGATCGAGTTCTTCGGCCGAGCCGGTGCGGGCGAATTTGCGCAGGCGCCGCAGCGCCACCTTGATGTTGCGGGTGCCAAGCTCGACCTGATCGTCGAAATCCCTGAACTCGCGCTTGTCCCAGACCTTCACCGCGCGGAAATTGCGGTTGCCGTCCTGGCCGATGCGGATGCCTTCCGGATTGTAGCCATAGGCGCCGTAGGGAGATGTGCCGGCGGTGCCAATCCATTTCGAGCCGCCCTGATGGCGGCCCTTCTGCTCCTGCAGGCGCTTCTTCAAGGTCTCGAGCAGCTTGTCGAGGCCGCCCATCGCCTCGATCTGCTTCTTCTCCTCGTCGGTGAGGTATTTCTCCGCGAGCTTCTTCAGCCACTCGGCCGGAATTTCGGCGGCCAGCGCCTCCTCCATCAGCTCGAGGCCCTTGAACACGTGGCCAAACACGCGGTCGAACTTGTCGAGATTGCGCTCGTCCTTCACCAGGGCCGCGCGGGAGAGATAGTAGAAATCCTCCACCTTGCGTCCGGCGAGGTTCCTTTCCATCGCCTCCATCAAGGTCAGGTATTCGCGCAGCGTGACCGGCACGCCGGCCGATTTCAATTCGGTAAAGAAATTGATGAACATGGGAGTCTTTTCGCTGACCCAAGGTTGATAGTTGCCTAACGGACGGGCAGGCAAATAACAACGTCGTGGAACAATCCGTAAAATTTACGCCGCCCCGCACGCGAAGTCTTGAAATTTTTTGCGTACGTAAACGTTCTGAAGAGACCGCATTCATGCCGCTGGCCGCACTACACGACGATATCGTCGAGCTCACGTCGCCTGCCCGCGACGCGCGCATGGTCGTCAGCATGCCCGGCCGCTATGTGCTGGCCAACAAGCGCGACGTCAACGGCGACCGGCGCCAATTCGCCTGCCGGGCCGTCAATATTTCACCGCTTTCCGTGACACTCGCCGTCCCGGTGAAAGGCGTCATGGGCGAACGGGTGATCTCCCATTTCGACGAGTTCGGAACGTTAAAGGGCCGCATTGTCCGTGTCATGGATCGCGGCTTCAGCATGACGATTGCGGCCACCGACGAGGAGCGCGACAGATTCGCGCGCAAGATCGACTGGCTGATCAGGAACAAGAACGATGCCGTGGCCGACGATCGCAAGCACAAGCGGATCGTCCCGCAAAATCCGCATTCCACGATCATGCTGGCCGACGGCTCGATTCTCGGCTGCTTCGTCATCGATATGTCAGAATCCGGCATTGCGGTGTCGGCCGACTACGTTCCCGAGATCGGGACGCCGCTTGCGATCGGAAAAGCGGTCGGCCGGGTCGTGCGCCAGTTTCGCGAAGGGTTCGCGGTTCAATTCCTCGAATTGCAGGACGTCAAGGTTCTCGAGCAGCGCCTCGCAGCGCGGCACTGAGGCCATCGTCGCAACCTCCGCAAGACATCGGCCGTTGCCGGCCAGTGCGCGCCACGCGCCACCCGCGCCGACCGCCGCCCGGCGATTTGTCACAGACCCACGCTAGACCGATCCCGAACGCCAAAAGCCCTTATTTCCGCCCAAACCGGCATGCTACTCGGTATGCCGTTCTGCCTTCATCGGGATTTCCATGCGTCCGCGGCTTCGGGACCTTTTCGCTTCCCTGCTTTGGCTTGTGCTGATCTCACCGGCCTTCGCCCAATCCGGCGGGACGCCGGCCGCGCCCAATGCCGGCACGGCGAGTGCTGCATCTTTCCGCATCGAATGGGAGGTCAAGAACCGCTTCCGCCTGTTCCGCAACGAGGCCGATTTCCTGCGCCATGTCTCGTCGATGCGCGGCGACGGCGTGCTCGGCGCCGAGCGGCGGCTGGCGCGCGCCACCGACGGCCGCGGCTGGGCCCGCGACATGGTCGAGAATCTCTGCATCGACTATTCCGGGCGCCTGCCGGAAACCTGCCAGCGCGACGGCGAGCGCGAGAATTTCCTGTCTCCCTCCGATCACCGCATCGGCCTTGCCGTGGCGGTTCCGGTCGCGCCCGGCATGGCCTGCGCCTGGAGCTTCAGCGACGGCGAGGGCCCGGTCCGCGAGATCACTGCGCCCTGCGCGGAAGAAGTGAGGGTGCGCGTGCGCTACGGAGCGCCGACCCGCGTCGGCGTCGATATCGGATTGCCGGACGGCACGGCGCAGCGGATCACAACCGACGTCGCGGTCCGCGATCTGCTGATCGCCGGGCTCGGCGACTCGATTGCGGCGGGCGAGGGAAATCCCGACAAGCCGGTCGCGCTCGACGACGGCGGCTTCTGCTTCCGCCGCTTTCTCGGCGGCGCGACCAGCGAATATTTCCGCCCCGGACGCGCCGGATTCCGCGGCAGCAAGGCCTGCGACGCCGGATTGGCGTCATCGTTCGGCAATTCCGCGCAGGACTGGGCGAAGCTGAACGCGCGCTGGTGGAATGCGGCCTGCCACCGCTCGCTTTACGGCTATCAGTTGCGCACGGCGCTCGCGCTTGCGGTGGAGCAGACCCAGACCGCGGTCACCTTCCTGCCGATCGCCTGTTCGTCTGCCAGCATCGAGACGGGGTTCTTCGATTCGCAGCGCGCGCGCGAATGCCCGCCGACCGGAAGCTGCCCCTCGACGTCGCCGCCTCAGATCGTCCAGCTCAGGCAGGCGCTCGCCAATGCGCAACGGACCAATGCGCAGAGAGGCCTGGATGCCATTCTGCTGACCGTGGGCGCCAACGACATCTGGTTTTCGGGCATCGTCGGCGATGTCATCGTCGAGTCGGCGACGGAGAGATTGCTGTTCGAGAAGGGCGGCCTGCTCATCAGCCTCGCCGATGCCCAGCAGATGCTGGACAGGAACTTGCCGCCCAACTTCGCGAAACTGCGCGCCGCGCTCAAGCCTCTCATGGGCGGCAATCTCGGGCGCGTCGTCTTTACGACCTATGCCAATCCGGCCGAGGCCGGCGGGGCAACCTGTCCGGGCGGCCGAGGCGGCTTCGACGTGCATCCCGCCTTCAACGTCGATGCGGTGCGGGTGCGCCAGGCCTCCGAATTCGTCAATCGCAAATTCCTGCCGAAATTGCGCGCGCTCGCAACCTGCGAGGACGGCAAGTGCAAGGACACGGTCAACGAGCGGATGACCTTCGTGGATTCCCACCAGGAGGCGTTCGCCAATCACGGATTTTGCGCGCGCGGGGAGGACGATCCGCCCTTCGACCGCGAATGCTTCTCGGAGAAGGGCGAAAGCTTCGAGAGCAATCCTGCGGATGCAGCAATCGACCCGATGCGGTGCAATTTCCGGGCGCGGGATTTCCGTCCCTACGCGCCCCGCGCCCGCTGGATCCGCACCGCCAACGATGTCTATTTCACCGCCATGACTTTCCCCGAGGGCATTTCGTCGGTGCTGCAACCGAGCGACCTGCACGACGCGACCTGGGGCGCCACCAGCGCGGTCTATGGCGGGGCCATTCACCCGACGGCGGAGGGCCATGCCGCGATGGCCGACGCAGCCCTGCCGGCGTTGCGGGCCGCGCTCGATCTGCCGGCGCCGCCTTCCGTGCGCGCCGAGCCGCTGCCGCCGCTGCAGGCGCCCGGCGCACAGACGACACAGTAGATCGTCGGCGCGCGGCATTCGCCCTGCCGCCTATGCGGCTTGCGCCGGAACCCGGTTATCGAAGACCCGGCCGCCCCGCATCCCAGTATCGTCGCCACGCCGCGCTATCCCGGATGGGATCGGCCACTTCCAATGCGAACGCGGACACAAGCCCGTCTCTCGCGGGATAGCCGACCTGACCGCGGGTCAAACCGACATCCGCGAGCATGCGGTCGTCAAGCTCCTGCAACTCGCGCAGTGTCCGCCGCCGCTGCCACTCCGCACGGAAGGCCTCAATCGCCTTGCGAATAGCCGTGACGAGCCAGGGCCATTGCGCGGCCGTGACCATCACATCGACATTGCTGGGCGCGACGGGCATGCGCGCAGCATGGGTGATTGTTGTCATCGTCATCTCCTGAAAAACGCATGGTGGCGCACCGGCGCGCGGGCGATTTCGCCAGCGGCGACGCGCGATGATGGGTGTCCGGCCTGGCCGGCATGTTCGCGGATATGGGAGGCTCTGGAGGATTCTTCGAACGGATTGTTTTGATGGAAATGATCAGGGATTCTCATGGGTTAAGTCGCAAACAGAAGCGGCAATCGCCGCCGCTGCCGCATTCGCGTGCCATGCGCGGCGGTGCGCTCTCGAGCCGCCCGCAGGGTGCGCGGATCAAGTCTCGCAATCGGTGAGGGCATTTCCGTTACGCCGCCCTGGCTACGCTGCCGTTGCGACTCCGCGGCAGTGGAAGCCGACCGGCCGCGGCGAGCCGTCCAGATAGAAGCGCTCGACGGCCTGTATGTCGAAGCCCGCCTCGCGCAGCAGCGCGGTCGTGTCGCGGTTGAGATTGCAGCCGCAGCCGATGATCCGCCACACGCCATTCAGGCGATCCTGCCAGCGCGCGACATTCGCGTCGTCGGCGCGGCCATGCTCCAGGAACAGAAGCCTGCCTTCGGGCTTGAGCACGCGGCGCATTTCGCGCAGCGCCTGCGCCGGATCCGCGACCGAGCAGAGCGTGTAGGTCAGCACCACCGTGTCGACGGAATTGTCGTCGAGCGGAATGGCTTCCGCCGGCGCTCTCAACACCGTCACCGGCACGCGCGACGCGGCGATGCATCGTGCGCCGAGGCGGAGAAAATTCTCGCCCGGGTCGACGCCGATGACGCATTCGACCCTGGCCGGATCGTAGAGGTGCACGTTCAGGCCGGTGCCGATACCGACCTCGAGAACGACGCCGTGCGCCTGCGGAACGACATGGCGCCGCTCCTCGGTGATGTTCCCCTGGGAACACAGCGCGTTGATCAGGCGCGGGCCGATATAGCGTTCGTAAAGTCCCATTTTCCTGCACTCCTTTTTTTCTTGGGAATGCGTGGGTGCGTACCTGCAGGCTGACGTTCATCGCCCGCAGGAACAGGACTCTCACAAAAATGTCAGAGCGATCCGCTTACGCCACGCCGAGCTTCTTCTGCAGGCTCGTGGACGAGGTCGTGTACTGGAAGGTCAGCTTCTTGTCCGGATACACGTAACGGTGCGCCTTCTGCGCCATCAGCGCGCCTTCGTGAAAGCCGCACAGGATCAGCTTCAGCTTGCCCGGATAGGTGTTGATGTCGCCGATGGCGAAGATGCCCGGCACACTGGTCTCGAAGCTCGCGGTCTCGACCTCGATCAGGTCGTCCTTGAGGCTCAGCCCCCAGTTGGCCACCGGGCCGAGCTTCATGGTCAAGCCGAAGAACGGCAGGATGGCATCGCAGGCGATATTGAAGACCGAATTGTCGTTGCGCCTGACGATCGCGCACGCGACCTGGCCGTCCTTGCCTTGCAGTTCCGTCACCTGGCCCAGCACGAAGTCGATCTTCCCTTCGGCCACCAGCGCCATCATCTTGTTGACGCTGTCGGGAGCGGCGCGAAAATCCTGGCGGCGATGCAGCAGGGTCAGGTGGCTCGCGATCGGAGCGAGATTGAGCGTCCAGTCGAGCGCGCTGTCGCCGCCGCCGACGATCAGGACGCGCTTGCCGCGGAATTTCTCCATCTGGCGCACGGCATAGAAGACCGACTTCTCCTCATAGGCTTCGACGCCGGGGATCGGCGGACGCTTGGGCTGGAACGAGCCGCCGCCGGCGGCCACCACGACGACCTTGGTCTCGAAAACCTTGCCCTGCTCGGTCGCGACCCTGAACAGCGGGTCGCCGATCTTCTCGATGGTCGTCACCATGTCCTGCAGATGGAAGGTCGGACCGAACGGCTTGATCTGCTCGAGCAGCGCCTTGGTGAGGCCGTCGCCGGTGACGAAGGGAATGCCGGGAATGTCGTAGATCGGCTTCTCCGGATAGAGCTCGGCGCATTGCCCGCCGATCTTGTCGAGGATGTCGACGAGATGCGCCTTCATGTCGAGCAGGCCGAGTTCGAAGACCGCGAACAGCCCGCAGGGTCCCGCGCCGATGATGAGAACGTCGGTCTTGATCGGTTCGCTCATGTCAGCTCTTGCCGGTGGGATGCCGCCGCTCAGGCCTGCCGTTCGGGCGTGCGGACGACCAGGCCGTCGAGTTCCTCTGTAACCTTGATCTGGCAGGACAGGCGCGAATTGGGCCGCACGTCAAAGCCGAAATCGAGCATATCCTCTTCCATCGGAGAGGGCCCGCCGGTCTTTTCCAGCCAGGCTTCGTCGACATAGACGTGGCAGGTCGCGCAGGCGCAGGCGCCGCCGCATTCGGCCTCGATGCCGGGAATGGAGTTGCGGATGGCATTTTCCATGACGGTCGAGCCGACCTCGGCGTCGACCGTGCGGCTGGTGTTGCCGGAATCGATGAAAATAATCTTAGGCATTGATGCGGGCGATGTAAGGAGAGCGGCGTCGTCCCCGGACGGGTGGCCTCGTATATAAGGTCACGCCGCACAATGCCAGTGCGGGCGCGGCCGGGCTCCTCTGTTTCCGGAATCGATCAGTGCGCGCGCATGAACGCGGCGATCGCGGCGCGGACGTCTCGCAGCGCGGCCTCGAGCGCCGCCACGCCGTCCCGCAGGCAGGCTTCTTCGGCGGCCGCGGTCTCGATCGCTTCCGCCGCACGCACCACCTGCCACGCGCCGATGCTCTGGGCCGAGCCCTTCAGCGTATGCGCCGCAGCAGCCGCCACATCCGGATCGTCCGAGCGGATGCGCCCGATCAGCAGATCGGCCTGACGGTCGAACAGGGTCAGGACCTCGCATTCCAGCCGACGCTCGCCCAGCGTCATCCGGTAGAGATGATCCCGGTCGATCGCAGGCTCGGACGGAGACAGCGGCGGCGAGGCCACCTGGTCCAGAAGATCCGGCGACAAGTCGATCATGAACGCGCTCCCGGGGACTCTGCGGTCCCACTAGCGGGCAACTTTGGCCCGGTAGCGACCAAAGGCCGGTAAAACTGTGGGTCGCTGGCCGAAGCGAACCACGGTCGCGGTTAATGAAATGCTTACGGGCGGCCCCGGTTCCGCACGCCGGTGCGGGTTGGGGCGGGCAACGCCCGGAAAATGGCGACTTTGCCCCACCCCTGCCCCAACCGCGCCGCAATACGTGCGAATTCTGCGCGCGGACGGGGAGTGGGAATGCCCGGCGTGACCGCGGCGCGACATAGTAACCAAACCGTTAACGATGACGTTAAAGTCCTTAACGCCTCGGTTCTTTTTGTGGTGCCGAACCGCTAGAATGGCATGACGGGGGGCATGATCGCCTGCCGTGTGTCGAATCCAAGCTCTCTGTCCGGGAAAATTGCCTGACCGCGCATGATGCGGCCCTGAATGTCATGCGTTGCGCGGCTGTTTCGGTCGAGTTTGAGTCAAAGTGAGGCGGTAACGGTAATGGCTAATCCCCCGAAAAAGGCGATCGATCCGACCGAAGAGGCCATGTCGGCCATCCAGGAGGCCCTGAGCGTCAGAGACAGCGCCGTCGCGCCGTCCGCCGGCAGCCGCGGCCCCCGCCGGGCCCGTCTCGGCGCCCGCCCCGCCCCCGCCAACGATCTCGACACCGCAGGCTTCGAGCGCCCCCGCGCGCCGAGGCTCGACGAGGAGCTTTACGGCCCGCGCGGCCGGCTGGAGGACGATATCCCGCATCCCCCGGCCAACGACGACCGCCAGCGCGTCGGCGACATGCTGCAGAATCTGCAGACCCGGGGGTCGCGCCGCACCTACCTCTGGGCCGCCTTCTTCGCCCTGTTCTGGATGGCGGCCGTGGCCGTCATCGCCCCCGCCTTCCTGCCCGACGCCCGCGGCGCGCAGGATGTCGCGGCCGCGCTGCTCATCCTGAGCGCCGTCGTCGTCCTTCCGGTGGTCCTGTTCTTCGTGATTGCGCTGTTGCTCAGCCGCGCCCGCGAATTGCGCCTGATCGCGCAATCGATGACGGAAGTCGCGATGCGACTCGGCGAGCCGGAGAATTTCGCCAACGAAGCGATCGTGACCGTCGGACAGGCGATCCGGCGCGAAGTCGCCGCGATGGGCGACGGCGTGGAGCGCGC
>JACAEG010000071.1 GCA_013388965.1 Pseudorhodoplanes sp. | reverse complement strand
CCTATTCCACCGAGATCATCCGCGCCGGCATCCAGGCCGTGCCCAAGGGACATATCGAGGCGGGCGAGAGTCTCGCGATGAGCCGCCTGCAGATTCTGCATTACGTCGTGCTCAAGCAGGCGTTCCAGAAAATCTACCCCGCTCTGTCCTCGCAGATCATCATCGTGATGCTGGGTTCGTCGGTGGTGTCGCAGATTTCTGCGGAAGACCTGACCTACGCAGCCAACTACATCCAGTCGCGCAACTTCCGCGCCTTCGAGGTCTATCTCGTCGTCGGCCTGCTCTATCTCCTGCTCTCCATCGGCGCGCGCGCGCTCCTGCGCGGCATCGGCCGCTTGGCCTTTCCGAAGGCGTGAGCGATGAACGACTTCTCCTTCTGGGTCATCCTCTCCAACCTGCTGCTGGCGACGCGCTGGACGATCGCGCTCTCGCTCGTCGCCTTTGTCTGCGGCGGGATCGTTGGGCTCGCGCTGCTGTTCGCGCGGACGTCCGGCATCGGCTGGCTGACGCTCGCCACCAAGGCCTATATCGAGTTCTTCCAGGGCACGCCGCTGCTGATCCAGCTCTTCCTCTTCTTCTTCGGGGTCGCGCTGCTCGGCGTCGAGGTGAGCCCGTGGATCGCGGCCTCGCTCGCGCTCACCTTCTGGACCTCGGCCTTCCTCACCGAAATCTGGCGCGGCTGCGTCGAATCGATCCCGAAGGGCCAGTGGGAAGCCTCGGAGTCGCTCGCCTTCAACTATATCGAGCAGATGCGCTACGTGATCCTGCCGCAGGCCTTCCGCATCGCGATCGCCCCGACGGTCGGCTTCTCGGTGCAGGTCATCAAGGGCACCGCGCTCGCCTCCATCATCGGCTTCGTCGACCTGACCAAGGCCGGCACCATGCTCAACAACGCGACCTTCCGGCCGTTCCTCGTCTATTCGCTGGTCGCGCTGATCTATTTCTGCCTCTGCTTCCCCCTTTCCTGGTACGCCCACAGGCTCGAAAGGCAGCTCCATGCCGCTCGTTGACATCAAGGATGTGAGAAAGAGTTTCGGTCCGGTCGAGGTTCTGCGCGGCGTCTCCGTCGATGTCGAGCGCGGCGACGTGGTCGCGATCATCGGCAAGTCGGGCTCGGGCAAGAGCACGCTGCTTCGCTGCATCAACAGGCTCGAGACCTACGACGAAGGCTCGATCGTGGTCGACGGCATGAATGTCGGGGACGCCCGCAAGGAGAAGAAGCTGCGGGACCTCCGCCGCAACGTCGGCATGGTGTTCCAGCAATTCAATCTGTTCCCGCACCTGACCGCGGCCGAGAACGTGATGCTGGCACCGAAGGTGGTGAACAAGGCCAACAACCACGAAGCCAAACTGCTGGCCGAGGAGACGCTCGCCAAGGTCGGGCTGTCCGACAAGGCCAACAACTACCCGTCCCAGCTCTCCGGCGGCCAGCAGCAGCGCGTCGCGATCGCGCGTGCGCTCGCGATGCGGCCGAACGTGCTCTTGTGCGACGAGATCACTTCCGCGCTCGATCCCGAACTGGTCAACGAGGTGCTGCGCGTGGTCGAGCAGCTCGCGCGCGAGGGCATCACGCTCATCCTGGTGACGCACGAGATGCGCTTCGCGCGCGATGTCGGCACCAAGCTCGTGTTCATGCATCTCGGCAAGGTGCACGAGGTCGGCCCGCCGAAGGAGCTGTTCGCGGCGCCACGCACGGCCGAATTGCAGCAATTCATCGGCTCGGTGCATTGATCCGCAAGCGGGGTTCCTTCAAGTCCATCGCCGGCGCCCCTGAGGTGCGAGACGCGACAAGCGCGTTCCGCGCGCGTCTTCGACGCGCTTTGGTGCCGGGCACCTCGGGATGACGGAATGAGAGATCGGTTGTGGGGCCGGTGGCAGGAGCGGAAGGGACTTGAACCCTCACCCCCGGCCTTGGAAAGCCGGTGCTCTGGCCCTTGAGCTACACTCCTGGATCCCGCCGGGGCGGATCGTCCGTACGCGCAACCGTGTCGAACATCCGTATGTCGCGCGGCCGGGCGGATCGGTTTGCCGCCCGCATGCGAAGTGTGACAGCCATCACGCCATCGGCCCGCGATGCGCCCGACGGCCCGGACCCGGCGCAAATCAGGCCGAAGCCTCGCAATCCGTCCGGAAAAGGGCGGCTGGAGCGGGTGAAGGGAATCGAACCCTCGTCGTAAGCTTGGAAGGCTTCTGCTCTACCATTGAGCTACACCCGCATCCGCCGGGCCATTGAACAGATCCCGGCGGCCGCTCGCAACGCGCCCCGGGACCATCCCGCCTCGATCAAGGTCGCGGCGGCGGCCGGAGCGCGCTTCCACTACACCAAAATCGGCGGTTGTCCACCATCATCGCAGGACGCTCGAATTCAGGCCTTTGCGCCGCCCGGGACCGGATCGAGCCGGGCGGCGGAATCGCTGTCGCCGTCCCTCGTGCCCGGTCAACGCCGCGCAGGGGGCTCCGCGGCCGGCGAGGCTCCCCTCCTCCACACCCGCCGGTCCACCATGACCTTTGCCGCGGCCACAAGGACGAGCACGCAAAGGGCCGTCTTCGAAACAAACTCCATCGTTCCCTCGACCAGCATGGCATGCACCACGCTCCCTGCGACGATGACAACGGCGAGCGTCATATGGGCGATGCGCCAGCTTCGCGGCCGCAGTCCGAGACGCCGACGGAGCGCCGCCAGCAGCGCGACGGCGAATATGGCCCACATGGCCGTGACCCCGAAGGGCGAGAACGGCGTCGGGGACGCGAAGACGAGAGCGTCGATCATGTCCGGCGGACTGGTGATCCAGAGGCCGCCGACATGGACCGCCACCGCCACGACCAGCGCGCCGCCGAGCCAGTATGGCGACCCGGCTTCTACCGGGATTGGTGGCGCGCTCGGATTTGCTGCCGGCATTCTTGCCCCCGCGCTGCAGGCCGGGCTGCAACGTCTCGCGCGGGTCGTGCATATCTCGGGAATCAGGCGGCGGCGGGATTGCTCGGCAATCTTAACCCACGCCAGGCCGGTCTATTGAACGCGCTTATTGCCGATAGACAGCAGTTGCTTGAGCCGTCGCGCTAAGTCCATCGCAGCAGAAAGCATTGCTGTTGCGATCCACGCCGCAAAAACCGCGACGACCGCAACGGCAAGATTACTTGTCCCGTGTGCCCAATCGTATCGGACGTTCGAAAACATGACGGCCAGCACGATAGACAATTGAAAGACATGCCACATGGCGCTTCTCGATCCAATCTTCTCTGAGGCAATCGCCGGGATCGAAAGCGGCGGGCGCTACGATGCGCTCGGCCCCGCCACTAAATCCGGAGAATATCTCAGAAATCCAGAAGCACAGGAAGCGGTTTTTCGCGGGCAGTTTGGCATATACGTCCAGAAATATGGCCCGGATGGCGCGGCGAGGGCCTGTTTTGCCGATGAAAAGGGGATGAATAATCTCGGGGCCAAGGATGTCCTCGGGCGAATCCGGCGACGATGTACACCGCATCGCGCCACGCGAGCAGCGGGCTCGCCGCAGCGGCCACGATCGGCGCGCAAATGACAAGCGCACGCGCGGCCCAGATCAGGCTCACCCGCGCCGAAATCATCCCTTCCTTCCCGACCGGGTCAGACCGGCTGCAGGACGAAATGCGCCTCGAGGCTCTTGTCTTTTGCGCTGCGCATCACGGGCCGCAGAAACACGGTCTGGAATTCACCGCTGTCGTAGGCGAGATGGCCGTGCGGCTGGCCGAAGACCGGAATGATCTGCGGCGTTTCGAGCCTGAACACTCCGTTCTTGTCGGTCAGCGTGGCACCATGACTTTGCGGTTCGTGCTCCTCACCCTCGACCGTGTGCGCCCAGATCTGGATGCGCTGCCCGGCCAGCGGGGCGCCATCACCGGCGCGGCGCACGGTGCCGCTCATCCAGAAGCCGCCCTTGCCGATCCGGTCCACGAGCGGCGCACCCTTGCGGTAGTTGTTGGCCCCTCCCGGCATCGAAGGGGTCGGCGCGAGC
This sequence comes from Pseudorhodoplanes sp., assembly GCA_013388965.1. Classification (GTDB taxonomy): domain Bacteria; phylum Pseudomonadota; class Alphaproteobacteria; order Rhizobiales; family Xanthobacteraceae; genus Pseudorhodoplanes. The sequence continues at coordinate 2,914 of JACAEG010000071.1, read as the reverse complement.
CCCTGAGCGCGGGCGGCCATGAGGAGCGCGGTCACGCCGCCGGCCACCAGAAAGGACTCGCCGGCGGCAAGGAGGCTGCGGCGGTTGAGCGAAACGGGAGTCATGTGAATCCTCCTGGCGCGCCCGACCGGAATTTAACCCCGTCGCGCGCGATTTCCTGTTGAGGGAGGCGAAGACTCCGCGACTTCGCAATGACAGTCCTGTGAACGGGTGCGCCGGTCTCCGGCCCGCATCGCCGACCTTGCTGTATCGGCCGCCGTCCCGGCGGGAAGTGGTGGAGGGGGTTGGATTCGAACCAACGTAGGCTAAGCCAACGGATTTACAGTCCGTCCCCTTTAGCCACTCGGGCACCCCTCCAGCCTGGGCCGGGCCGTTGCCCGCCGGCTACGCTTATATATTGCGTTTCCGGGGCGGCATTCGGCGCGGCCCGCGTTATGGTGGCCCTACCCCTTCAAGTCAATCGGAAACCGGAAATCTCCCGATGCGCGAGCGCCAAGGCAGGAATACCCGCCCCGGGCGGGGCGGCGAGCGGCCGCGTTTTGCCCCCGGCCCGCGCCGGTTCCAGGCCGGGCGGCGCGTCCACCGCGACGGCCCCGTCTTTCTCTACGGCTGGCACACGGTGGTGGCCGCGCTCGCCAATCCGGCGCGGACAATCCGCAAGCTCTGGGTCACCGAGAATGCGGCGCGCCGCCTCGCGGAGGACGGCATCGCGCTTCCCCGCCAGCACGAACTGGTCCGGCCCGACGACATCGCCCGCAGACTCGGGCCGGAGGCGGTGCATAACGGCCTCCTCGCCGAGGCCGACCCGCTGGAGGCGCCCGTGCTCGAAGACCTCGCGCCCGAGGGGATCGTGCTGGTGCTCGACCAGATCACCGACCCGCACAATGTCGGCGCGATCCTGCGCAGCGCGGCGGCCTTCGCGGTCAAGGCGCTGGTCACCACCGCGCGGCATTCGCCGGAAGCCACCGGCGTGCTGGCGAAATCCGCGTCCGGCGCGCTCGACCTCGTGCCGATCGTCACGGTGCAGAATCTCGCCCGCGGCATGGCGGCCCTGAAGGAGCGCGGCTTCCTGCTGGTCGGGCTCGACAGCGAGGGCGAAAGCGACCTTGCGGATGCCGCCCTGCGCGCCCCGCTCGCGCTTGTGCTCGGCGCCGAAGGCAAGGGCCTGCGGCAATTGACTCGGCAAACCTGCGATGTCGTGGCGCGTCTCGACCTGCCGGGCGACATCAAGAGCCTCAACGTGTCGAATGCGGCCGCGCTTTCCCTCTATATCGCGACCACGAAACTCAAAACGCTCGCGCCCTGACGATCGGTCATCGCCGGCGCTTATCCTGCATTACGATCCTGCATCAAGTCGGGATAGCGCAGCTTTAACGATTCAAATTCAAAATGAATTGTCGGCACCCGCTTTCGATCCGGGCAACGCAGTGGGATGCGTGCGGGAAGCGGTGCGGCCGACCGATCGTCATGTCCCGATCGGCCTTGAGTCCATCGCCTGCGCAACCTGCGCCATGTTCACTGACACACGCACCGAGAGGCCCAGCCTGCAACAGCCGTTGTCCTTCGTCGGAATTGGCGAGGGCGAAAAGTCCCTTGCACGCCTGCTCTGGCAATTGATTGCACCGCATGCGGACCGCATCATCGACGACTTCTATGCCAGGGTCCACGACGCGCAGATCATGCCGCGCATCAATCAGGGAACCGTAGAGCGCCTGAAGGTGCGGCAGGCCGAGCATTGGGCCGCATTGTTCGGCTCGGCCTTCGACGAGCACTACGCCAACAGCGTGCGCCGCATCGGCATCCGCCATCGCGACATCGCGCTCGATCCGCTGTGGTATGTCGCAGGCTACATGGCGATGAAGATCGAGATGGTCAATGTGATCGTGGCGACGACCCTGAGCCCGCACGAAAAGGGCCGCATGATCAAGACGCTCGACAAGTATGTCGCGATCGACATGGGTCTCGCGCTATCGACCTACAGCGCCAGCATCGTGGATTGATGCGTCAGCGCTGCGGCGCGGCGTCGGCCATGCCGGGTCCGGACGCGGCGGCCGCGTCCGTCCTGGTCGCAAGCAGCAGCAACGGCGTCGGCTTGATGGCGATGCCGCCGGCGAACGGACGGTCGTGCGCCAGCACGACAAAGAATGCAGCGGCGCTCGCCAGTGCATAGAGGTGGGTCGCGACCATCTGACCGCGGTAATTCTGATTGTGCACGATCGCCGTCAGCGCCAGCGCACAGGCAAACAGAAGCACCATCGAGATCCATTGGGCATTGGACACGCCGCTATCGGACAGGGTCAGCCGGAGAAGCCTTGCGCTGCGCGCCTCGAACAGCTGGTTCAAAGCCGTCAGCGCCACCGGCGACGGCGAGCCTTTCTCCGCTTCGGCCGACACGAGATCGATCAGGTCGACCAGCACGCGGTCCGTTCCGACGAAAGCCTGGTCGTCCATGTTGAGCTTGTGGCCCATTGCCGGCCAGTCGCGCTCGACGACGAGGCGCGAATAGCGTCGGATATCGTCGCGGACGCGCCTCGTCACGTCCTCGGGAAAGCCTGTCGCCAGCGCAAGCACGTTTTCGAGCGCCTGCGCCTCGCGCTGCACGGCATTGCGTGCCTGCAGCGTATCGTTCCAGATGCCCGCCGCGGTGAAGGCCATCATCAGCGCGAACATGGCGCTGGTCACGGTGACGAGCACGTCCTTGACCGTTGCGGGCTCTCCCGCCTCCGCCCACCGGCGCCAGAATCTCCGCACCGCGAACAGCGTTGCCCAGGTCATCAGCAAGGTCAGAGCGACCGACGCGGCAAAGATCGGCAGGAGCGATAGATTCTGAAGCAGATCGAGAAACATGGACAAGTGCAATGCGCCAATGACGGTTCGGCCGTCCCTCTACGACAGGTCCGGCCGAAAAGGAAAT
>JACAEG010000182.1 GCA_013388965.1 Pseudorhodoplanes sp. | reverse complement strand
GTTGTACTCGGCAGGCTTGTGCGCGAGGCCGCAGGCGACTGCCAGCGCGCAGAACAACGCCATGCCGAGCGGCTTGCCGATCACGAGTCCGCTGCCGATCGCGAGCATCAGGGGCTCGTGACCGGCGACGACCTCCGGGGCGATCACGACGCCTGCATTGGCGAGCGCGAAAATCGGCAGCACGAAGTAACTCGAGTGAGGCGCCATACGGCGCAGCATCCGGTCCGCGGGCGATTCCACGCGGTCGTGGATCGCCTCGAGTGCCCGCAGGACCGGGATCGAGGGCCCGTGCCGCAGCACCTCATCGCCGTGACGAGCCTCTTCCATGACGAGTGCGTTGGCCTGCGTCATCAGCGCCCTGAGGTCCGGCGGCGGCCGCGTCGGGATGAAGAGCGCGAGGATCACGCCCGCAAGCGTGGCGTGCAGGCCTGCGCCGTGCACGCACACCCAGAGCGCGATGCCGAGCAGCAGGTACGGCGCAACGCGGTACACCCGTGCGTAGTTCAGCGCGGCCAGACCGACGACGATCGCGGCGGCGGCGGCCAGGTACCCGAGGTCGATCTCGGCGCTGTAGAAAAGCGCGATCACCGCGATCGCGCCGATGTCGTCGACGATCGTCGCGGCGGTCAGGAAGATGCGCAGCTCGACCGGAACGCGCCGCCCCATCATCGCGATCAGCGCGACCGCGAAGGCGGTGTCGGTCGCCATCGGCACGCCCCAGCCGTGCTGCCAGGGGCCGGCGGGAATGATGAGAAGATAGATGAGCGCGGGCGCTGCCATGCCGCCGATCGCGCCGGCAACCGGGAGCGCGGCCGAGCGCCGGCTGGCCAGACGTCCGACGGTGAACTCGCGCTTGATCTCGAGCCCGACCACCAGGAAGAACACGCTCAGCAAGGCATCGTTGATCCAGTGCCGCAGCGACATGCTGAAGCTCGCGTCGCCGTAGGTGAGCCCGAACGGGCGCTCCCAGAAATGTTCGGCCGCCTCCCCCAGCGGCGAGTTGCTGATGACGAGCGCCGCGATGGTCGCAAGCAGCAGCAGCAGGCCGGTCGAGGGCGCCCAGCTCGCGAAATCGAGCGCGGCCGCGCGCACGCGGTGACCGAGCCGGCCCAGCATCGCGTCGTAGAACGAGGCCTCGTCCCAGGCGCCGTCATAGCGCCGCCCGTTGATGAAGAAGGTCGGCGTGTAATGCACGCCGCTCGCTTTCGCGCTTTCGATATCCTCGTCGACCTTGTGTTTCGCGTGATCGGGATGGTCGGCATATTCGGCCAGGCCGAGATCGGCGGCGACCGCGCGCAGGTCGTCCTCGGTCAGCACATGCGAGCGCGACATCAATTTGACATGCGCCTCCCAGAACTGGTTCTGCGTCGCCGCGCATTCGGCGAGATCGGCGGCGCGCCGCGCGAGCGCACTGCCGGCGATCGGCTTGTGGCGGAACACGTAGCGCATGCGCTCGCCGAGCTGGTCGCGGATGCTCGCGATGCGCTCGTTGGCGCGCCGGCAATAGGGGCAGTCATAGCTGCCGTATTCGACCAGCTCGATTTCGGCATGCGCCGGCCCGAGCACGTGGTCGCGGCTCTCAGTGACGGGGGGAACGAGCCGGTTGACGGCCGGGCCATGCGCCATGCGGGCTTCCTTCGCGAGCTTTCCGCTTCATTGCGGGGAGGCGCGCGTGAAATCAACCTCGCCGCGCAAGCGCCCCTGTCAGGAGCGAGGGCGGATGACGCGCACCGCCCTTTCCCCGCCATCCGACTCCCCTATATTCGCTGCGATGGCCAAATCCCCCGACAAGCCGAAAAAACCCAAGGATTACGCAAAACCGACGCGCGCCAAGGCGCACCGGCCGGAGGCGCCTGCGCCCGATCCCGCGCTCGACGCGCTGCTCAACCCCGGCATTGCCAGGGGCCGCGCCGGCATCGGCTCGGGAACCGGCATCCAGCCCCCGCCGGACAATTCCTTCGAGCGGCGCGCCGACCGCGCGGCCGAACACGTTGCCCGCAAGTCCATTCCGCGGGGTTTCGGCGAGACATCGCAGGGCGGCTATGTCGCGCGCGACCCGTTTTCCGGCCCGAGCGTGACCGGGCTCGATCCGGCACTGGCCAGGGAGCTGGGACTGGAAAGCGAGGAGCCTAGGCAGAAAGACGAAATCGTCGAGCTGGCGCGCGGCGTCACCGGAGCTTCCGCCAGCAACGCCGCGCTCGAGACATTGCTGCGCGAGGGCCGCGCCGAATTCAGCGCGCAGACCTGGGTGCCGCATCGGCCGCCGCGGCCCGAAAAGCTCGAAGGCGGCATCCGCTTCGTGCTCAGGAGCGAGATGGAGCCGAAGGGCGACCAGCCGGCTGCGATCGCCGAGCTGGTCGAGGGCATGAAGCGCAACGAGCGCACGCAGGTGCTGCTGGGCGTCACCGGCTCCGGCAAGACCTTCACGATGGCCAAGGTGATCGAGGCGACGCAGCGCCCTGCGCTCATTCTCGCGCCCAACAAGACGCTGGCCGCGCAGCTCTACGGCGAGTTCAGGAGCTTCTTTCCCGACAACGCGGTGGAGTATTTTGTCTCCTATTACGACTACTATCAGCCGGAGGCCTACGTCCCGCGCACCGACACCTATATCGAGAAAGATTCCTCGATCAACGAGCAGATCGACCGCATGCGCCATTCGGCCACGCGCGCGCTGCTGGAGCGCGACGACGTGATCATCGTGGCCTCCGTCTCCTGCATCTACGGTATCGGCTCGGTCGAGACCTATACGGCGATGACCTTCGTCATCAGGAAGGGCGACCGCGTGGACCAGCGCCGCCTGATCGCCGACCTCGTCGCCCTGCAATACAAGCGCGCCGCGGATTTCACGCGCGGCACCTTCCGGGTGCGCGGCGACACCATCGAAATCTTCCCCGCCCATTACGAGGATCGCGCCTGGCGCGTGTCGCTGTTCGGCGACGAGGTCGAGGAGATCGCGGAATTCGATCCGCTCACCGGCCACAAGACCGACGAGCTGAAATTCGTGAAGGTCTATGCCAACTCGCACTATGTCACGCCGCGCCCGACGCTGCTGCAGGCCATGTCCTCGATCAAGGCGGAATTGAAATGGCGGCTGGAGCAGCTTACCGCCGCCGGACGCCTCCTGGAGGCGCAGCGGCTGGAGCAGCGCACCTTGTTCGACCTCGAAATGATGGAGGCGACCGGCTCCTGCGCCGGCATCGAGAACTACTCGCGCTACCTGACGGGGCGGAAACCCGGCGAGCCGCCCCCGACCCTCTTCGAATACATCCCCGACAACGCCATCGTCTTCGCCGACGAGAGCCACGTCTCGGTGCCGCAGATCGGCGGCATGTACCGCGGCGACTACCGGCGCAAGTTCACGCTGGCCGAACACGGGTTCCGGCTGCCCAGTTGCATGGACAACCGCCCGTTGAAGTTCGAGGAATGGGACGCGATGCGGCCGCAGTCGGTCTTCGTGTCGGCCACCCCGGCGGCGTGGGAGCTGGAAC
>JACAEG010000144.1 GCA_013388965.1 Pseudorhodoplanes sp. | reverse complement strand
GGCCTGGGCAGTGACCCGCGCGCCCGGCGTCGACGTATCATCCGGGGTGGAGAGCAGCCCGGGCGAGAAGGACCCGGACAGGATCAGGGATTTCATCAGGGCCGCGCGCCGCGCCGCCCACGCCGTTGCGAGTGACGCATGACCATCCAGCAGCCCAATTCCTTCCGCACCGGCCCGGACGAGACGGGCAAGTTCGGCATTTTCGGCGGCCGCTTCGTGGCCGAGACGCTGATGCCGCTGATCCTCGAACTCGAACAGGCCTACGCGCAGGCGAAGGCGGATCCCGCTTTCCAGCAGGAGATGGACGGCTATCTCAAGCATTATGTGGGGCGGCCGAGCGCGCTCTATTTTGCCGAGCGCCTGACGGAACATTGCCGGAAGACGGCCTCCGGCCTTTCGGGCGGCGGGGCGAAAATCTATTTCAAGCGCGAGGAGCTGAATCATACCGGCGCGCACAAGGTCAACAACGTGCTCGGGCAGATCATGCTCGCGCGCCGCATGGGCAAGAAGCGCATCATCGCCGAGACCGGCGCGGGCATGCACGGGGTTGCGACCGCGACGCTCTGCGCGCGCTTCGGGCTCGAATGCATCGTCTATATGGGCGCGCTCGACGTCGAGCGGCAGAAGCCGAACGTGTTCCGCATGAAGATGCTGGGCGCGGAATTGCGGCCCGTGCAATCCGGCTCGAAGACGCTCAAGGACGCCATGAACGAGGCGCTGCGCGACTGGGTCACCAATGTCGAGAACACCTTCTATTGCATCGGCACGATCGCGGGGCCGCATCCCTATCCGATGATGGTGCGCGACTTCCAGTGCGTGATCGGGCGCGAGGTGCGCGAGCAGATGATGGAGGCCGAAGGCCGGCTGCCGGATTCTCTGATCGCCTGCATCGGCGGCGGGTCCAACGCGATGGGACTGTTTCATCCCTTCCTCGACGACAAGGATATCGAGATTTACGGCGTCGAGGCGGCCGGCGAGGGGCTTCTGACCGGCCTGCATGCAGCCTCGATCGCGGGCGGCCGCCCCGGCGTGCTGCACGGCAACCGCACCTATCTGCTGATGGACGACGACGGCCAGATCAAGGAGGCGCACTCGATCTCGGCCGGTCTCGACTATCCCGGCATCGGCCCCGAGCATGCCTGGCTCAACGACATGAAGCGCGTGCAATATCTGTCGGCGACGGACGACGAGGCGGTGGCGGCCCTGCAGCTCTGCTCGAAGCTCGAAGGCATCATACCCGCGCTCGAGCCCGCGCACGCGATCGCCAAGGTGCTGGAGCTCGCGCCGAAGAAGCCGAGGGATCACCTGATGGTGCTCAATCTCTCAGGCCGCGGCGACAAGGACCTTGCGAGCGTCGCGCAGTATCTGGGTGGAACCGTCGAATGACCACCCGCATCGACCGCCGATTTGCCGCGCTCAAGGAGGAGGGCCGCGCCGCGCTCGTGACCTTCGTCACCGCCGGCGATCCCGATCTCGACACCTCGCTCGCAATTCTCAAGAACCTGCCCGCCGCCGGCGCCGACGTGATCGAGCTTGGCATGCCGTTCTCCGACCCGATGTCGGATGGCCCGGCGATCCAGGCGTCCTCACAGCGCGCGCTGAAGGCGGGTGCCACGCTCAGGAAGACGCTCGACATGGTGCGCAGCTTCCGCACGGGCGACGACGAGACGCCGATCGTCCTGATGGGCTATTACAATCCCATCTATATCTATGGTGTGGATCGCTTTCTCGCCGACGCCAAGGGCGCAGGAGTCGATGGGCTGATCGTGGTGGACCTGCCGCCGGAGGAAGACGACGAGCTTTGCCTGCCGGCGATGCGTGCGGGCGTGAATTTCATCCGCCTCGCGACGCCGACGACCGACGACAAGCGCCTGCCCGCGGTGCTCAGGAACACGTCCGGCTTTGTCTACTATGTCTCCATCACGGGCATCACCGGCACGGCGGCGCCGAATGTGGTGCGCGTATCGGACGCGGTCGCCCGCATCAAGCGGCACACGCAATTGCCGGTCGCGGTCGGTTTCGGCGTGCGCGACGCCGAGCGCGCGCGCGCCATCGCGCAGGGTGCCGACGGGGTTGTGGTCGGGTCCGCGCTGGTCGATGCCCTCAAGGCCAGTCTCGACGCGGACGGCCGTGCCACAACAAAGACGGTTTCTGCGGTCACCGATCTCGTGTCGTCGCTTGCCGCGGGTGTGCGGTCGGCGCGGCGCGTGGCGGCGGAATAGCGCTCCCGTCCGGGCCATGACACGAACCGAAGGCTGAATTGGCATGAACTGGATCACCGACGTCGTCCGCCCGAAAATCCGCTCGATGCTGAGCCGCCGGGACACGCCGGAAAATCTGTGGATCAAGTGTCCGGAATCCGGACAGCTCGTCTTCTACAAGGACGTCGAGTCGAACCAGTTCGTCATTCCGGGCTCGAACTACCACATGCGCCTCGGCGCGGTGGCGCGCATGAAGTCGATCTTCGACGGCGAGACCTGGCTCGATATCTCGGTGCCGGAAGTGCAGGTCGATCCGCTGAAGTTCCGCGACGAGCGCCGCTATACCGACCGACTCAAGGACGCGCGCGCCAAGACCAACCTCAATGACGCGATCAAGCTCGGCTTTGGCAAGCTCGAGGGCCTGCCGGTGACGATCGGCGTGCAGGATTTCGATTTCATGGGCGGCTCGCTCGGCATGGCGGCGGGCGAGGCGGTGGTGAAGGGGCTGCAGCACGCCGCCGAGCGTGGCACGCCCTTCATCATGTTCGCGGCCTCCGGCGGCGCGCGCATGCAGGAGGGCATTCTCTCGCTGATGCAATTGCCGCGCACGACGGTCGCGGTGCAGATGCTGCGCGAGGCGAGGAAGCCCTATATCGTCGTGCTCACCAACCCGACCACGGGCGGCGTCACCGCCTCCTACGCGATGCTGGGCGACATCCACATTGCCGAGCCCGGCGCGCTGATCGGCTTTGCCGGCCCGCGCGTGATCGAGCAGACCATCCGCGAGAAATTGCCGGCCGGGTTCCAGCGCGCGGAATTCCTGCAGGCGCACGGCATGGTCGACATGGTCGTGCATCGCCATGACATGCGGCGTGTGCTCGCATCGCTTTGCAAGACGCTGACCAAGGCCCCGCTCGCCGCAGCCGAAAGGCCGCTGGCGGTCGAGCAGGCGGCGCTTCCGGCCCCCGGCGGCGGGCCG
>JACAEG010000152.1 GCA_013388965.1 Pseudorhodoplanes sp. | reverse complement strand
GACGGCGTCTCCGCCACCGCCAATGTCGAGATCGCCGTCTTCGACACAGGCGTCACGCTCTCCCACACCAGCTTCATCGTGCTCTAGAAAAGCAAACCGCCAGGTCGCGCGGGCGGCCCTCGCGGCAACAAAGCCCGCAGATCCGCAACGCTCCTTCTCTTTATGCCTATCGCACTGTGCTGGAGCGCGCGGCTGGCTCACTTCAATCGAGGAGAAATCCAGAATGCATCTGGGGATAGCGCTCCCGAGCCAGGTGCCGTCAATGCTGATAGACGTATGTCCCCGGAGCCGGGGTGAGCGGCGCATACCCATCCCCTGGTGATCCCATCGAGGGCGGCGCAACGCGCCCGTCGGCGCTGTGCCGCTCCAGCCATGAGGCCCATTCCGGCCACCAGGATCCATCCTTGCGCTCGGCCCGTCCGAGCCATGTCTCCGAATCGACATAGCGGTCGCCCGGTTGTCGCGTCGCGACAAAGTAATGTCGTCCGCGATGACCAGGCTCCGATACGATGCCGGCATTGTGACCGCCCTTGGTCAATGCAAAGGTCAACTCGTTGTCAGTGAAGAGATGTACCTTGTAGACCGATCGCCACGGTGCAATGTGATCGGTTTCCGTTCCGACGACGAACATCGGGACGCGGATGTCCTTGAGGGCAATCACGCGGCCGTCAACCGCATAGCGGCCAGCGGTCAAACGGTTTTCCAGAAACAGCCCGCGCAGATATTGCGAATGCATGCGATACGGCATTCTGGTCTGGTCCATGTTCCAGGCCGTGAGTGCAGTTGCCGCATCGCGCTCGCCCAGGAGATACTCGCGTGTCACCTTGCTCCAGACGAGGTCGTTTGAGCGCAAGGCCCGAAACGCGTCACTCATCTGGCGGGTATCAAGAACGCCCTGATCCCACATCATGTCTTCCAGAAAGGCGATCTGGCTTTCGTCAACGAACAACATCAGTTCGCCAGCCTCGCTGAAGTCGGTCTGGGCGGCCAGAAGCGTTACGGTCGCCAGGCGATGATCGTCGTCGCGCGCCATCGTTGCCGCTGCAATCGCAAGCAGGGTACCGCCGAGGCAATAACCGCAGGCATGCACCTTCTGGCCGGGCACAATCGCATTGGCCGCATCGAGGGCCGCCATGATGCCGGACGTGCGATACGCGTCGAAAGGAAGATCGCGATCGGCCGTCGTCGGATTCCGCCATGAGATCAGGAACACGGTAAAGCCTCGTTCGATCAGATAGCGCACCAGCGAGCGAGCGGGGTCCAGATCGAGGACGTAGTATTTCATGATCCAGGCGGGCACGATCAGCACAGGCTGGGCGACGACATTCTCGGTCGTCGGGCTGTATTGAATGAGTTCCATCACGCTGTTTCGATAAACGACCTCGCCAGGCGTGGCGGCAACATTCTTTCCGATCTGAAACTCACTCGGCAGGGCCGGAGATTCCTGCGCCAGCACACAAAGTGCATCCTCGGTGAGATGTTTCAGGCCACGCAGCAGATTTGCACCCGCTTCGCGAAACGTCCGCTCAACGATGACGGGATTCAGCCACGGTGTGTTGGACGGAGAAATGACATCGAGAAATTGCCGCACCACGAAATTGACGCGCGCGGCATTCTTTGCGTTCATGCCGCGGACTTCGCGGGTAGCGCTCCGCCACCATTCCTCCTGCGCCAGGCCGGCTTGCTGCCAGAAGACATAAGGCCATTGCTGCCAGGCCGGGTCGTCATAACGCCGGTCCGTTTCCGGCGGGATGAATGGCGGCTCCGCCTCGCCCTTGGTCGCAAGGCGGGCGGCGAAACGCAGCAGGCGCGCAATTGAGACATAGGCCTGCAAGGCAAGTTCGGCCTGCCGCCCGGGCGCCCGGCTGAGATGCGAGAACCAGTCGAACCAGGCAGCGGACTGAGCGTGCGGTGACACGCCCTGGGTTATGCGCGCGGTCAAGGCGCGCGCCACCCGATCAAGGGTTTCGGAGGATGGCAGTTCCATATGCATACTCGGTTTTGGGGATGGTCTTTGCCAAGGCAGCGCTTAGCCATAGCGGCCGGTGATGAAGTCCTGACAACGCTGGTTCTTTGGGGAGACAAAGATGGTCTCGGCATCGCCGAGCTCCAGGAGCTCGCCGAGATGAAAAAATGCGACCCGTTGGGCAATGCGCGCGGCCTGCTGCAAATTATGCGTGATGATCACGATCGTGTAGCGGGCCCGCAATTCCTCGATCAGATTCTCGATCATGGCTGTCGCAACGGGGTCCAGCGCGGAACAGGGTTCGTCCATCAGAAGCACATCCGGATGGGTCGCAATCGCACGCGCAATGCACAACCGCTGCTGCTGTCCGATTGAAAGCTCCGCGCCGGAATCATCGAGCCGGTCCCTCACTTCATCCCACAAACCCACCGCTCGCAGCGATTGCTCCAGGAGCGCTTCGGCTTCCGCGCGATTGTTGACGACGCCCTGGATTTTCGGGCCGTAAAGCACATTTGTCCGGATGGACCACGGGAACGGGTTGGGCCGCTGGGCAATCCAGCCGAAGCGCCGGCGTATCAAGGGCGGATCGAGATCGGGATCGTAGATGTCGACACCGTCGAGCTGAATGTGGCCTTCCATACGCACATCATCGAGGATTTCGTTGGTGCGGTTTAGGCAGCGCAGAAGCGTCGTTTTTCCACAACCCGACGGACCGAGAAAGGCCGTCACCTCCTTCTCATAGATATCGAGGTTGACGTGCTTGAGAGCCTGCTTCTCGCCGTACCAGAAGCTGACGTCATCGATCTTCACTTTCACCCTGTGATCGGATGTGTGATTGGGTGTTGGTCCCAGATGGATGAGCGTGTCGATCGATTGATGCAGCATGCAAAAGCAAATCGCATGCCCGCCTCGACTCGTCGTTGCGATGAATCAAGGCGCACTCGCCCTTTATTGGAAATATTGCCGTCCACCTCGAGTATGAAACTTTTGTGACAGTCGTGTTACCGCCAGATTACGCTGAGTTTGAAGTGCACGGCGACGAATGTTCAGGCGCATACAAGGTAACTTCAACACCTTTCGCACCTGCGGCTAAGATGAAACAAGTGGTGCAAGGCTCACACCGTGGAATGGCATTGGAGTCGTGAATCATGAATCCGTTTAGCTTCCTGTTCGGTGCTGCCGCGGGCGCCGCGGCCGTTCTCTTTCTGAACCCGCAAGTGGCGCAGCGGGCGCGGCCGGTCGCCAAGGCCGTGCTGAAGGCGGCTCTCGCTGCGATGCATGAGGCGCAAGTCCAGGGCGCGAAGGCGGCCGAGGCGGCAGAGGACCTCTATGCGGAGGCAAAAGCCGAGGTGACCCAGGAGATCTTCGCCGCCGCGATGGCGGCCGCGCAAAAGGCGGCTGCCGAGGCTCAGGCCAAGGCCGCCGAGGCAAAAGGCGCCGCCAAATCGGCGGCGACGCGAGCCGCCGCCAAGCGTACATCCCCCGTGAAGCGTTCGCGCGCGACGCCCTCTTCCAATGGCTGACGCCCTTCCGCTTGCGACGCCCGTCCATGCCATTCCCGGTCGCACGCGCCTGCGGATCGAGGAGCGCAGCGGCGACCGCGCCTTCTTTGCTTCGATTGCGACCGGTCTTTCGGCTATACGCGGCGTATCGCATGTCGACGTGCGGCCGCTAACCGGCAGCATCGTCGTCCATCATGCCGCTCCGCTTGCGCGCATCGGCGTGGCAGCGGAGGAAGCACGGCTATTCGCGATCGCCGATTCGGTTTCCCTGCCCGTTGCGCCGCCTGCCGTCGCCATCGATCCGAAAATCGTCGTGGCGCTGGGGCTGGGGCTGTTTTCAATCTGGCAGCTTGCGCAAGGCCGCGTTCTGCCTCCCGCCATGACGATCGCGTGGTATGCCGCAGCGTTGGCGGGGATTCTGCCGGTCGCCGGACCGGCCGAATCGACCGAATAGCGTTGATCAACTTAGCAGCGCCGCGGCGAGATCGGTTTTCTCCCACGGCAGGTCGAGTTCGGGGCGTCCGAAATGCCCATAGACCGCGAGCGGGCGATAGAAGCCGCCCACGGAAGCGCCCGGCTGCGTGCGCAATCCAAAGCGATGCGTGATCGCTGCAGGTCGCATGTCGAGGATCGCGGCGAGACGTTTCGCAAGGGCATCGTCGTCCATGCGCCCGGTTCCAAAGGTCTCGACCGACAGGCTGAGGGGATGCGACTGGCCGATCGCGTAGGCGAGATGGACTTCGCAGCGATGCGCAAGTTTCGCCGCGACAATCGTCTTTGCCGCGTGGCGCGCCGCGTAGGCGCCGGTGCGATCGACGCGCGAAGGATCCTTGCCTGACAGCGCCGCGCCGCTTTGCCGCGCGATCTCGCCATAGGTGTCGATCCCGTTCTTGCGGCCGGTCAGCCCGGCATGGCGGGCGGGTCCGCCAAGTTCGGAGTGATCAGCGGCATTGATATACAGGCGGGTCGATTCATCCGGCTCCAGTTCGCCTTCTGCCAGGGCGCCGAGCACCACTGCCCGCAATTGTTGCTCGGCGTCCTTTGGCGATGCATCCGGATCGATGGCTGCGGTGAGCGCAATCCCGTGAATGCGGAACGGCTGGAAATCCCGATAGACGACCGACACCTGCGTCTTGGCGTCGGGCGACAGCCACGAAAGCCCGCCGCGCCGCGCGCTGTCGACGGCGTGTGCAAGGCGATGGGCAAGACTGACCGGCAGCGGCATCAGCTCGGGTGTTTCGCGACAGGCATAGCCGAACACGTTTGCCTGATCGTGGGACGGGAAGAGGTCGAAGGCCGCGTTATCCGGTTCGAAAAGCGGCGGCTCACGCATCTGCAGCGGCAATTCGGAGAAGCTGGTCAGGATCGAGCAGGAGCGGGCGTCGAAACCGTCGCCAAGATAGCCCGCATCGGCGATCACCTTGCGCGCAAGCCCGGGCAGATCGACGCTGGCCAGCGCCGCGAAGCGCGCCGCGAGAAAGACGACGCCGGTTGCAGCCGCGCATTCCACGACCGCGCGTGCGCCTGCGTCCTGACTGAGGAAGGCGTCGATCGCGGCGTCGCTGATCTGGTCGCAGAGCTTGTCAGGGTGACCCATCGTAACCGATTCCGACGTGAAGATCATTTCGCTCGACATGCGATCTCCTCAGGCCTTCAGGCCGCGCTTCGGCGATCTTCGCGCAGCAAGTAACCGATGGCGTCATTCACAAGCGTGCTGCCGAATGCGACGGCGCCGATTCCCAGCAAGTCCAGCGGACGAAGGGGAACGAGGCCAAGCAGCCGCCGCCCGGCCGGTATGGTCTGGGCTCCGACCTGCAGCGCTGCGGAGGCGGCGAGCGCAGCATAAAGTGTCGGATTGGGAGCACGACCAAACTCGGCGAGGAAACCGCGCGTCTGCGAGCGGCTTGAGAAAGCATGCAGCAATTGCGCGAAGGTCAAGCCGTGGAACGTGATCGTGCTGGCGCGGGCGGCCCCGGCTGATCCGCCGGACAGAAAATATCCGGACAGGGCCGCCGCGCCCATCACGGCGCCCTCCCGCAGGATATGCCGGAAATCGCTCAGGCTCAGGATCGGCGCGCGCGGATCGTGTGGCGGCCGGTCGAGTATGTCCGCTTCGGGCGGCTCGAGGCCGAGCGCCAGCGCGGGCAAGGGATCGGAAGCGAGGTTCAGCCACAGGAGTTGCATGGGCGTGAGCGGCGCGCCGACACCGAAGACAGCCGCGCCCAGCATCACCGCGGTCTCGGAGGCGTTGGTCGAGACCAGATAGCGGAGAACTTTCCGGATATTCGCGTAGGTCGCGCGGCCAAGCCGGATGGCCTCGATGACGCCCTGCAGATCGTCATCGGCAAGCACGATATCGGCGACCTCGCGCGCGACGTCTGTGCCGTCGCCGCCCATCGCAATGCCGACATCGGCGGCCCGCAAAGCCGGGCCGTCATTGATGCCGTCGCCGGTCATGGCGACGATCCGCCCGTTCGTCTGCAACGCCTTGACGATGTTCAGCTTGTCCACCGGGCTGACGCGCGCGAAGACTTGCGGCTGTGCGGCGAGCGCGGCCAGCACGTCGGTTGCGAGTCCCGCGATCTGGCCTGCTTCGAGCACTTTCAATTCACCGCCATTGCCGAGATCCAGCTTGCGGGCGATCGCAAACGCGGTCGCACTCTGGTCGCCGGTGATCATGACCGTGCGTATGCCGGCCCGGTGCAGTTTCCCAAGCGCCGGCATGACCTTCGGTCGGAGCGGATTGGCGAGACCCGCGAGGCCGAGCCAGACCAGGTCTCGTTCATCGCGCGGATCGCCACCATTCTCACCGACGGCGACGCCGAGCACACGCAGCGCCTGACCCGCCATCCGCTCGTTGGCTCTGAGAATGTCGGCGCGCGCCGTGCCGTCCAGCGGCGCCAGACCCGCGGCCGTGCGCCGCATCGTGCAACGGTCGAGAACTTCGACGGGATCGCCCTTCACGCATAATAGCCGGCTGCGGTCGTCTCTCTCATGCAGCGTGCTCATGCGTTTGCGCCCGTCTCCTCGCGCAGCGCTCGCGATGACGCGCGCCGACCGCCGCAGATCGATCACGTCGACCCCGAACGCGATCGCTGCATCGATCAGCGCATTCTCGGTGGGCGTGCCCTCGATCTCATAGCCGTTCGCCACCGGCCGCACGATCGCCTCGCTGCACAGGGCCGTTACCTCCAGCAGGCGACGCACAACCGCGCGGGTTTCCGCACCGACCTTCCCCTCCTCCATCGCGATCCGCCCCCCTTCGGTCGCGAGCAGGAGTCCGTCCGCATGAATGGCGGCGGCGGCCATGCGGTTCTCGGTCAGCGTGCCGGTCTTGTCGAGGCCGATAACCTCGATCGCTCCGAGCGTCTCCACGGCGTCGATCTTGCGCACCAGCACGTTGTGCCGCCGCATGTCGCGAATGCCCAGCGCAAGCGTGGTCGTCGCGACCGCGGGCAGCCCCTCCGGGATGGCCGCGACCGCCAGCGAGATCGCGCCACGGATCGCGGGAACTAGCGCCTGTCCCCGCAGCATTCCCAGTCCGAACACCACGCCGCAAATCAGGCCATTCACGACGACGAGCTCCCGCTCGACCTCGCCGAGCTGCCGCTGGATCGGCGTCTCCGGCGGGCGCAGCGAGCCGAGCAGGTCCTGAATGCGACCTATTTCGGTTTCCATGCCGGTTGCGGTGACAAGAGCCGTGCCCGAGCCGCCGGTGATCGCCGTGCCGCGAAAGACCATGTTGCAGCGGTCCGACAGGCCGGTCTCCGGCGGCAGCAAGGTCCGAGAATCCTTGTGCACCGGCAGGGCCTCGCCGGTCAGCGCCGACTCGTTAACGGTGAGGTCGTCGCAGGCAATGAGACGCGCATCGGCCGGAATCAGCATGCCGCGCTCCAGCAGCAGCAGGTCGCCCGGCACCACGTTTGCGGGGTCGATCAGCGCGCGGTTGCCGCCGCGCAGGACGGCGACCGGATGCGGCGAATAGCGGGAAAGACCGAGTATCGTACGCTCGGCCTGACTTTCGGTCGCCGTCGCGATGGCGGCGTTGACGATGACGACGGCGGCGATGATGACGGCATCGGCAAGCCCGCCGGTCACGAGCGATAGCGCCGCCGACGCACCCAACAGCGCGACCGGAAGGCTGGTCAGTTGATCGGCGAGGATCGCAGCGATCGAGCGGGGTTCGGCGCGCTTGAGATCGTTGCGTCCGAACCGGACCAGCCGGTTTGCGGCCTCTCCCGGGGAAAGTCCTTCCAGCGGGTGTGAGCCCAGCCGGTGCGCGACGGCCTCGATCGGCGCGGCATGCGCCGCCGCTGCGTCAACTGGACCCTCCAATGCCGCCACTGCCGCCGACAGCGGCCTTTTCGCGGGCGGTCGCCGGCGCGGCTGCAGCGTCTGGCCCGCCACGAGGGCATCGATGATGCGGGCGAGGCGACGGACCGATACGGGCGTGTCAGACACGACGAGGATCGAACCTGTCAGGCTGCTTGCCTTGACCGATCTGATGCCGCGCCGCGCCCTCAGCGCCGCGCCGAGCGCATGGACGAGGTCGTCTCTGGCGAGAAGGCCGACATGCCGGAACCGCACGCGGCCAGCAACGCTGTCGTGCACGACTTCGGTCCGCGCCGTGCGAAAAAGCCTTGCGCGATCCGGCACAGGAGCGACGGGCGGGCCCGGCGGCGCGAGGGCTTGAGCATGGACGTCGAAGGAATTGCGCAGCATCAATCACGGGAGAAAGTGACTATTGGTGACATTTCGATGACACAGCGCGGCTATCGTTGCGATTGGGCCGCGCTCCCCTCCCTGCCCCCGTCGAAAGGCTGGGCTCTTGCTCTGGACAAGCGCGAGATGTCGTTGGAGCATGTGATGATCAGCACTGCCATGCCCGCGCGCAAGAATGCCGCCCCCGGACGACAATCGCGGGCGCCTTTCGGGCGTTGCCCTCGCGGAGATGGCACAGCGCTCCGACAGCGATGACGCGGCAAGCGCCGCGAGATGTTGCGGCGAGCGTCTGGAAGCGGGCCGAAGAAGGCCAGCACCGGGAACATCGCAGCACGCAGAAGCGCTGATCGACCTCGATAACGTTGGCGGTCCCGGCAAGACTCGAACTTGCGACCTTCGGTTTAGGAAACCGCTGCTCTATCCGGCTGAGCTACGGGACCGCTGCGGGTGGCGTCTACCACAAGCCGGTCGGGCGCGCACCATCGTTGGAGAAATGCGCCGTGGATTCCGGTCGAGCAAGCCGGCAGGACGCATGCGACAGCCCGGCCTGCCGGGGTTTCGGGCCGCCGCGCAAGCGCAAAGCGGCCGCGTCAGCGCAAGGCCGCGATCACCGCGTCGGTCTTGGTCACCGCGGACACGTTCTGCAGCGCATACTCGATGGAGGCCCTGTGCCAGTCGGCATTCATGGTCGAGCAGGAATCCTCCGGCACGACCATGAAATAGCCCTTGTCGGCGCCGGTCCGCGCGGTGTGCTCGATCGACATGTTGGTCCACGCGCCGGTGACGATGACGGTGTCGCGGCGGAGAGCCTTCAGGATGGTCTCGAGCCTCGTGCCTTCCCAGGCGCTCATGCGGTCCTTCTCGACCACATGATCGCCCGGCTGCCGCTCCAGCCCCGGCACGGGCGCGGAGCCCCAGGAGCCGCGCACCATCGCCTTGGCCTCGTACAGCCCCTCGAACAGCGGCGCGTTCATGGTGACGCCGGGCGCGCCAGGCTCGACCAGGAACCAGACATGGATCACCGGCACGCCGCGCGCGCGGCAGGCATCCGCAAGGCGGCGGATATTCGCGATCGCATTCTGCTCGCGGCAATGCGCGGGCGAGCCGGACGAGGCGAAAGCGCCGCCGTCCATCACCACATCGTTCTGCATGTCCTGAATGATGAGCGCGCAGCGGGAAGGATCGAGCCGCATGCCGTCGCTTGCCTGCACGGGTGTCCGGGAGGGAGGCGGTGGCGCGGAACGCGAATGCGCCGGGGACGGCGCAGCCGAAACGGAAACGCCCGCGCCCGCCCGCATGAAGGGCTCCATGCGCGGCGTCACTTTGGTGCGCACGGTGTAGACGGAATGCGTCGCGCAGACGAACAGCGTCTGGAAATCCGGGCCGCCCCAATGCAGGTTGGCCGGCAGCTCTGGAATGCGAACCTTGCCGAGCAGGTCGCCATTCGGAGCATAAACCCAGATGCCGCCCGGTCCCGTGCACCAGACATTGCCGCGCGAGTCGCATTTCATGCCGTCCGGCAGGCCGGGCTCGCGGTCCGACTTCAGCCCGCCGGCAAACAGCATGCGGTTCGCCAGCGAGCCGTCGGGCTGCACGTCGAACACGCGGATATTCGCCTGCACGGTGTCGTTGACATAGAGCTTCTTCTCGTCGGGTGAGAAGCACAGCCCGTTCGGCTGGTCGAAGACGTCGCGCTCGACCAGAAGCTGCACCGGTCCGCCGCCCGGCGGCACGCGATACACGCCCTGGAAGCCGAGCACGCGCGGCCGCTCGACGCCATAGACCGGCATGCGCCCGTACCACGGGTCCGAGAAATAGATCGAGCCGTCCGAATGCACGCAGACGTCGTTCGGGCTGTTCAGCTCCATGCCGTCATAATGCGAGGCGATGACCTCGCGCCGCCCGTCCGGGCGCTCGCGCACGAGCGAGGATGTCGCGTGCTCGCACACGATCAGGTTCAGCTCGGCATCGTAGGTCATGCCGTTGCATTTGTTGGACGGACGCATCACCTCGCGCGTGCCGTTGCGCGCATCCCAGCGCCGGCGCACATCGGCAGGCATGTCGGAAAACAGGAGATAGTGATCGCGCGGGTGCCATATCGGCCCTTCGGTGAAGGTGAAGCCGGTCCCGGCCTGACCGACCGGAGCATAGAGGTCGATCAGGTCCTCGAATTCCTTGCGGTTCGCGACGTGGGTCATGGCGCGACCGTCACGCCGGGAACCAGTTGCGCTTCGGCACCGATTGTGTGATCGGGCCCGGCACCGAATCCTGCAGCCGCCCGACCACCTGCCCGCCCTCGATCTTGGCGGGCCGATCGTGCACGGGAAGCAGGAATTTCGAGGTGCTGAGCAGCTTGTTGATCGCGGCCTTCTCCTGGCGCTTGGAGGTGCCGTGGTTGCCCGTCACCTGCGGCTCGAAGGCCTGCGTGATGCGGAAGGGTTCCACGATCTGGTCGTTGAAGTCGTAGATCACGTCGCCGCAGATGGTCGCGATGCCCTCGGCGGTGTGGACATGGATGTTCATCGAGCCCTCGGTATGGGCGCCCGCCGCCTCGACATAGACCCCCGGGCAGATTTCGACCGGCCCCGAGATTTCGAGGTCGAACAGCCGCAGCGCATGGCGCGTGTGCAGCCGGTCCACGAGATGCTTGATGTCCGGCGCCGGATATTGCGGATGCATCAGGCCGGACACGGAATATTCCAGCTCGCGGCGATTGATGCCGACGGTGGTGTTCATCGGGAACAAATCGTCCTTGCCGGCGTGATCGATATGCAGATGGGTGTGCAGCACGAAGCGCACGTCGCCCATCTTCACGCCGTGGCGCGCAAGCTGGTTCTCGATCATGTTCTCGTGGAACTGCAGACCGCGCATCCCCAGCGTTTCCATGATCTGGTTGGACCGGTAGCCGGTATCGACCACGATCGGCCACGGACCGCCGGTGATCAGGAAGCCGAGCGTGAGGACGCGCCGCACGCGCCCGCAATCGCGCCCCAGCACCAGGAAGCTCGATTCGAGCTCGATATCCCCGTAGTCGAGGATCTTGATTTCAAGCGGCATGGTTCTCTCCCTTTAACTCACTGTGTTTCTTGGTTTCGTGTCACAAGCGGTAAACGCGCATCGCGGTATCGCGGAAGATCGCCTGCTGATCGCGCGCGGACAGCGTCGCCGCCGCCTTGCGATAGGCCGCGATCAACTCGGGATAGGTGGTCCACAGCTTCTCGATCGGAAAGTTCGAGCCGTACAGACAGCGGTCGGCGCCGAAGATCGACACGGTCTCGCGCACGACGGAGGCGATGTGGTCCGCATCGTTGCGATGGATGAAGGTGCCGAGCGCGGAAAGCTTGGAACAGACATTGGGGCGCCTGGCCAGCATGCGCATGCCTTCGCGCCAGGCCTCGCGGCCCGCAGGCGAGAGGTCCTCGAGCATGCCGGCATGCTGGAGGATGAACGTCACGTCGGGGCAGGCATCGGCGAGTTCCGCGGCGCCCTGCATCTGGGGAGCGAAGACCTGCAGGTCGAAGACCAGACCGTAATCCTTCAGCCGCGCGACATTCCTTTGCAGAAGGGGATCGCGGCAGAGATCCGGGCTGGCTGCGAAGCGGTACATCGGATTTTCGTGCCAGTGCAGTTGCATGCGCGCGCCGCGCATCAGCGGATATTTCGTCAGCCGGTCGAGCTGCGGGCGCACGTCCTCGGCCATGAAGTCCGCATAGCCGACGATGCCGTGCGGCCAGCCGCTTTCGTCCGCGGTCTTCTGCACCCAGGCGGTCTCGTCCTCGAAGCGCTCCCTGGCCCAGTTCGCCTGCACATAGACCGACTTCTCGATGCCGCAGCCCGCGATGTCCTGCAGAAATTCCTCGACCGGATAGTCGCGGCGGATCGGCTCGTAGGGGCCGAAGATGCGCGGCAGCATCGGTCCCGTCAGCCACGGCAGATCGGCCTGCAGCCAGATATGATGATGCGCGTCGACGATGCCGGTCATGCCGCCCTCGCCTGCGCCAGGCCGAGCACATAGGCGCAGAGTTTTTCGGTCGTGCTGCTGTCGGCCAGATCGTCGATGTAGGGCAGGATCGATTTCAGCGCCGCCGTCTCCGGCACATAGCGCGGATCCGCCGCGAGCGGCGTCAGCCAGGCGACCCGCCAGGAGCGTGCCGACAGCCGCGCGACCGCTTCGGTCATGTCCGTGTGGTCGCCGCGCTCCAGTCCGTCGGAGAGGATCAGGGTGACCGCTCCACGGGCATAGCCCGCAAAGCGCGGCACCGAGAGAAACGCCTTGAGCGCGTCGCCGATGCGCGTGCCGCCGTCCCAGTCCGCGACGACGGTGGACGCGGCGGCGAGCGCCTGCTCGCGGTTCTTCATGCGGATCGCGCGCGTCACGCGCGTCAGCCGCGTGCCGAAGGTGAAGACCTCGATCCGGTCGACCGCGCCGGCCAGCGCATGCGCGAAGCGCAGATGCGCGTCGGTACGCTCCTTCATGGAGCCGGACACGTCGATCAGCAACAGCACGTTGCGCTGGCGCGGCTTGCGCTTCAGTCGGGGAAGCCGCATCACTTCGCCGTCGTTGCGGATCGCCTCGCGCAGGGTGCGGCGGAAATCGGCGCCGGGGCCGCGCTTCGCCGCACGCATGCGGTAGCCGCGCCGCTGCGGCACGCGTTCCGGCAGCGCGCGCGAAAAGCGGCGCAGGATATCGGCCTCGTTCTCATGCGTGAAGCGGCGCACCGACAGCACTTCCGCCGCGGTCGCCGCATCGCCCGCCTCGTTGACGTCGTCGGAAACCAGCGGCTCGAAGTTCCCGCGCCGGTCCTCCTGCACGCGCAGCTCGTCGTCCTCGGTTTCGACCTGTTCCAGCGCGGTGACCGTCTCGCCAAGGAAATGCGCGTCGAACAGCGCATCGAAATCCGCCCGCCGCTCCGGCTGCGGCGCGAAAGTCGCATGCGCGGCGCGTCGGACGTCCTCGATGCTCCGCGGCCCGAGCAGCCGCACGGCCGACAGGAAGGCCATGATTTGCTCGGGCGCGACCGCGAATCCGTTGCGCCGGAGCAGCGTCCCGAAGGTCACGAATGGCCGCGCGGCGCGCGGCAGCGGCGCGGGCATGCTCATGCCAAAGCCTCCAGCACCATGCGGTCGAGGCGCGGGGCGACATGCGCGATGTCCTCCTCGTCCTTGAGCGCGACGCCGATCGAGCGCTTGAACGCTTCCGGCCAGGGGGCGCCGCGCTGCGCCAGCAGCGTCACGGCCTCCGCCCAGTCGACCGACTCGGCAACCCCCGGCGGCTTGGTCAGCGGCTCCGCCCGCAGCGCGCCGACCGCCTTGACGACCGCGCGGGCGGTGCCCTCCGCGACGCTGGACGCCCGCATCATGATGATCTGCGCCTCGCGCTGCGCCTCCGGATACTCGATCCAGTGATAGACGCAGCGCCGCCGCAGCGCCTCGTGCAGGTCGCGCGTGCGGTTGGAGGTGAGAATGACGACCGGCCGCTCATAGGCGCGCAACGTGCCGCGCTCCGGGATCGAGATCGAGAAGTCGGACAGGAATTCGAGCAGGAAGGCCTCGAATTCATGGTCCGATCGATCGATTTCGTCGATCAGCAGCACCGTGCGTTCGGGCGAGCGCAACGCCGTCAGCATCGGGCGCTCGATCAGGAATTCGTCGCGATAGATGTCGACCGCCTGGTCGCCGGCCTGCCGGATCGCCAGCATCTGGCGAGGATAATTCCATTCATAGAGCGCGGCGGAGGCGTCGATGCCCTCATAACATTGCAGGCGGATGAGATCACGCGCGAGCACGCCGGCGATCGCCTTGGCGGCCTCCGTCTTGCCGACGCCCGGCGCGCCCTCAAGCAGAAGGGGCTTGCCCAGCGCGAGCGCCAGATAGGCGGCGGTGGCCAGCGAATCGTCGGCAAGATAGAACGCAGACCGCAACGCCGCGGCGAGCGCCTCGGGACTGTCGATGCCGACGACCTTGCTGCGAACCGCCATGCGCCTTACCCGAATTTCGGCTGCGGCTTCGCGCCGCCCTGCGCCTTCAGCGCACGCAGAATTTTTTCTGGGCTGATCGGCAGTTCGTCGATCCGCACCCCGACCGCGTTGAATATCGCATTGGCGACCGCCGGCAGGACCGGGTTGGCGCACATCTCGCCCGGCCCCTTGCCGCCGAAAGGCCCGTCCGGCGCAGGCCGCTCCAGCACCGCGATATGGTGCGGACAGATGTCGCCCGGCCCGGGCATAAGGTATTCGTTGAAGTCGCGCGGGCCGTGCTTGCGGTCGGGATAATAGGGCTCGGTGGTCTCGTAGATCGCGTGCGACAGCCCCATCCAGGCGCCGCCCACAAGCTGCTGCTCGACCATGCGCGGATTGAGCGCGCGGCCGAGCTCGTAGGCCGAGTTCATCTCGATCATCGTCACTTCGCCGGTTTCGTCGTCGACCTCGACATCGGCGACGAGACAGGCATGCGCGTAGCAGGTCGCAGGCGACATTTCTCCCGTCTCGGGATCGACGCTCGAGAGCGGCACGAGAAAGATGCCCCGCCCGGAAATGGTCCGGCCCTGCCGGAATTGCGCGGCAATGGCGACATCGCGGACCGAGATCGAGCGGTGCGGCGCGCCGCGGACATGGATGTTGCCCTGCCCGTCGGTCTCCAGATCGGCGGCGTTGACTTCGAGTTCCTCGGCCGCCGCCTCCATCATCACGCCGCGCGCTTCCTTCGCGGCCACCATCACCGCATTGCCGACGCGATGCGTGCCGCGCGAGGCGAAGCTGCCCATGTCGTGCGGTCCGGTGTCGGAATCCGCGGTATCGACATAGACGTCCTCGACCGGCACGCCGAGCGTTTCCGCCGCAATCTGCCGCGTGACCGACTTCATGCCCTGGCCAAGATCGATGGCCGACAGCGTGACCGTGAACTTGCCGGTCGGATTGGAATGCACCAGCGCCTGGCTCGGATCGCCGCCGAGATTCATGCCGATGGGATAGTTGATCGACGCCATGCCGCGCCCGCGATGCTTCGCCATCTCAGC
Source organism: Pseudorhodoplanes sp. (assembly GCA_013388965.1). Taxonomy (GTDB): domain Bacteria; phylum Pseudomonadota; class Alphaproteobacteria; order Rhizobiales; family Xanthobacteraceae; genus Pseudorhodoplanes. The sequence continues at coordinate 172 of JACAEG010000152.1, read as the reverse complement.
GCCTCCTCGTTCCGAACACGGATGAGAACCGGGTCGCGCCGTGCTGGGTCTGCGGCTGCGCCGGTGCCGGCACAGGCGGCGGCGCCGCCGGTCCGATCGGCGGCGGGGCGGAGCGCTGGACCGGTACAGGCTGCGGCATCGGCGCAGGGGTCATGCCGGGCCGCTCGTAGCT
>JACAEG010000128.1 GCA_013388965.1 Pseudorhodoplanes sp. | reverse complement strand
GTGTGCAGGCCGTTCTCGCGCATGATGCGGTGGGTTTCAGCATAGCCGCGGGACACCGGCGCCTTTACCCTGATCCAGTCCGGCTTGCGCAGGAGCGGCGCGTCCGGCCGATGCGCCTTTTCGGGATGGCGCGGGCGCCCGAGCGGCGATTTCAGGGTGTCGATGACGACGGTCAAGGGAAGAATCCAGTGCGATCCGCCCCGGATACTTACGAGTCCGCGTCCCCGACCGCAAGGTACGGACCCGGGGCCAGTCGCGGCGCCCCCGGCGCGCAAAAGCGGGCTCGATCAAGCCCGCCTCTGCGACCTCGCGCAATTTCGTCAGTAACGAGAAGGCTTGCGGTCACTGGCCTCCGTCGCACGAATAATAGCGGCCGTATCCTTCATCGGTCAGGCAGGCTCCCGGAAAACCGGGCGCATAGGGCGCATAAAGCGGACCGTCGACTCCGTCCCCGATATAGGCGCCGCCATACGCATTGAGGCCATCCTGGTACCCATAGGCCATGCTGTCGCGCGCCTGGGCGCGGGCGGCACGCATCTCCTCCGCCGTCATCGCGGCGGGGTCGCTTGCGATGACGCGATTGGACTTGGATTGGGTCTGCGCCGCTGCCGGCAGGATGCCGGCCGCGGCGAACATGGTGGCGATTGCCAAGGTGGAAATCCTGGTCATGGGAACTCCTCGATTGCCGGGCCAGCAAGGGCCCCGAAGTCGCGGAGGTTCGGCCAGAATCCATACCCCCCCGATAAGATCGGGCTGGCGATTTGAGACGAGTTCGATGAAAGGCCGAAGGTCCGAACCCTACATGTTCAGCACGCGGCCATAGGCGTCGAGCACCGCTTCCTTCATCGTCTCCGACAGCGTCGGGTGCGGGAAGATGGTGTGGAAGAGCTCCTCTTCCGTCGTTTCGAGATTCATCGCGACGACAAAACCCTGGATCAATTCTGTCACCTCCGGCCCGACCATGTGCGCGCCGAGAAGCTGTCCCGTCTTCCTGTCGAAGATGACCTTGGTCAGGCCCTGGTCGTCGCCGAGCGCGATCGCCTTGCCGTTGCCGATGAAGGGAAAGCGTCCGACCCGGATATCGAGCTTCCTGTCCTTCGCGGCCTGCTCGGTCAGACCGACCGAGGCGACCTGCGGATGACAATAGGTGCAGCCGGGAATCAGCAGCTTGTCCATCGGATGCGGCTTCAGCCCCTTGATCGCCTCGACGCAGATCACACCCTCGTGCTCGGCCTTGTGCGCGAGCATGGGCGGGCCTGCGACATCGCCGATGGCGTAGATGCCGGGCACGTTGGTCCTGCAATAGCCGTCGATCACGATGGTGTTGCGCTCGGTCGTCACGCCCAGCTTTTCCAGCCCGAGATTCTCGATATTGCCGACGACGCCCACGGCGGAGATCACGCGGTCGAATTCCGCGGCGGTTGTCTTGCCCTTGCCGTCGTCGATGGTCGCAACGACGCTGTCGGCCTTCCGGTCGAGCTTGGTCACCTTCGCGCCGGTGAAAATCCTGATGCCCTGCTTCTCGAACTGCTTGCGCGCGATGCCCGCGATCTCGGCGTCCTCGACGGGGAGGATCTGCGGCAGCACCTCGACGACGGTCACCTCGGCGCCCATCGTGCGGTAGAAGGACGCAAACTCGATGCCGATCGCGCCCGAGCCGACGACGAGCAGCGACTTCGGCATCTTGTCCGGGTTCATCGCCTCGAAATAGGTCCAGACCAGTTTCCTGTCGGGCTCGAGGCCGGGCAGCACGCGCGGGCGCGCGCCGGTCGCCACGATGATGTGCCTGGCCTCGTAGGAGCCCGGGCCGAGGGAGCCCTTCGGCGCTTCCGTCTTCGATGCTTTCACGGTCAGCTTGCCGGGCGCGTCGAGCGTCGCCTCGCCCCAGATCAGCGTCACCTTGTTCTTCTTGAACAGGAAGCCGACGCCGGTGTTGAGGCGGTTGACCACGTTGCGCGAGCGCTGGATCACCGCCTTCGGATCGAACGACACATTGTCCGCCGACAGCCCGTAATCCCTGGCGTGCTGCATGTAATGGTAGATTTCGGCCGAGCGCAGCAGCGCCTTGGTCGGAATGCAGCCCCAGTTGTTGCAGATGCCGCCGAGATAGTCGCGCTCCACGACCGCGACCTTGAAGCCGAGCTGCGCCGCGCGGATCGCGGTGACGTAGCCGCCGGGGCCTGCGCCGATGATGATGATGTCGAAGGAATTGTCGGCCATGCTACCGCTTCCGCCCTGTAGAGGGTGACAACTGGTCCCCAACCTTCTCAGATTTTTTGATGTTCGGCTGCAAAATCGACTTTGCTACCTGAACCAGACGCGGCGTCCATTGTTGGCCTGACCCGGTCTTAAAGCCAGATCGATTGAGAGTTGCGGATATTTGATCTGCTCTGTGAATATTTGCTTTCTGGGTCAGAAATTTGAGCTTCGTGCGAAGCAATTCTCGATACTCGATCCAACCGGACGATTTCACGCCGAGCGCTACCTCGTCCCCTCCCGTGACCTCAAACTTCCTCAGAGCTGCTCGCTCGGCGGCTATGCGTACGCTGTCACGATCAACTGTCTTCTGTAATTGATCAGAGAGGAGCTTACTTTCTTGATTTCTTATTTTCTTCGGTCGTCTGTCTGGAATTGGCTCGGGACCGCGCGGGTCACGAAAACCCGTCGAATGTCCTCCGAGGTAGCGCCCCCGCTTGCTCACCGCCTCACACCACCATCATCACCGGATTTTCGATCAGCGTCCTGAACGCGCCGATCAATTCCGCGCCGAGCGCGCCGTCGACCGCACGGTGATCGCACGAGAGCGTCACGCTCATGACGGTCGCGACCTCGATCCTGCCGCCCCGCACGACCGCCCGCTCCTCGCCCGCGCCGACCGCGAGGATGGTCGCATGCGGCGGGTTGATGACCGCGGTGAAGTCCTTGATGCCGTACATGCCGAGATTGGACACGGACGTCGTGCCGCCCTGGTATTCGTGCGGCTTCAGCTTGCGGGCCCGCGCGCGCGCGGCGAAATCCTTCATCTCGTTGGAGATCGTGGACAGCGATTTCGTTTCGGCCTTGCGGATGATCGGGGTGATCAGTCCGCCCGGCATCGCAACCGCGACGCCCACGTCCGAATGCTTGTGCTTGAGCATTCCGGCCTCGGTCCAGCTCACATTCGCATCCGGGATGCGCTGCAGGGCGAGCGCCAGGGCCTTGATGACGAAATCGTTGACCGAAAGCTTGTAGGCGGGCTTGCCGTCCTTGTCCTTGGGCGCGGCCGCATTGATCTCCTCGCGCGCGGCGGTGAGCCTGCCGATATCGCAGTCGATCGTGAGATAGAAATGCGGGATGGTCTGCGTCGAGGCCGTGAGCCTCTGCGCGATCGTGCGGCGCATGTTGTCGTGCGGCACGACCTCGTAGGAACCGTCCTCGTAGAGCGCGCGGATCTGCTGGTCCGACGGACCCGCCGGCGCGATCGCGGGCGCTGCGGGTGGGGCCGCTGCGGGCATCGGCGCGGCGCCCGGCGCCTTCAGGCCCTTGCCC
>JACAEG010000056.1 GCA_013388965.1 Pseudorhodoplanes sp. | reverse complement strand
GGTTGACCGAGGTGCGGCTGTCGAGTGCGCCCGTGGGTTCGTCGGCGAGCAGCATGCGCGGGGCGTTGACGAGCGCGCGCGCGACCGCGACGCGCTGCTGCTGTCCGCCGGAAAGCTGGTTCGGTCGGTGATGCAGGCGGTCGCCGAGCCCGACCCGGCGCAATGCCGCCTCCGCCCTGCGGCGGCGCTCTGCGCGCTCCTCGCCGGCATAGATCATCGGCAACTCGACATTGCCCAGCGCGTCGAGCCGCTCCAGCAGGTGAAATTGCTGAAACACGAAACCGAGCTTGCGGTTGCGGATCGCGGCCAGCGCGTCTGCGCTCATGCCGGAGACCGGCTCGCCCTCGAGGACATAGGTGCCGGATGTCGGCCGGTCGAGACACCCGATCACGTTCATGAAGGTCGATTTGCCGGAGCCAGAGGGGCCCATCACGGCGACGAACTCGCCGGCCTCGACCGACAGCGATACGCCATCGAGCGCCGCGACGGTCTCGCCGCCGAGCCTGTAGAGGCGGGTGAGCTTTTCGGTTTCGATGAGCGGCATTGCGACCGCGCCGCTAGAAGCCGATGCGCGGGCCGCGCTGCGTTTCAAGCTTCGGGCCGCCGCCGATAATCACCTCGGCATCGGCATCGAGGCCGGACAGAATCTCGCTGTTGCCGCCGTCGGTCGCGCCGATTCGAACGGTCACGCCCTGCGGGCGGCCGTCGCCGCCGACAACGAAAACGCGACCGATCTGGGCGTTGCGTCCGCCGCCTTCCGCGAGCCGCTTCCTGATCGCCTCAAAGGTGGCGCGCTGCTCCGGCGTGAGGATGCCCGCGATCCTGTCATCCGCATTCTGGCGGGCATTGCGCGCGCGCTCGCGCAATGCGGCCGGATCGCCGGATGTGCCGATCCCGGAGGTGAAGACGCCGCGCAGGCCGCCGACGGCCGATTCAATCTGCTTCAGCTGGTCCGGCGTCAGGCTGACTTCAGCGGTCAGCGCCTCGACGATTTCGGTCAGCCGCACCGGGCGCGCCGCGGCCGTGTCCGGGCCTTGCGCGAGCGCAGGAGCGGCAGGCGCGGGTGCTTCCGGCGCCAAGGCGGGCGGGCGCCAGCGCAGGGCGGCATTGGGAATGCGCACCACATTTTCCCGCCGGTCGGTCTCGATGCGCAGATTCGCGGTCATGCCCGGCAGCAATTCGAGCCGGGGATTTTCGACCGAGATGATCGCGGTGTAGATCACCACGTTCTGCACGGTCTGCGAGCCGAGCCGGACCTGCTTGACGCGGCCCTCGAAGGTGCGGCCCGGATAGGCATTGACGGTGAAGGTTGTGCGCTGGCCGGGGCGAATGCGGCCGACATCGGACTCGTCGATATTGGCGGCGATTTCCATCTGCCGCAAATCCTCGGCGATGCGGAACAGTTCCGGCGCCTGCAGCGAGGCGGCGACGGTCTGCCCGAGCTCGACATTGCGCTGGATCACGACGCCGTTGACCGGCGACTTGATCTCGGAGTTGCGCAAGTCCACCTCGATCTGGCGCACCGCGGCGCTGCGCTGCGCGATCTGCGCGGTCACGGCCGCGAGATTGGCCTCGGCGACGCGGAGGTCCGCGCCGAGCGACATGATCGCGGCCTTGGCGGAATTGACCTGCGCCTTGGACGAATTGAGCGAGGCCGCCTGCGCGTCGCGCGTGGCGCGCGCGGTGTCGACAGCCGCCTCGGCGGCGAAGCCGCGGGCGCGCAGATCGCTCTGGCGCTGGAAAATCTTCTCCGCGTCGCCGTGCAGGGCCTCGTTGCGCGCGACCTGCGCCTCCATGTCGGCGAGCGCCGCACGCGCCTTTTCGGTGTCGGCGCGCACCTTCTCGATCAGGCCTTCCTGCACCATGCGGTTGGCGCGCATCTGCTCGAGATCGGCGCGCGCCGCATCGAGCTTCGCCCTGATCTGGTCGGAATTGATCCGCGCAACGACCTGCCCCGCCTTCACGTTCGAATTGTAGTCGGCGAGGATTTCGACAACCTGGCCGGAAAGCTGGGAGCCGACGATCACGGTCGTGGTCGGATTGATCGTGCCGGTGGCGCTGACCGAGGCGACGATGTCGCCGCGATCCGCCCTGGCGAGCCGATAGGCATTCTCCGCCGGCGCACCGCCCGGATAGAAATAGACAACCGCCCCGATCGCTGCGGCGGCCAGAACGGCGAAAATGGCAAGGCGGCGCATCAACTCGAACGAACCCCGATCCTGCCCCGTCATGTAGGACCGAACGGGCCCCCCGTCACGTTACGTTTTCGACAGCCAAATCCGTCGGCCGTCAAAAAAGCCTTTTTCTGCCAAAATGTTGATCGGCCGCCGGAAAAGGCGGCATCGGGTCTAGCTGCGCCGTTCCGCGACGAAGCGCGCGGTTTGCCGCAGCATCTGTCCGCGCTCGCCGAACACCGAGAGCGCGCTGTCCGCATCGGCGACGAGTTCGCGCAGCCGGGCGCGCGCGCCGTCGGGACCGAGGATGCTGATGAAGGTCGCCTTGCCGGCGGCGGCATCCTTGCCAACCGCCTTGCCGACGGTGGCCGCGTCGCCTTCGAGGTCGAGCAGGTCGTCGGCGATCTGGAACGCGGTGCCGAGCGCCTTGCCGTAGCGCGACAGCGCCTCGTGCTGCGCCGGGCTCGCCTTGCCGAGAATGGCGCCGGCGATGCAGCCGAAATGCAGCAGGGCGCCGGTCTTCATCGCCTGCAATTGCAGGACTTCCTTTTCGCCGTGCCGGACCTTTCCGAAACGGCCTTCGGCCGCGAGATCGAGCATCTGTCCGCCGGCCATCCCGCCGACGCCCGAGGCGCGCGCCAGCGCCGAGACGAGCGCAATGCGCAGGGCCGGATCGGGATGCGTTTCGGGGCGCGAAAGAATGTCGAATGCGAACGTGAGCAGGCTGTCGCCGACGAGAATCGCGGTGGCGTCGTCATAGGCCTTGTGGACGGTCGGGCGTCCGCGCCGCATGTCGTCGTTGTCCATCGGGGGCATGTCGTCATGCACCAGCGAATAGCAGTGGATGCATTCGAGCGCCGCGCCGGCCATCAGGGCCTGCTGGTGCGGCACATCGAAAAGAGCCGCGCTTTCCAGCACCAGAAAGGGCCGCAGCCGCTTGCCGCCATTGAGCGAGCCATGCCGCATTGCCTCGACCAGCCGCGCGGGACGCGCGATCTCGCCGTCCTCCGGCTGCGTCGTCAGCAGGCGGTCGAGCAGGCGCTCGGTCGCGGCCGCGGCCTCGTCGAGGCGGGCGGAAAAGGCTTGATCGGGGCGGGTCGCTGGCATGGCTGCTGGCAGAGTTGCTGTCATGGGGCGGAAACGGTCAGACTGATACGGAACAGGCCCGCGGGCTGGGTTTTAGAGGATTTCCGAATAGAAAAGGCAAGCCCGGGCTGCCCGATCGCATTAAGGATGAACGGCCCTCATGACGGAGACCGCTTTGCCCGGCCGGACCCGCTTTTCGCTGTCGCGGCTGATCCGGTGGGTCGTGATCCTTGCGCTGGCATTGCTCATTCTGCCGTATGTGCTGGTCCCGCTCTATGCGTTCATCAACCCTGTCTCGACGCCCATGCTGGGGCGGATGCTGACCCTCCAGCCAGTCGAGCGCACCTTCGTTCCGATCGGCACCATCTCCCCGGCGCTGCCGGTCACCGTGATCGGCGCCGAGGATGGCCGGTTTTGCAGCCATTCCGGCGTGGACTGGGCGGGCCTGCGGCAGGCTCTGAGCGAGGCGGAGGACCCGGAGGACCTGCGGGGCGGCTCGACCATCACCATGCAGACCGTCAAGAACCTGTTTCTGTGGCCGGGCCGCAGCTATGTCCGCAAGGCGCTGGAATTCCCGCTCAGTCTCTGGACCGATCTTGTCCTCTCGAAGCGGCGGATCATGGAAATCTACCTCAATATCGCCGAATGGGGCCCGGACGGACGTTTCGGCGCCGAGGCGGGCGCCCGTTACGCCTTCAACAAGCCCGCCCGCAGCCTGACCGGGCGCGAGGCGGCCCTGATGGCGGCGATCCTGCCCAACCCGGTCGTTCGCAGCGCCAGGCAGCCCAGCCCGGGCGTCCGCCGGCTGGCGGCCATCTATCAGCGCCGGGCGGCCGGTGCGGGACCGCTGGCGGACTGTCTGGGGCGCTCCCGCGACCCCTAGCCTTGCGGGGAGCCTTCCTCTATAAGCCGCGCCAATCCCGCAAACCCGAGCGGCCCGCGACCGGGCCGCGTTTCTGCAGGAGTTAGTGGTCATGGCCGTTGCGAAAAGGAAAACGTCGCCGTCCCGCCGCGGCATGCGCCGCTCGGCCGATGCGCTGAAGCAGCCGACCTATATCGAGGACAAGGATTCGGGCGAGCTGCGCCGCCCGCACCATCTCGACCTCAAGACCGGCATGTACAAGGGCCGTCAGGTGCTGAAGGCGAAGGTCGAAGCTTAAGCCTGGGCTGCGACTGCGGGATCGTTCCGGGGGAAACGGGCATGTATCTCATCGGGATCCCGCTGCTGATCATCCCGTTCGCGATCTACAACATCGTCGCATTCCTGTTCAACGTCGGCTTCGATGGCGTATTGTTCACGATCCCCATGCCCTCGGGCGTGGATCTGAACGTGACGACCAGCGATCTGCTGCTGATCCTCTCGATCGTCCTGCTGTTCGTCGAAATCCTGAAGGCGACACGCATGGGTGCGCGCGCCATCGTCGATCACATGCTGTCGCTCGTCCTGTTCGTCGTCGTGCTTGCGGAATTCCTGATGCTGCCCAAGGCCGCGACATCCACCTTTCTGCTGCTGCTGGTCATCTGTTTCGTCGACGTGATGGCCGGCTTCTCCGTCAGCATCCGCACCGCGCAGCGCGACATCGGGTTCGATCCCGAAAGCATGCGCTCCTGATTGCGCGCATAGCAACGCCGCATCCAACCCGCCCGGAATAGAGCATGAGCCGCGATTTTCACTTTCCCGGCCGCTCGCCGGTCTATGCCTGCGACGGCATGGTGGCGACCTCGCATCCGCTGGCCGCGCAGGCGGCGATCGAGACGCTGCGCGCGGGCGGCAATGCGGTCGATGCCGCGGTGACCGCGGTGGCGATGCTGGGCGTGGTCGAGCCGCACATGACGGGGATCGGCGGCGATTGCTTCTGCCTGGTCGCCAGGCCCGGCGAGCCGGTCTGGGGCTACAATGGCTCGGGCCGCGCGGCCGCCGCGATGCAGCCCGAAAAGCTCATCGAGCAGGGCCTCGCGACCATCGAGAACAGCAATGTCCATGCCGTCACCGTGCCGGGCGCGGTGGAAGCCTGGGACGCCATTCTGAAGTCGCATGGCAGGCTGGATCTCGCGCGTGCCCTGCAACCTGCGATCCGCGCCGCCGAGCAGGGATTTCCGGTCGCGCCGCGCGTGCAATACGACTGGGCGATGGCGGTCGAGCGGCTGCGCGCCGATCCCGGCGCTTCGCTGCATTACCTGCCGGGCGGCAGAGCGCCTGCGGTCGGCGACCGCGTGACATTCCCCGCGCTCGCCGCGACGTTGCGCGTCATCGCGAAGGAGGGGGCGCGTGAATTCTACGAGGGCGCTATCGCCGAGGACATCGTCGAGACCTTGCGCCAGCGCGGCAGCCTGCTCGCGCTCGAGGATTTCGCGGCGCATCGCGGCGAGGAGGCCGTGCCGCTCTCGACCAGTTACCGCGGGCTGGAGGTTGTCGAATTGCCGCCCAACGGACAGGGGCTCGCCGCGCTCATCCTGCTCAACATTCTCGAGCGCTTCGACCTCAAGGCGCTCGATCCGGCGGGCGCCGAGCGGCTGCATCTTGCGCTCGAGGCCGCGCGCCTCGCCTATGCGGTGCGCGACACGCATGTCGCCGATCCGTCCTTCATGACGACGCCGGTGCCGGCGCTGCTGGACCGCGCCTTCGCCGCGGATCTCGCCGATCTCATCGACCGCTCGCGCCGCTCGGAACTGCCGAAGGCGCCCATGCCGCGCGGCGATACCGTCCTGGTCACGGTGGTCGATCGCGACCGCATGGCGGTGTCGATGATCAATTCGCTGTTCACGGCTTTCGGCGCCGCGATTGCGACCGAGAGGACCGGCGTCATGCTGCACAACAGGGGCTCCGGCTTTGTGGTGAAGCCCGGCCATCCGAACTGCATCGGGCCGCGCAAGCGGCCCATGCACACCATCATCCCGGCGCTGGCGATGCGCGGCGGCCGCTGCCAGATGGCATTCGGCGTGATGGGCGGCTCCTATCAGTCGATGGGCCACGCGCACTTCATCTCCAACATCGTCGATTACGGGATGGACATTCAGAGTGCGATCGATTGTCCGCGTGTCTTCTTCGAAGGCGAAAAGACGATGATCGAGCGCGGCGTTCCGGCCGAAGCCGTCGAGGGGTTGAGGGCCCGCGGGCACGACGTCGCGATACGCCCGGTGCCGCTCGGCGGCGGGCAGGCGGTGTGGATCGACTGGGAGCGCGGCATCCTGATCGGCGGATCGGATGCGCGCAAGGACGGCTGCGCGCTCGGCTACTGAGCGAGGGCGTTACAGCGACCGGGCCAGCGTGGCGCCTGCCCGCGCGGTCGCGGCCCTGGCCGCGTAGCAGGACAGCGCTTCCGCGGGCTCGGCGCGCCGCCGTTCGCGCGTCTGCGGCGCGCCCTGGGCGCCTGCGATCAGGTGCGCGAGAAAATGCGCGCTGGGTCTGCGCCCCCGCAGCGGGGCGGCAGATACCTGCGGCGATGCAAGCACGAGCGCGCGGCAATGCGATCCGGCCGCATCGGCGGTGTCCAGGTCTGGCCGGGATTCGCGTCGTGCCGAATTCTCTGTGCCGCCCTGCATCGATTCTGTCCTGTTTCGGGACATCGTCAGTCCCTCAGGGATCAAAGCCGCAAGCGGCATGCCGGAATATGCATTCGCGTTTCGATACAAAAGCAGCCGGCCGATTTTCGATATTGTTTAGAGTTGGCCTCCTAGCGTCCCGCCCGAATTTGCCGCCCGATCACATCGGATGGGTCCGGAAGCGGCTTTCCCCAGGGGGGCTTCATGGTGGCGAGCAGACGTCCGCAATTTCTTCATTCGATCGATGACGCGGCGGGTGCTCCCGCAATTCCGGAAACTCAGGCGGCCGATATGGCGGCTCTCGATCTTGCCGACATTCTTCGATCGGCAGGTGCCGCGGCCTACGAATGGTGCCTTGAGACCGACGGTCTCGCCTGGACGCCGAATGCGCCCGCCATTCTCGGCATCCGCGATGCAGCCGCGATTGTCACCAATCGCGGCTTCGAGGGATTGCTGGATGCCGGAACCGCAAGGAGCAGGACTCAAGCCGTGCTGGAGTCGAAAGGCATCGACCACGGCGCGGGCGTTCCCTATCAGGTCGAATATTGCATCCGGATCTCGCGCCGTTCGCCGAAACTGTGGATCGAGGATGTCGGCCGATGGTTCGCAGGTCCGGACGGGCGGCCCGAACACGCGCACGGCATCATTCGCGGCGTCAATGAGCGGCATGCACGCGAGCAGCAGCTTGCCTTCCTCTCGCGCTTCGACGCGCTGACCGGCGAGGTCAACCGCTGGCATCTGACGGAGACGCTCGGGAAGATCCTGCAGGAAACCCTGCGCGCGCGCTCGTCCTGCGGGTTCCTCCTGGTCGCCATCGACAATCTCGGACGCATCAACGCGTCCTTCGGCTATGAAGCGGCGGATGAGATCATCCGCTCGGTGGCGCGGCGCCTGCGCGCGCAAATGCGCGGCGACGATTTCATCGGCCGCTTCTCGGGCAACAAGTTCGGCATCATCCTGAACGACTGCACGCCCGAAGACATCGCGGTTGCGGCGGACCGGTTCTCGGCTGGCATCCGCGGCGAGGTATTCCAGACCTCGATGGGCCCGATCGCGATCACGGCAACACTGGGCGGGGTCACCGCGCCGCGGCATGCCAACTCGGTGCGGGAAATTCTGTCATGCGCGCAGGAAGCCCTTGGGCGCGCGAAGGCGAAGCGGCCGGGATCCTTCCTGGCCTATTCTCCGAGTGCCGAGCGCGAGACGCTGCGTCAGGAAAATGTCCGCTCGACCGATGAGATCGTGGGCGCGCTCAACGAGCGCCGAGTCCTGCTGGCGTATGAATTGGCCGTGGACACGCAGACGCGCCAGCCGGCCTTCCACGAATGCCTGATGCGCATCCGGCGCGCCGACGGCAGCCTCATTCCGGCGGCCGCCGTCGTTCCTGCGGCGGAGCGGCTCGGTCTCGTGCGCATGCTGGACCATCGCGTGCTCGAGCTGGTGGTGGATGAATTGACGCGGACGGTCGGGGCGCATGTCAGCCTCAATGTTTCCCCCGCTTCGACGGCCGATCCGGACTGGTGGAAGAGGCTGGACGCGCTGCTGCGGGCGCATCCGGGCGTGGGCGAGCGCATGATAATCGAAATCACCGAGATGGCCGCCATTCGCGATGTCGACGAGACGCGCGGCTTCGTCGCGCGCGCCAAGGATCTCGGCTGCCGGATCGCAATCGACGATTTCGGTGCGGGCTATACGTCGCTGCGGAACTTGCGCAAGCTCGGCGTCGACATGGTCAAGATCGACGGCAGCTTCGTGCAAAATCTGACTCGTTCGGGCGACGATCGGGCCTTCGTGCGGACCCTGGTCGAACTCGGCCGCAGGCTGAATCTGAAGACGGTCGCCGAATGGGTGCAGGACGAGCAATCGTCCGACATGCTCGAAAACTGGGGCTGCGACTATCTGCAGGGGGCGCTGATCGGGCGCGCCACGATCGAGCTGCCCTCGGGCCAGGCCGTCGCCCCGCATCCGAAATCGGCCGCGGGCTGACGTCAGCTCACGGCGACGCTGGAACAGCTATTCCTTCTTGTCGGTCAGGCGGTCGAGCTTCTTCTGCATCTCGTCGAGCTGGCGCTTCATGTCGTTGATGTCGCCGGTCGGCTGCTGCGGGGCCGGCTTGTCGGCTTCCCCGGTGCCGGATTTGCGCGCGAAGGGGGCGAACATGCCGAACGCCTTCTCGAACATCTCCATGTTTCGCCGCACCTGCTCCTCCAGCGGGCCGAAGGCGCTGACGCCGAAGGCCTGTGCCATCTGCTGGCGGAATTTCTCCTGCTCGCGCGTGAGCGATTCCAGCGACACCTCGAGATAGCGCGGGACCAGCATCTGCATGCTGTCGCCATAGAAGCGGATGAGCTGGCGCAGGAAGTTGATCGGGAGGAGGTTCTGCCCGCCTTCCTTGTTTTCCTGCTCGAAGATGATCTGGGCGAGCACCGAACGGGTGATGTCTTCGCTCGTCTTGGCGTCATAGACGACGAAATCCTCGCCGCTCTTTACCATCGTGGCGAGGTCTTCAAGCGTGACATAGGTGCTGGTGCCGGTATTGTAGAGCCGACGATTTGCGTATTTCTTGATCGTGATCGGTTCTTCGGATTTTGCCATCGTCGCTGCGTTCGCTGTCATAGTCAGGTCCGCTTACTGGGGCGATGAACGAAACTTAAGCGGTTTCCAGGCACGGGGCCACCCCTTTGTGCATACTCTGGTTCTATCGTTACCGATCGGCAAGGCTTGCCGATTTGCGCGTTCCTTGGGGCATGCTATCGAGAGGCCGGCAAAAGGGGTCGCGGCCGGGGGCCGAATGCGCGCGCTCGGGTCTTGATGCCGGACCTGCACAGGCACAATTCGAAATCACCCGCCGCAACAAGGGAGTTTTGGCATGAAAGACGACATCGTCATCGTGGGGGCGGCGCGGACGCCGGTCGGCGCGTTCAACGGTTCGCTCTCCAGCCTTCCGGCGCATGAACTGGGCAGGGTCGCGATCGCGGCGGCGCTCGAGCGCGCCGGCGTCGAGGGAAAGCAGGTCTCCGAGGTCATTATGGGACAGATCCTGACCGCCGGTCAGGGACAGAATCCGGCGCGGCAGGCCTCGATCGCCGCCGGCATTCCGGTGGAAAGCCCGGCTTGGGGCGTCAATCAGCTCTGCGGGTCGGGCCTGCGGGCGGTCGCGCTCGGCTATCAGGCGATCCTGAACGGCGATTCCGACATCGTCGTCGCCGGCGGCCAGGAATCGATGAGCCAGGCGCCGCATTGTGCACATCTGCGCAGTGGCGTGAAAATGGGCGACTTCGCGATGGTCGACACCATGATCAAGGATGGCCTCTGGGATGCCTTCAACGGCTACCACATGGGCAACACGGCCGAGAACGTCGCTCGTCAGTGGCAGATCACCCGCCAGATGCAGGATGAGTTCGCGGCCGGCTCGCAGAACAAGGCCGAGGCGGCGCAGAAGAGCGGAAAATTCAAGGACGAGATCGCGCCGGTGACGATCAAGTCGCGCAAGGGCGACATCGTCGTGGACGCCGACGAATATCCGAAGTCCGGCGTGACGGTGGAATCGATCTCCAAGCTGCGCCCGGCCTTCGACAAGGACGGCACCGTCACCGCGGCCAATGCCTCGGGCATCAACGACGGCGCCGCCGCGGTTGTGCTGATGAAGGCAAGCGAGGCCGCCAAGCTCGGCAAGACTCCGCTCGCCCGCATCGTGTCCTGGGCGCATGCCGGCGTCGATCCCTCGATCATGGGAACAGGACCGATCCCGGCCTCGCGCGCCGCGCTGAAGAAGGCCGGCTGGAAGGTCGAGGATCTCGACCTGATCGAGGCCAACGAAGCCTTTGCCGCACAGGCCTGCGCCGTGAACAAGGAGCTCGGCTGGGACCCCGGCAAGGTCAATGTCAATGGCGGCGCGATCGCGATCGGCCATCCGATCGGCGCCTCGGGCGGGCGCGTCCTTGTGACGCTGCTGCACGAGATGCAGAAGCGCAATGCCAAGAAGGGCCTCGCGACCCTCTGCATCGGCGGCGGCATGGGCATCGCCATGTGCGTGGAGCGCTGACTTCTCCGAAGCGTCTCTTTGACCTGCGTCATGGCCGGGCTTGTCCCGGCCATTTACGTCTTTAATGTACGACTTCAAACCGAGGGCAGTGCTGACGGCACGTCCCGGAAAGAACCGGGAGGGTGGGGGTATGGCGCGGGTGGCATTGGTGACGGGCGGGACGCGCGGGATCGGGGAAGCGATCTCGAAGGCGCTCAAGGCGGCGGGCTACAAGGTTGCCGCGAACTACGCCGGCAACGACGAGGCCGCGCAGAAATTCAAGGCCGAGACCGGCATTCCCGTCTTCAAGTGGGACGTCTCGAATTTCGAGGCCTGCGGGGCGGGTATCAAGCAGGTCGAGGCCGAGCTCGGCCCCATCGACGTGCTCGTGAACAACGCCGGCATCACTCGCGACACCATGTTCCACCGCATGACGCCGGAGCAATGGAATGCGGTGATCGGCACAAATCTCGGCTCGCTGTTCAACATGACGCGACACGTGATCGAAGGCATGCGCGCGCGCAAGTTCGGCCGTATCGTCAATATCTCGTCGATCAACGGCCAGAAGGGCCAGATGGGCCAGGTGAACTATTCCGCCGCCAAGGCGGGCGAGCTCGGATTCACCAAGGCGCTGGCGCAGGAGGGCGCCAAGGCCGGCATCACGGTCAATGCGGTCTGCCCCGGCTATATCGCGACCGAGATGGTGAAGGCGGTGCCGCAGGACGTGCTCGAAAAAAGCATCCTGCCGCAGATCCCGCTGGGCCGGCTCGGCGAGCCGGAGGAAATCGCGCGCTGCGTGGTATTCCTCGCCTCCGACGATGCGGGATTCATCACCGGCTCGACGCTGACGGCGAATGGCGGGCAGTATCTCGCTTAGGATGCCGGACTGGCGATGCGCGGCGGCATGCTCCGGTGACGATGGCCGCTGAGGGACAGCGTTCGACCGGAACTGCCGCGACGCTGGTCGGCTTCAGCGCCATCCTGCTGTGGTCGCTGCTGGCGTTGCTCACGGCCGCGTCGGGGCGCGTGCCGCCCTTCCAGCTCGCGGCCATGACCTTCGCCATCGGGGGCGCGCTCGGCGCCGCCACGTGGCCGTTCCGCAAGGGCGCGCTGTCGGCCTTGCGCCAGCCGCCGGAAGTGTGGGCGCTCGGCATTTTCGGTCTGTTCGGCTATCACGCGCTCTATTTCTTCGCGCTGCGGCTCGCGCCGCCCGCGGAATCCGGCCTGATCAACTATCTCTGGCCGCTGCTGATAGTGCTGTTCTCCGCCTTCCTGCCGGGCGAGCGGCTGCGCTGGTATCACGTCGCGGGTGCGCTGCTCGGGCTGGTCGGGACCGTGATATTGATCGCGGGCCGCGCCGAACTCGGATTCGCGCCGGAATTCATCCCCGGCTATTGCGCGGCCTTCGTCGCCGCCTTCGTGTGGGCGATCTATTCGGTTCTCTCGCGGCGCTTCTCTGCCGTGCCGACCGACGCCGTGACCGGATTCTGCCTTGTCACCGCCTTGCTCGGCGCGATCTTCCATCTTGTTCTGGAGGAAACGGTCTGGCCTGCGAGTCCACTCGAGTGGCTGGCGGTGCTCGGCCTCGGCCTGGGTCCGGTCGGAGCTGCATTCTATGCGTGGGATTTCGGCGTCAAGCGCGGCGAGATTCGCGTGCTCGGCGCGGCCTCCTATGCCGCGCCAGTGCTGTCCACGATTTTTCTGGTGCTCGCGGGATTTGCCGAGCCGCGTCTCACGCTGGCGCTCGCCGCCGCGCTGATCGCCGCCGGCGGTCTGCTGGCGGCGAAGGACATGATCTTCCCCTCACGCTGACGGCGGCGCCCAGTCCTTCGGCGCAAGCTCGAAACCGGCGAATTCGAAGCCGGGCGCCACCGTGCAGCCGACCAGCGACCAGTCGCCGAGCGTTTCCGCGGCCTGCCAGTCGCCCGCCGGAACGATCGCTTGCGGGCGCTGTCCCTGGACCAGATCGGGACCGAGCGTCATCGTCAGGCGCCCCGCGGCCCCGGAGAGATGCAGCGCCAGCGGGGAGCCCGCATACCAGTGCCAGGTCTCCGCCGCATCGACCCTGTGCCAGTGCGATCGCTCGCCGCGCGCCAGCAGAAAGTAGATTGCGGTCGAGTGCGCCCGGCCGCTCGCGAGCGTGCGCCCGTCGCGGAAGGTCTCGCGATAATGCCCGCCTTCGGGATGCGGCTTGAGATCGAGAATGCGGATGATCTCGGCGGCCGTCAGCGTCATCGGAAGTTGTTCTTGCGCTCGCGAATCTCGGCGAAGACCTCGGCGGGCCTGCGCCCGCTCATGCCGACAGCCGCGGCCACCGCGGGACTGTCCGCGCGCAGGAAGCAGTTGGCGGCCTTCTCCGCGCCGATCGTTGCCGGCAGCGTCGGCTTGCCGGCGGCGCGCAGCGCATCGACTTCCTTCGCGCGCGCGAGCAGCGCGGCGTTGCCGGGCTCGATCGTCAGCGCGAACCTGATATTCGCCTGCGTGTATTCGTGACCGCAATGGAATTGCGTGTCGTCGGGCAGCGCGCGCAGCTTCAGCAGCGAGTTCCACATCTGCTCGGGCGTGCCTTCGATCACGCGCCCGCAGCCGATCGAGAACAGCGTGTCGCCGACAAAGGCAAGCCTGTCCGCATCGAACACATAGGAGACGTGTCCCGACGTATGGCCGGGCGTTTCGAGCACGCGGCCGGCGAGATTTCCGACCTTGACAATATCGCCTTCGCCCACCTGCACATCGACATCGGCAATGCGCGACGCCTCGCCGCGCGGCGCGACCACGCGGCATTTGTATTTCTTCTTCAGTTCCGGGATGCCGGCAGTGTGATCGGCATGATGATGCGTGACCAGAATGTCGGTCAGCCTCCAGCCGGTTGTCCCGAGCGCGGCCTCGACGGGCGCGGCTTCAGGGGCGTCGATGGCGGCGGTGGCCCCTGTCGCGGGATCGTGCAGCAAGACACCGAAATTGTCGGAGAGGCAGGGAAACTGATACGTCTGTGCGGCCATGAATGCGTTCCGGCGCCCTGTTGAAGGTCTGGAAAGGCTGATCTGCGAACGGCGTTCTTGCACAGGGGCGGCAGCGGCGCAAATCATGGTAG
>JACAEG010000164.1 GCA_013388965.1 Pseudorhodoplanes sp. | reverse complement strand
GTACAGGCGCGCCCGTACAGGATGCACTCGTTCGGATAGATCTTGCCCAGCACCACACGCGCGCAGTCGCAGCCGGGCGGCATCTCGCCGCGGCGTTTGCGCGCGCTGTCTTCATAGGAACGGAACTCGCGGCGGGCATCATGGGCGGCGAGCTGCTCGCGCAACGCGAAGCCGGAGCGCGGGATGATGCCGACCCCGCGCCAGCTGGCGTCGGTCACTTCCATGGTCTCGGCAAGCCAGCGTTTCGCCGTGGGGTTGCCCCCCGGCCGCGCCACCTGCGGATAGCAGTTGTCGAGGAAGCGCCGATCTTCGATCAGCTGGCGCAGGACCGAATACATGGCGGCCAGCAGACTCTCGGGATCGAAACCGGCCACCGCCGCCGGCAGGCCGTGGCGGTCCACCACGAACTGCCATTCTTCCGGACCCATGACGGTCGAGACGTGTCCGGGGGCGATCAATGCATCGAAACCTGGTGTGCCGGATTCCAGCAGCATCGCCACGGCGGGCCAGGTGAGCCGACCGGACAGCAGAACGACGGGATCAATCTGTCCGTGCCGGAAGGCACGCCCGTGAAGGCGTCCGACGACGGCATCGTCGCCTATGCCGGCAACGAACTGAAGGGCTACGGCAATCTCGTGCTGGTCCGCCACGCGAATGGATACGTCACCGCCTATGCGCATGCCAGCGAGCTGCTGGTGAAGCGCGGCGACAAGATCAAGCGCGGACAGGTGATTGCGAAATCCGGCCAGACCGGCAACGTCAACTCGCCGCAACTGCATTTCGAGATCCGCAAGGGATCGACCCCGGTCGACCCGATGCCATTGCTCAACGGCTCGGGCTAGCCAAGCCGGACGCCGAGCCGTCCGGCCAGATCCTGGACGTATTGCCAGGCCACGCGACCGGACCGCGAGCCGCGCGTCGTCGACCATTCCAGCGCCTCGCGGCGCAGATCGTCGTCCTTTACCGGGATGCGGAAGTGCTTCACATAGCCGTCCACCATGGCGAGGAACTCGTCCTGGCTGCATTTGTGGAAGCCGAGCCACAGCCCGAAGCGGTCTGACAGGGACACCTTCTCCTCGACCGCCTCGCCGGGATTGATCGCGGTCGAGCGCTCGTTGTCGATCATGTCGCGCGCCATCAGGTGGCGGCGGTTGGAGGTCGCATACAGGATCACGTTGTCGGGGCGGCCCTCGATGCCGCCTTCCAGCACCGCCTTGAGCGACTTGTAGGAGGTGTCCTCGCCGTCGAAGGAGAGGTCGTCGCAGAAGATGATGAAGCGGTAGGGCGTCTCGCGCAGCAGCGCCATCAGCTCGGGCAGGCTCTCGATGTCCTCGCGATGGATTTCGATCAGCTTGAGCGCGCCGCGCCGGGCGCCGAGGCCGGCATTGACCGCCGCATGCGCGGCCTTCACCAGGGACGACTTGCCCATGCCGCGTGCGCCCCACAGCAGCGCATTGTTGGCCGGCAGCCCACGCGCAAAGCGCTCGGTATTCTCGACCAGGATGTCGCGCATCCGGTCGATGCCCTTGAGCAGCGCCATCTCCACCCGGTTGACGCGCGGGACGGGATCGAGCCGCGAGCCTTCCGCATGCCACACGAAGGCGTCGGCGGACGTCAGGTCAGCGGGCGAGGCGGTGCGCGGCGCGAGGCGCTCCAGGGCGCTTGCGATCCGCCGCAGGGTGGCCGAATCGCTGCCGGTATCGGGCCGGGTGCGGCCCTTGGATTTGCGGGGGGCGGATGGCTTGCGCTTCGGCATGGACGGCGACCTCTGGGAACGGCACCCCTTAGCTGCGTCGCAGGCTCCCGGCAAGCCACGGGCAAACATGGCCTTTCTCGCTCGCCGCCGCCGCGGCGCCGCGACGCCGCGCGGCGTTGCAATCGGGGCCGTGCCGGGTATAGTCCGCGCCGATTTCAGGCGCGGTGCCGGGTCAGACACCTCGAAAGACCGTCGCGCTCTCCAACCCACGAGGCTTTTCGATGCTGATTACGCCCGCTTACGCGCAAGGCTCAGGCTTGGGCGGCGACAACATGCTGGTGTCGCTGCTGCCATTCATCCTGATTTTCGTGATCATGTATTTCCTGATCCTGCGCCCCCAGCAGAAGCGGGTGAAACAGCATCAGGAAATGGTCAAGAACGTGCGGCGCGGCGACACCGTCATTACTTCCGGCGGCTTGATAGGCAAGGTGACCAAGGTGGTCGATGACGACCAGATCGAGCTCGAAATCGGCGAGGGCGTCCGCATCCGCCAGATGCGCCAGATGATCGCCGAGGTCCGTGCCAAGGGCGAGCCGGTGAAGGAGGAAGCCGCGGCGTCCTAGGCGCGGTCCGGAGACCCTGTTTCATGCTGCATATCTCGCGCTGGAAGACGATCGCGATCCTCGCAACGACGCTGTTCGTCTGCCTGTGCGCCGTCCCCAACTTCTTTCCCGAGAAAACGGTGGAGAGCTGGCCGAAATGGGCGCAGCGCCACATCGTGCTCGGCCTCGACCTGCAGGGCGGCTCGCACATCCTGCTCGAGGTCGATGCCGCCGCCGTCCGCAAGGAAAAGCTCGACGGCCTGCGCGAGGATGTCCGGCGCGTGGTGCGCGAAAACAGGCTCGGAAGCCCGGCTTCGGTCGTCGTCCGCGGCAACACGGTCGAGTTCCGCACCCGCGAGGGCGCCGACCAGCAGCTTGCCCTGACCAAGTTTCGCGAATTGTCGCAGCCGCTCGGCGGGTTTCTGGGCACGACCGGCGCGCGCTCGGTCGACGTCGTCGATGCCGGCAACGGCCTCTACCGCTTCACGGTGACGGAGCCCGCCTATATCGAGCGCATCCGCCAGGCCGTCGACCAGTCGATCCAGATCATCGAGCGGCGCGTCAACGAGCTCGGAACGGTCGAGCCCTCGATCCAGCGGCAGGGCGCCGACCGCGTGCTCGTGCAGGTTCCCGGTTTGCAGGACCCGGCCCGGCTGAAGGAATTGCTCGGCAAGACCGCCAAGCTGACTTTCCGCATGGTCGATCTGACGGCCGCTCCGGATCCGGGGCGCGTGCCGCCGGATTCGGAACTGCTGTACGGCACTAAGGCGGAGAACAACCAGCCTTACCTGATCGAGAAGCGGGTGGTGGTGTCGGGCGAGGACCTGACCGACGCCCAGCCCGGCTTCGACCAGCGCACCGGCGAGCCGATCGTCACCTTCCGCTTCAACAGCAACGGCGCGCGCCGCTTCGCGCAGGCGACCCAGGAGAATGTGGGCCGGCCCTTCGCCATCGTGCTGGACAATGAGGTGATTTCCGCGCCGGTAATCCGCGAGCCGATCCTCGGCGGATCGGGCCAGATTTCGGGCAATTTCACGATCGAGCAGGCCAACGACCTCGCAATCCTGTTGCGCGCGGGCGCACTGCCAGCCCCGCTGACGATCATCGAGGAGCGCACGGTCGGTCCCGGACTCGGCCAGGACTCGATCGAGAAGGGCAAGCTCGCCGCCTATGCCGGCACGGCCATGGTCGTCATCTTCATGTTCCTGACCTACGGGCTGTTCGGGCTGTTCGCGAATATCGCCGTCGCCATCAACGTCGCGATGATTTTCGGCATTCTCTCGCTGCTCAATGCCACGCTGACGCTGCCCGGCATCGCCGGCATCGTGCTGACGGTCGGCATCGCGGTGGACTCGAACGTGCTCATCTACGAGCGGATCCGCGAGGAGGTGCGCGCCGGAAAAAGCGCGATCATGGCGATCGACGCCGGCTTCAGCCGCGCGCTCGCGACCATCATGGACTCCAATATCACCACCTTCATCGCCGCGGCGGTCCTGTTCTATATCGGAACCGGGCCGGTGCGCGGCTTCGCGGTGACGCTCGGCATCGGCATCATCACCACCGTGTTCACGGCCTTCACGCTGACCCGCCTGATTGTCGCGACCTGGGTGCGGCTGCGGCGCCCGCGCGTCGTGCCGATCTGACGACCTAAGGATATTTCCGTGCGCCTCCTTCGCATCGTCCCGGACGATACAAAATTCGACTTCATGCGCTTTCGGCGCGTGAGCTTTCCGATTTCGGCGCTGCTGTCGATCGCGGCCATTCTTCTGTTCTTCACCCACGGGCTGAATTTCGGCATCGACTTCGTCGGCGGCACGCTGGTCGAGATCCAGTCGAAGAGCGGGCCGGCCGACCTCGGGAGAATGCGAACGACGCTGGGCGGACTCAATCTGGGCGATGTCCAGCTCCAGCAATTCGGCGCGCCGACCGACGTGCTGATCCGAATCCCGCAGCAGCCGGGCGGCGAGGGGGCGCAACAGGAAGCCATCGCAAAGGTGCGCGCCGCGCTCGGCTCCGATGTCGACTATCGGCGCGTGGAAGTCGTCGGGCCGCGCGTCTCCACCGAACTCCTGGCCTACGGGATGATCGGATTGATGTCCGCGATCCTGGGCATCCTGGTTTATCTGTGGTTCCGCTTCGAATGGCAGTTCGCGCTCGGCGCCATGATCGCGAACGTGCACGATCTCGTGCTCACCATCGGGTTCATGTCGCTGACGCAAATCGATTTCGACCTGACCAGCATTGCGGCCCTGCTGACCATTCTCGGCTATTCGCTCAACGACACCGTCGTCATCTACGACCGCATCCGCGAGATGCTGCGCCGATACAAGAAGATGCCGATGGCAGATCTGCTGAACATTTCGGTGAATTCGACGCTGTCGCGCTCGATCATCACGCATGTCACCGTCACGCTCGCGCTGCTGGCGCTGTTCTTCTTCGGACCGCGCGCGATTCATTCCTTCACGTCGACGATGCTGTTCGGCGTCGTGCTGGTCGGCACCTACACCTCGATCTTCATCGCCGCGCCGATCCTGATCTATCTCGGGGTCGGGACGACCCGGATCGAGGAGGAAAGGGCGGCCGGGAAGTCGCAGGCCGGCAAGCCGGTGCCGGCGTCGCGCTGACCTTGGCCGATCAGCGAGGCAGCGCGCATTTTCCGCGCCCGGCGCCGATCGAAGCATATGGCAAGGGCGGGTTTCGCTTTGCCGGCATGTCGCATCGCGGTTCGCTGCTCTGCCTGCCGAGCGGCATCTGGGCCTGGTCCGCGATGCGGCCGCAGGATATCGACGAGGCCGCGCTCGATCCCGTCTTTCGCGAGGCGGCCGATATCGGCTTCTTCCTTCTCGGTACCGGCCAGACGGGAGTCGCGCTGTCCGCAGGCCTTCGGGCCCGTTTTCAGGCTGCGGGAATTGCCTACGAAGTGATGCGGACGGGACAGGCCGCCCATACCTATAATCTGCTGCTTGGCGAGGGCAGACGGGTCGCCGCCGCCCTGATCGCGGTGGATTAAGGCTTCACCCTTGGATGCGATGATCGAGGACGACGCCTATTGTGCGGCGCTCGTGCGCGAGGCCGACCGCGATCGCTATCTTGCGGCTTTGTTCGCACCGCAACGGCATCGATCCGCTCTGCTTGCCCTGCATGCGTTCGATCTCGAGACGGCGCAGGTTGCCACCCGCGTCAGGGATCCGCTTGCCGGCGAAATCCGGCTGCAATGGTGGCATGACGTGATCGGCGGCGTGTCCGCCGACCAGGCCGGCGGTCATCCGGTTGCGGCGCGATTGCTCCGCGCCATCGTCCAATACCGGCTGCGGCCCGAGCCGTTCTTTGCGATGATCGAGGCGCGCCGGCGCGAACTTGACGAGGCACCGTTTCGGACATTGGGCGCATTCGCAGCCTATGCCCGCGACGGCGACGGAACGCTCCTTGAATTGGCGACCCGCATTCTCAGCGACGGCCCATATGTCGAAGTGGACGGGCTTGCGGCCAATGCCGGATTTGCAGTGTCGGCCACTCGGATTATCGGCAACTATCCCCATCAGCGGGCCAGAGGAAAAACCTTCGTTCCGCTGGACCTTCTGGCGCGAAACGGCGTGCGCATCAGCGACATGCTCGCGGATGATCCCTTGCACGACGTCCGCGCGGCGCTCAAGACGCTGGCAAGAGAGGGTCTTGCCGCGCTTGGGCGGACGCGCACTCTGCTCCCCACGCTGCCCGCCGAGGCGTGGCCCGCTCTCCTGCCGCTGGCGCCGCTGCGACCAGCGTTGAGCGCGGCCATGCAAGAGACCTACGATCCGCTGCAGCCCGCTCGAATTCCGATGTGGCGCCGACAATGGATTCTGTGGCGGGCCTCGAGGAATCTGGCCCGCGCACTCTGAGGCTGTGTCAGAACGCGAAGCGGTCGCGCAGGTTCTGTCGGCCGGCAACGATGCTTGCGATCAGGGGGCGCTCGGTCTCATCGGCGATCAGCGGGTCGATGAGATCGATCTGGTTCATTGCGATGAGCTGCAGGATATCGGTGCGGATCGCGCCGTCGCCGTGGCGCGGCAGCGCCGCGACCACCTGCAGACGCTCCGGCGCCTTCGCCGGCCCGCACGACAGAAAGTCGATCAGGCTCGAATCCTCGGCGCGGTCGGATTCGACAAAGGCATAGAGTCCGGTGCCGGTTCGCCGGTCCGGAAAGGCGACGATCGCTGCATCGCGCACATCCGGGTGCTGCTTCAGCCGCGCTGTCAGAAGGGGAGCGTCGTTGACCAGGCGGGGGCCGCCGCCCTCGCGGTCGGTGAAGTTCAGGATGCCGCGGGTGACCCAGTAATAGACGCGCTTGCCGGTCGCCATCCAGATGCGCGTCGGCCAGCTCTTGCGGGCGAGCACGCGCCGCTCCGAGGCGGTGATGCTGTCCGGCGCATAGCGGCGCTTGTGCTTGAGCAGGTGACGGATGTCCTCGTAGGCCGCGAGCCGGAACAGGCCGTGACGCCGGGAGAAACGGGTCGCGAGCTGGAAGTCGGTCAGCGCGGCGCGCCCGTCCGGCCGGCGCAGCCAGTTCTGTTCCTTGGCCAGATCGTTGTGGCTGATGCCCGCGCGATGCAGCGCGCGCAGCGCCCGCAGCGCCGAGCGAAAATAGGCGACGTCGTTGTGCGGCTTGGCGATCTGCAGCGGAAGCGCATCGATCCAGCCCCGCACCAGGACGCGGC
>JACAEG010000105.1 GCA_013388965.1 Pseudorhodoplanes sp. | reverse complement strand
CTTCCCATCCGAAGAACATCTGCGCCAGATTGTCCGCCGTCACCAGCATCAGCATGGCGAAGGTGAAAAACGACAGGTAGGCGAAGAAGCGGATTTTGCCCGGGTCTTCCTCCATGTAGCCGATGGAGTAGAGATGCACGAGCGCCGACACCGTCGTCACGACGACCAGCATCACGGCGGTCAGCGTATCGATGCGGAGCGCCCAGTTGACCTTGAAATCGCCGGAAGCCATCCACTGGAACAGGACGACGCGCTCCTCGTGGTGCCCGAACCCGATCTGCACGAAGGCGATCCAGGACAGCGCCATCGCGCCGAACAGGAAAATCGTCGTGATCAGCTCGGATGCACGCGGACCGATGACGCGGCCGAACAGGCCCGCAATCAGACAGCCCAGGAGGGGGAGAAAGACGATCGCCTGATACATGCGTTATCTCATCCCGCGCATGATCTGGTCCGAAAGCGGCGTCGGGATCATGCGCTAGCCCTTCATCAGGTTGACGTCTTCGACCGCGATCGAGCCGCGGTTGCGGAAATAGACGACGAGAATGGCAAGACCGATCGCGGCTTCCGCGGCGGCGACCGTGAGCACAAGCAGCGCAAAGACCTGCCCGACGATGTCGTTCATGAAGCTTGAGAAGGCGACAAGGTTGATGTTCACCGCGAGCAGGATCAGTTCGACCGACATCAGGATGATGATGACGTTCTTGCGATTGAGAAAAATGCCGAAAATGCCGAGCGTGAAGAGCACGGCGGCGACCGACAGATAGTGTCCGAGACCGATGGTCATGCGCGCCCCTAGATGCCCTGTCCCGGCCGCACCTGCCGGATTTCGATCGATGTCGCCGGCGTGCGCCCGACCTGATCGGCGATGTTCTGGCGCTTGACGCCTTCCTTGTGGCGCAGGGTCAGCACGATCGCCCCGATCATGGCGACCAGCAGCACGATTCCGGCGGCCTGGAAGTAATAGAGATACTTCGTATACAGGACGAGCCCGATCGCCTCGGTATTGGTCACGGCCTCCGGGATCGGAGAAGCGATCACGCGCGGGATGCCCGGCCCGATGCTCCAGGCGCCGACCACGAGCAGGATTTCGGCGAGAAACGCCACGCCGACCAGCGCCCCGACCGGAAGATATTGCAGAAAGCCCTCGCGCAGCTCGGCAAAATCGACGTCGAGCATCATGACCACGAACAGGAACAGCACAGCGACCGCGCCCACATAGACGACCACGAGGATCATCGCGAGGAATTCGGCGCCGAGGAGCAGGAACAGGCCTGCGGCGTTGACGAAGGCGAGGATCAGGAACAGCACCGAATGCACGGGATTGCGGCCCGCGATCACCATCAGCGCCGAGGCGATGCACATGCCGGCAAAGAGATAGAAGAAGAGCGCTGGAAGGATCATGAAGGTCTACCGATACGGTGCGTCGAGCCGGATGCTCTGGGCGATCTCGCGTTCCCAGCGGTCGCCATTCGCGAGCAGGCGCTCCTTGTCGTAATAGAGTTCCTCGCGCGTCTCGGTTGCGAACTCGAAATTCGGGCCTTCCACGATGGCATCCACCGGACAGGCCTCCTGGCAGAGCCCGCAATAGATGCATTTCACCATGTCGATGTCGTAGCGCGTGGTGCGGCGCGTGCCGTCGTTGCGGCGGGGACCGGCCTCGATGGTGATTGCCTGCGCCGGACAGATCGCCTCGCAGAGCTTGCAGGCGATGCAGCGCTCCTCGCCGTTCGGATAGCGGCGCAAAGCATGCTCGCCCCGGAAGCGCGGCGAGATCGGGTTCTTCTCGAACGGATAATTGATGGTCGGCTTCGGCTTGAAGAAATAGCGCATGCCGAGAAAGAAGGCCTGCACGAATTCCGCGAGAAAGACCGAGCGCGCCGCCTGATCGAGCTTCATGATATCCTCACTTCGGCGCCAGGCCGCCATATTGCAGGACGCCGGCGACAATGGCGACCATCGCAAGCGAGATCGGCAGGAACACCTTCCAGCCGAGCCGCATGAGCTGGTCGTAGCGATAGCGCGGAACGATCGCCTTCACCATCGCGAACAGGAAGAACAGGAACAGGCATTTCAGCGTGAACCAGATCACGCCGGGGATCAGCGTCAGCGGCCAGATCGGGGCGGGCGGCAGCCATCCGCCGAGGAACAGGATCGTGCCCATCGCGCACATGGTGGCGATGGCGACATATTCCCCCAGCATGAACATCATGTAGGGCGTCGAGCCGTATTCGACCATGAAGCCCGCGACCAGCTCGGATTCCGCCTCGACCAGATCGAAAGGCGGCCGGTTGGTCTCCGCCAGCGCCGAAATGAAAAAGATCACGAACATCGGCAGAAGCGGCAGCCAGAACCAGTTGAACAGGCCGAAGCGGCCGTTCTGCGCCTCCACGATATCGGAGAGGTTCAGCGAACCGACGCACAGGAGAACGGTGATGATGACGAAGCCGATCGAGACCTCGTAGGACACCATCTGCGCCGCCGAGCGCAGCGCGGACAGGAACGGATATTTCGAGTTGGACGCCCAGCCGCCCATGATGATGCCGTAAACGCCAAGCGAGGAGATCGCGAAAATATAGAGGATGCCGACATTGATATCGGCAATCACCCAGTTTTCAGCGACGGGAATGACGGCCCAGGCGGCGAGCGACAGCACACAGGTCACAAGCGGCGCGAGCAGGAACACGCCCTTGTTGGCGCCGGCCGGGATCACCGGCTCCTTCAGCACGAATTTCAGGAGATCGGCGAAGGACTGAAACAAGCCCCAGGGACCGACCACATTGGGACCGCGCCTGATCTGCACCGCCGCCCAGATCTTGCGGTCGGCGTAGAGCACATAGGCGATGGCGACGAGCAGGATCACCATCAAGAGGACGCTCTGCGCGAGCATGATGATGAGCGGCCAGAGGAATCCGGTCCAGAATTCGGCCATCGCCTACTCCGCAGCCGTGCGCGTGAGGCCCTCGGCGATCGCCGAGCATTCGGCCATCACCGCGGACGCGCGCGCGATCGGGTTGGTGAGATAGAAATCCTCGATCGGAGAGACGAACGGCGCCCTGTCGGTCGCTCCGCCCACGCCCGCGAGCCGGCGGATATCGGCGACATCGCCGGCCTCGATGGTGTCGATCCGCATCAGATGCGGGTGGGCCTTGAACAGGGCCGCGCGCAATTGCGCGAGCGAGTCATACGGGAGCCGGTGGCCGAGCGTATCGGACAGCGCACGGAAAATCGCCCAGTCCTCGCGCGCCTCGCCGGGCGGAAAGGACGCCCGCGCCGCCATCTGCACGCGGCCTTCGGTGTTGACATAGATGCCGGACTTTTCCGGATAGGCCGCGCCCGGGAGAATGACGTCGGCGCGGTGAGCGCCCGCATCGCCGTGCGTGCCCACATAGACGACAAAGGCGCCGGGCGCGATGTCGATCTCGTCGGCGCCGAGCAGGAACAGGACATCGACCCCGCCGGCTTTCGCCATGTGCAGCGCCGTGAGTCCCCGCTCGCCCGGCACGAAGCCGATATCCAGTCCGCCGACGCGGGCCGCCGCCGTGTGCAGGACGGAAAACCCGTTCCAGCCGTCAGCGACGGCTCCCGCCGTCATTGCGGCCCTGGCCGCCAGCGACAGCAGCGCATTGCCGTCCGGCCGCGTCGCGATGCCCTGCCCGATCAGCCAGATCGGACGCTCAAACGTCTCGTGTGCCTTGTCGGCCAGCGCGGCAAGCGAGTCCGCGCCCGCGCCGAGATAGGTGTAGTCATAGGTCAGGTCGGCCCGCTCCCCGATCAAGCCGATCTTGAAATTCCCGGCGCGCCAGCGCTTGCGGATGCGCGCATTGATGACCGGCGCTTCCTTGCGCGGATTGGCCCCCACGATCATCAGGCCATCGGCCCGGTCGATGCCCGCGATGGTCGCGTTGAACAGATAGGTCGCGCGCCCGAAAAGCGGATTGAACACCGCACCGTCCTGCCGGCAATCGATGTTCCTGGACCCGAGCCGCCCCAGCAAATCCTTGCAGGCGAACATGTCCTCGACCGCGCTGAGGTCGCCGGCGATCGCCCCGATCCGCTCCGGCTTTGTCGCCTTCACCTTTGCCGCGATGACGCCGAAGGCTTCCGCCCAGGTCGCCGGCCGCAGGCGCCCATTCTCGCGCACGAACGGCATGTCGAGCCGCTGCGAGCGAAGCCCGTCGACGACATGGCGCGTCTTGTCGGAAATCCACTCCTCGTTGATGTCCTCGTTGACGCGCGGCAGGATGCGCAGCACTTCGCGGCCGCGCGTGTCGATGCGAATGGCGGAGCCGGCCGCATCCATCACGTCGATCGACTCGGTCTTGTTCAGTTCCCACGGCCGCGCCGCGAAGGCATAGGGCTTGGAGGTCAGCGCACCGACCGGACACAGATCGACGACGTTGCCCTGCAATTCGGACGTCATCGCGTGTTCGAGATAGGTGGTGATCTCCATGTCCTCGCCGCGCCCGATGGCGCCGAGCTCCGGCACGCCCGCCACTTCGGTCGTGAAGCGGACGCAGCGCGTGCAGTGGATGCAGCGATTCATCGAGGTCTTGACGAGCACGCCGATATACTTGTCCTCGACCGCGCGCTTGTTCTCGGAATAGCGCGACGAGTCGACGCCATAGGCCATCGCCTGGTCCTGCAGGTCGCATTCGCCGCCCTGGTCGCAGATCGGGCAGTCGAGCGGATGGTTGATCAGCAGGAATTCCATCACGCCTTCGCGCGCCTTCTTCACCATCGGCGTCCTGGTGTTGACGACGGGCGGCTCGCCGTTCGGGCCGGGGCGGCAGTCGCGCACGCCCCAGGCGCAACTCGCGACCGGCTTCGGCGAGCCCTTCAGCTCGACGAGGCACATACGGCAATTGCCGGCAATCGACAGCCGCTCGTGGAAGCAGAAACGCGGAATCTCGGCGCCGGCCGCCTCGCATGCCTGCAGCAGCGTGTATTCGGGCGGAACGTCGATCTCGGTGCCGTCGACGATGAGCTTGGTCATGTGCCCTACTCCGCCGCTTCCATGACCGGCTCGGAATGAGGATTGGCGGCATACTGGTCGATGCGCCGCTCGATCTCGCCGCGGAAATGCCGGATCAGGCCCTGGATCGGCCACGCCGCCGCATCGCCAAGCGCACAGATGGTGTGGCCCTCGACCTGCGTCGTCACTTCGAGCAGCTGATCGATCTCGCGCTTGTGCGCGCGGCCTTCTGCCATCCGGGAGATCACGCGCCACATCCAGCCCGTGCCTTCGCGGCAGGGCGTGCACTGGCCGCAGCTTTCATGCTTGTAGAAATAGGAGATCCGCGCGATCGCCCGGATGATATCCGTCGACTTGTCCATGACGATCACGGCCGCCGTGCCGAGCCCGGACTTGAGATTCCGCAGCGTGTCGAAATCCATGTAGAGATCGTCGCCGCATTGCGACGCCGGAATCAGTGGCACCGACGAGCCGCCCGGAATGATCGCGAGCAGATTGTCCCAGCCGCCGCGGATTCCGCCGCAATGCCGGTCGATCAGTTCCGGGAACGGAATGCCCATCGCCTCCTCGACATTGCATGGCTTGTTCACATGTCCCGAAATGCAGAACAGCTTGGTGCCGGTGTTGTTCGGCCGGCCGATGCCCGCGAACCACGCCCCGCCGCGGCGCATGATGTCGGGCGCGACCGCGATCGACTCCACGTTGTTGACCGTGGTCGGGCAGCCATAGAGCCCGACATTGGCCGGAAACGGCGGCTTCAGCCGCGGCATGCCCTTCTTGCCCTCGAGGCTTTCGAGCAATGCGGTCTCCTCGCCGCAAATGTAGGCGCCGGCGCCGTGGTGAACGTAGATGTCGAAATCGTAGCCGTTGACGTTGTTCTTGCCGATCAGCTTTGCCTCGTAGGCCTGATCGATCGCAGCCTGCAGCCGCTCGCGCTCACGGATGAATTCGCCGCGCACATAGATATAGGCGGCAACCGCGCCCATCGCGAAGCCGGCGATCAGGCAGCCCTCGATCAGCAGATGCGGGTCATGCCGCAGGATTTCGCGGTCCTTGCAGGTGCCGGGCTCGGACTCGTCGGCGTTGACGACGAGGTAGCTCGGTCGCCCGTCCGACTGCTTGGGCATGAACGACCATTTCAGTCCGGTCGGAAAGCCCGCGCCGCCACGCCCGCGCAGGCCGGACGCCTTCATCTCGTTGATGATGCCGTCGCGCCCCTTCTCGAGGATGGCCTTGGTGCCGTCCCAGGCGCCGCGCGCCCGCGCGCCCTTGAGGCCCCAGTCGTGCAGCCCGTAGAGATTCTTGAAGATGCGATCCTTGTCCGCGAGCATGGCGATCGCCCTATTGCTTCTTGCCGGTCGCATCGCCGACCGGCGGCTGCGGCACGGCCGCCTCGCGCACATTCGCCGCCGCGCCCGGCGTCTTCGCCCGGGCGTCGGTCAGCGGCGTGCCGCCCTTCGGCGAGGTGGCGTAAATCTCCGGGTCCGTCAGCGTCGTCGCGCCGCCAACCGGTGCCGAAAACTGCCGGTCGATCTGCGGTCCCGGCTTCAGGGGTACGCCCCTGTCGAAGCTGTCGAGCACCTTTTCGAAAGTCTCCGGCGTCAGATCCTCGTAGGTGTCGTTGACGATCAGCACCATCGGCGCGTTCACGCAGGCGCCCAGGCACTCGACCTCCTCCCAGGAGAACTTGCCGTCGGCCGAGACATGAAACGGTTCGCGATGGATGCGCTCCTGGCAGACCTTCCGGATCGCCTCCGAGCCGCGCAGCATGCAGGGCGTGGTGCCGCACACCTGCACATGCGCCGCGCGCCCGACCGGCTGCAGCTGGAACTGGGTGTAGAAGGTCGCGACTTCGAGCACGCGGATATGCGGCATCCCGAGGAAATCCGCGACATAGTGGATCGCCGCCTCCGAGACCCATCCGCCATGCTGTTCCTGCGCGCGCCACAAAAGCGGGATCACGGCCGAGGCCTGCCGGCCCTCGGGATATTTCTCGAGCTGCTTTTTCGCCCAGGCGAGATTGTCCGGCGTGAAGGAGAATTCCTTCGGCTGGACAGAGGCGTCGGCGAGGCGGCGGACGCTCATCGGTCGACCTCCCCGAACACGATGTCGAGCGAGCCGAGGATGGCGGATACGTCGGCCAGCATGTGGCCCTTGCAGATGTAGTCCATGGCCTGCAGATGCGCGAAACCCGGCGCCCTGATCTTGCACTTGTAGGGCTTGTTGGTGCCGTCCGCGACGAGATAGACGCCGAACTCGCCCTTGGGGGCCTCGACCGCGGCATAGACCTCGCCCGCCGGCACGTGGAAGCCTTCGGTGTAGAGCTTGAAATGGTGGATCAGCGCCTCCATGGAGCGCTTCATCTCGCCGCGCTTGGGCGGCACGATCTTGTTGTCGACGACCGCCACGGGTCCCTGCCCGTCCGGGCCTTTCAGCCGCTCGACGCATTGCTTCATGATGCGCACGGACTGGCGCATCTCCTCCATGCGGATGAGATAGCGGTCGTAGCAGTCGCCGTTCTTGCCGATCGGAATATCGAACTCGAGCTCGGAATAGCATTCGTAGGGTTGCGCCTTGCGCAAATCCCAGGGGGCACCGGAGCCGCGCACCATCACGCCGGAAAAGCCCCAGCGCCAGGCGTCCTCGAGCGACACGACGCCGATATCGACATTGCGCTGCTTGAAGATGCGGTTGCCGGTCAGCAGCGCATCGATGTCATCGAGTGTCCTGAGGAACGGATCGCACCACGTGCCGATATCGTCGACCAGTTGCGGCGGCAGATCCTGATGCACGCCGCCCACGCGGAAATAGGCTGCGTGCATGCGGGAGCCGGAGGCGCGCTCGTAGAAGCCCATGAGCTGCTCGCGCGGCTCGAACCCCCAGAGCGGCGGGGTGAGCGCGCCGACGTCCATCGCCTGCGTGGTGACGTTGAGGAGATGCGAGAGGAGCCGCCCGATCTCGCAATACAGCACGCGGATCAACTGCGCGCGGCGCGGCACTTCGAGCCCGAGCAGCTTTTCCGCCGCGAGGCAGAAGGCATGTTCCTGGTTCATCGGCGCGACATAGTCGAGCCGGTCGAAATAGGGGATCGCCTGCAAATAGGTCTTGTGCTCGATCAGCTTCTCGGTGCCGCGATGAAGAAGGCCTATATGCGGATCGACACGGGCAACGACTTCGCCGTCGAGTTCGAGCACGAGGCGCAGAACGCCATGGGCAGCCGGATGCTGGGGCCCGAAGTTGATGGTGAAGTTG
>JACAEG010000137.1 GCA_013388965.1 Pseudorhodoplanes sp. | reverse complement strand
GCGCGAGATTGCCGAGATCGTTCGACAGGTCCGCGTTGATGCGGTTGACGATCGCCTCGTGGCTGTAATTGCCGTCCTGCCCGAACGGCACCTCGCGCAACAGGAAGAACCGCAGCGGATCGACGCCATAGGCGTCCGCGAGCGCGAAGGGATCGATGACGTTGCCGACCGACTTCGACATTTTCTCGCCTCGGTTGAACAGGAAGCCGTGCGAGAAGATGCGCCTCGGCACGGCGAGGCCGGCGGACATCAGGAAGGCCGGCCAATAGACCGCGTGGAAGCGCACGATGTCCTTGCCGATCACGTGCAGGGCCGCCGGCCAGTAGCGCTTGAACATCTCGCTGTCGGTATCGGGAAATCCGAGGGCGGTGATGTAGTTGGTCAGCGCGTCGACCCACACATACATGATATGCTTGTCGTTGCCGGGCACGCGGATGCCCCAGTCGAAGGTCGTGCGCGAGATCGAGAGGTCCTGCAGCCCGCCGCGCACGAAGCTTGCGACCTCGTTCAGCCGCTCCTTCGGCAGCACGAAGTCCGGCACCTCGGCATAGAGCCTGAGCAGCCTGTCCTGATAGGCCGAGAGCCTGAAGAAATAGCTCTCCTCCTCCACCCATTCGACCGGCGTGCCGGTCTCCGTCGCGATCCGCGCGCCCTTGTCGTTGAGGTGGGTCTCGTCCTCGGCGAAATAGCGCTCGTCGCGCACGGAATACCAGCCGGCATACTTGGCGAGATAAATGTCGCCGTTCCGCTCCATGCGCTCCCAGATCGCCGCCGATGAGCGGTGATGGCGGGCTTCCGTGGTGCGGATGAAATCGTCGTTGGAGCAATTCATCCGCTGCACCATCGCCTGAAAGCGCGGCACGTTGCGCTCCACCAGTTCGCGCGCCGAGATGCCTTCGCGCGCGGCGGTCTGCTGGATTTTCTGGCCGTGCTCGTCGGTGCCGGTCAGGAAATAGACGTCGTAGCCGTCGAGCCGCTGGAAGCGCGCGATGGCGTCGGTCGCGATCGCCTCATAGGCATGTCCGATATGCGGGACACCGTTGGGATAGGAAATCGCGGTCGTGATGTAGTAGGGCTTTTTCGCCATCGAGAATGCTTCACCGCGCGAAGGAAATTGTCGGAAAACGAAGGACTTGCCTGCTAGCTATCAACCGCGTGAAGCTTCCGCAAGCGTCCCGAAGATGCTGAACATCAGGGGCTTTTTATCGACATTGTAGACGATGCCGTCGCGCGCGGAGCGGTTGATTGCCTCGAATGCGGTGGCGAGCCGCGCGAGCCGCGCGGGGTCGGCGGTGCCTTCGCGCAATTGCATGGACAGCCACCCATTGATGGCGTCGACCGCATTTTCGAAATTGTCGCGCTCGGCGGTGCCCATGCGGTCGCCCAGCGCGTGAAGCACCGCATAGTCGAGCTGCGGCAACCGCTCGAGCAGCGCGACCATGTCCTGCCGCAGCTTGAGGGCTTCCTCGTCCATCAAGACGATGGCGCGCACCACGCTGCCTTCGGCTGCGGCGGACGCCGCACGCACATCGGCATCGCCCGGCTTGCGCTCGAGCGCCGCCGCGACGGCCTTTGCCACGTCATCCTCCGACAGCGGCCGCAGCGCCAGCATCCGGCAGCGCGACCGGATCGTTGGCAGCAGCCGGCCCGGCGCATGGCTGACCACCAGGAAGATCGTCCGTGCGGGCGGCTCCTCCAGCAGCTTCAGCACCGCGTTCGCGCTCGACGCATTCAGCTCGTCGGCGGAATCGACGACGACAACGCGCCAGCCGCCCTCGCGTGCCGTCGAGCCGAGGAACTTGACGAGGCGGCGGGTTTCGTCGACGCGAATGACCGTGTGAAGCTTGCCCTTGTCGTCGGGCACGCGCTCCAGCACGAACAGGTCGGGATGGCCCTGCGTGATCGTCTTGCGGACGGCGGGATGACCGGCCGGCAGCGCTAGCGAGGTGGCGCGCCGGACCTCGGGCGCCTCCGGATCGGGATGCGCGAGCACGAACCGCGCCATGCGCCAGGCGAGCGTGGCCTTGCCGATGCCCGCCGGGCCGCCTATCAGCCAGGCATGCGCGATGCGGCCGGAACGGTAGGCATCCAGGAGAGCGGATTCCGCCTGCTCGTGACCGAACAAGGCGAGCGTTTCTCGGGGCGGCGGCGCCAGGCCGTCCCCGGCCTCCTCGGCCGCGCTCATTCGGCTGCGCCCCCCATCAGCACCGGCGAGGTCTCGAACGGACCCAGCCGGTCCACGACATGCTTCCAGATTTTCTCGGCGACGCGCTCGGGCGCGTCCGTCGCGTTGACGAGGACGCAGCGGGAGGATTCCTCGAGCGCGAGCTGCCGATAGGCGTCGCGCAGCTTCTGATGAAACTCGATCGTCTCGCCCTCGAAGCGGTCTCCATCATCGTGGCCGCGCCGTGCGCGCGCGCGCGCAAGTCCGGTCTCGGCCGGTGCGTCCAGAACGACCGTCAGATCGGGCATCGTGTCCCCGACCACGAGCCGCTCCAGCCTGCGAATCAGACGCTGGTCGACCTCGCCGAGAATGCCCTGGTAGACGCGCGTCGAATCGGCGAAGCGGTCGCAAACCACCCAGTCCCCGCGCCGCAGCGCCGGGCGGATCGTATGGGCGAGATGATCGTCGCGCGCGGCCGCAAACAGCATCGCCTCGGCCTCGGCCCCGAGCGGCTTGGCGGCGCCCGACAGGATGACGTGGCGGATGATCTCGGCACCGGGCGATCCGCCGGGCTCGCGCGTGGTGACGACCTGCATGCCGGCCTGCCGCAGGCGATCGGCAAGGAGGGCGACCTGGGTGGACTTCCCGGTTCCCTCGCCGCCCTCGAAAGTGATGAAACGTCCCTTCATGCAGCCACTTCGATCTGCCCCGACCGGCCGGCGGAAGGCCCGACACGGTCAACGATAGCCTCTCCACGCGCCCCATGTCCCGCGAATCGGGCGGCGCGCCTGGAACCTTCTGAAAAGCAGCGCACTAGAGGCGCTCGACACCCGACCTGATCCAGCCATAGATCATTTCGGTCGCCGCATCGAAGGCGCGACCGGGCAGCGAGCCGGTTCCGACGCTTTCCGCCGTCTCCAGCGGAAATTCCAGCACCAGCTGGTCGTTACGCCAGACCT
This sequence comes from Pseudorhodoplanes sp., assembly GCA_013388965.1. GTDB lineage: Bacteria > Pseudomonadota > Alphaproteobacteria > Rhizobiales > Xanthobacteraceae > Pseudorhodoplanes. The sequence goes on along the minus strand of JACAEG010000137.1, from coordinate 20,015 downwards.
TCAATGTGCCGATTCTTTGGCCCTTGGTGACCGGAGCATGCACCGGCCCGCGATAGACGATGCGGGCGATGATCTTGTCGCTGGAATTGCGCGGGATCAGCAGCCGGATCGCCTGCTTGTCCGCGCCGATCAGGTCCACACTGCGCTGCGCGCCTCCGAACAGTCGGGCGCTCCCAACCGGGGCGCCTTCCGCAAACAGCAGGCGCGATTCAAATCCGTTGAAGCCCCATTCCAGCAGCTTTCGACCTTCGTCGGCGCGATCCTTGGCGGTCTTGAGCCCGTTCACCACCACGATCAGACGCAATCCCTTCTGCACGGCGGAGCCGACGAGACCGTATCCGGCCTCGGCGGTATAGCCCGTCTTCATGCCGTCGGCTCCGATATTCATCGCGAGCAGCGGATTGCGATTCTGCTGGCGGATCTTGTTCCAGGTGAATTCGCGCTCGCCGTAAATCTCGTAGAATTCCGGATAGGTCTTGATGATGTGCTGGGCGAGCTTGGCAAGATCGCGCACCGACACGCGCATGTCCGGATCGGGCAATCCCGTCGAATTGGTGAAGTTGGCGCTTGTCAGCCCGAGCTCATGCGCGCGCGCCGTCATCAGCCGGGAAAAATTCGCCTCGTTGCCGGCAATGCCTTCCGCGAGCACGATGCAGGCATCATTGCCCGACTGGATGATGACCCCCCGGAGAAGGTCCTGCACCTTGACCCGGCTGTGCAGGATGGCGAACATGCTGGACCCGCCGGATGGCCCGCCGCCCTTGCGCCAGGCATTCTCGCTCACGACGAATTCGTCTTCGAGCTTGAGCTCGCCTTCCTTCAAGGCATTGAACACGATTTCCGCCGTCATCAGCTTGGCGAGACTCGCCGGCGCGACCGGCTGATCGGCATTCTTCTCGAACAGCACGGTGCCGCTCGCGGCATCGATCAGGATCGCGGTGGGCGCTGCGGTCTGAAAACCCTCGTCCTTCTTCGTGGCGGACTGGCCGCTTGCCGGGCCGGACGAAGCCGCCAGGGCGCAGCCAAGCGCGAGCGCTGCGATCCATCGTGATGCGGCAGCAGGGATCGAAAACACGCTTTGCTCCGTGGCCGGCGATCCGCGCGTGCGGCCGGCGCCGCGCGTCGGCGCCTTTTAGCAAGTCGGCGGCAAAGGGAGCAATTGCCAGACCCGCCGGTCAGTAGAGGCCGCGTCCGCTCATGAAGGTATCGGCAGGACGTGGAGGGGCATAGGCAGCGGCGAGCGACGGCGTCGTCCGGTCGGCCTGGCTGCGCGACGCACTCAGCTCGACGCCGCGCCCGCGATATTGAGCGATTTCGGACACGACGTCCTGCCCCAGCGTGTAAGGGCGGCCGCCTGGAACCGGCACATTCCCCGTCCCTGCCCGGTCCGGCGACCCGACGAACGGCTTGGCTGAGGCCAGCATGACCGGCGACGGCGCGGGCGCCGGCACGCCGTGGCGCAAGGTCGCGACCAGCATGCGATCGTCCGAGCCCTCCAGCGGCGCACGTCCGACATATTCCACGCGCACGCGCGCGACACCGTGATCCTTGAAGCCGAGCAAGGTCGCCGTCCGGTGCGAAAGATCGATCACGCGGTTGCTGTGGAAGGGCCCGCGATCGTTGACCCGCACGATAATGGACTTGCCCGTCGCGATATTGGTCACGCGCGCATAGGACGGCAACGGCAGTGTCGGATGCGCAGCCGAGATCGATTGCATGTCGAACACTTCGCCGTTCGCGGTCAGCCGCCCGTGGAAGTCGTCACCGTACCAGGAGGCCATGCCTTCCACGCGGTAGTTCGGATTCTCCTCCGGCACGTAGACCTGCCCGGCGACCGTATAGGGCTTGCCGACCCGGTAGACGCCGCCGCCCTTGGGAACCGGTTGGCCCGCATCCACCACTCTCGGGCTTGAGGCCACGCCATAGCGCGGATCGACCATGCGTGCGAACTTGTTCGAGGACGCGCAGCCGGCAAGGACGATGCACGCCGCAAAAATCGCGGCAGGACGCGTCGCCGCGCGAATACGATGCACTTCGCCCCCTGCCATGCGTCGCCGGGCCGCCGAGGCGGCCGCCCTCCCTCGTCGGCGCTAACCTTAACGTGGCGGGGGAGCCACGCAAATGCTTGAAAGATCGGAATGGTAAACGCCGCCCGAACGCCCGATCTGCCGTCCGGGTCGATCCAGACGGCCGGTCGCGTCGTTCGGCACGGGGAAAAAGCGAACGCCCGGCCTCGAGCGCGATTTTCCCCTACGCTTGCAAGCCCGCTGTCCCTAGTGGCTTACAAGCGTGTCGTCCTGTTGCTCCATCACGGGTGCTCGCCATGCGAGCCAGCCGAGAACGGCAACCGATCCCGCGATTGCGAGAAAGATACCGAACAGTACCGATAAAATGTCCATTGACCGCCGCCTCCTCCACCATCCCGGCGACGATTAAATACCGATTCCAAACGTTTGTTGCCCCTCATTCGACGCTGCAGCGCATCGTTATCTCGCGATGCAGCAGAGGTATGTGATTACAGAATAAGCGGATTTTGCTCGCCACTTATGCAGAAAACAAATGAAGTATGCAGTGCAGTAAAGAAAGTTCGAGAATTGTGCAATTTCAGGTTGTCCCTCCCGGTTCCGATCCCGCTGCGCGGCGGCTGGCACAGGGCAGACAAATCTGATTTAGGGACGCGGCTCGCGCGCAGGATTTTGCGCTGGAAGGGTGGCCGAGCGGTTTAAGGCAGCGGTCTTGAAAACCGCCAGGGGTGCAAGCCCCTCGTGGGTTCGAATCCCACCCCTTCCGCCAGCGGTCCATTCTCGCGCGCATCGCACGCCAGCTCAAACCTCTCGATGCCGGCGACAGGCCATCGCGGCCGGAGCAATGCACGCGCAAAACTTTTCGGACGGTTCTGACAAGGCGCGGGTGCCGGGGCGGAACGCGGACACCGTCTGCTCATGCGCTTGCGGTGAGGAGAGACTCGGCCACTGTATTGGCTCGGGCGGGCAGCCCACCCGAGCCAGTCATTTCAGACGTCCCTACTTCTTCTTTTTCGCCTTCTTCTTTTTCGCCTTCTTTGCCATGACCATCCCCCTTTCTGTAAAGTTGATCCGGCGTGGCAAGCATCGAACGATTCGGGGGAGTCAATCCACTGCCTTGTGGATAATCACGCCTTCGATGCATTGATCCTGTCAGAGAGCTCAACGCAAACGCCACGAACCATCGTTCCCTTCGCTCGATGCGCGGATCCGTCGGATCAGTGATCCCTGCCGACATAACTCGTCAGCGGCGGCGTTACGCCCGGTGCGAGCGCATCGAGATTGCGCGGCACGATCAAGCGCCGGCCGGCATCAAACCTGGCCGACGGGCTGACATTGTTCAGCTGCGCCACAGCCCAGACCGGGACCGCATAGCGATCGGCGACGCTGCGGACCGTGTCGCCCTGTTCGGTGCGGATCGGCAGGCCGGAATCCCAAAGCTCGATCGGCACATTGCGCGGCATTGCGTATTTGATCGGGACGGTCGCGCCCTCGAGCGGCGGCGGGAAATTGGTCGCCTGCACGATCTTGGCGATGACCTTGTCCATCAACCCGTCGATGCGCACGAGGTTGACATGCAGCACTTCCCAGTACCACTTGAAATCCACGCTCGCAAAATGACCCTTGAAATCGTCGCCCGGCGACACGTTGCCGCCGCCGAAGAAATTCCATGACGAATAGATGTTGATATAGCGGTCGACATTGTTCGGCACATTGAACGACAGCCGCGTCGGATCGAAGCCGATGATCAGGCTCACCGGCACCTTCTCCTCCTTGAGCGCATTCGCGAACCGGAGCGCGGCATCGGCGCCCGCCGAATGGCCGACCAGGATGATCGGCGATTTGATCTGTTCGCTCTGGTAGCGCTTGATCGCTTCGTTCGCCGGACCGCGCCAGTTGAGATGGTTGTAGACATCGGCGTTGACGCCCACCTGCCTGAGCTTGTCGCCGAGCCGGTCGAGCTCCAGCGTCGCAAACTGTCCGCCCATCCCGCGGAAGACATAGACCTTGCCGGGCGCGGATTCCTGCCGCGCGGCGGTGTCCGCCGATCCGGTGATGATGCTTTCAAAGCCGGACAGGGAGCTGCAGGCTCCCAATGCGCCCGCGGCCAGCGCCACGACAACGATGCGCAACGGCTTGAACATGCGATCCGGCCCCTGTTCCTCGCCGGCGGTCCGGAGCGAACCGGCTGCCTGCGGTCGGATGCGCGCCCGAGGGGCGCAACTCAAGAAGAAGCGCTTTTCGTTAAGATTTTCCGAAATCCCTTCTTCCCTTCGCTCAAATGCCTGCCAAATAAGGCAAAATTCTCGATCTCGCGATGACCCGGAATGGCCTGGCGGCGGACTTCGCCAGCTGGCTACCGCGCGCGATTCGATTGCAGGGGGGCGGAAGCGGGCGAAAGGTATTGACGCACGGCGCGGCCTCCCCTACCCGCCGCACCCTACGCATATCCCCGGACAATGACCGCCCAGCCTCCCCGCATTTCCTTCGTTTCGCTCGGCTGCCCGAAGGCGCTGGTCGATTCCGAGCGCATCATCACGCGGCTGCGCGCGGAGGGGTATGAGCTTGCCCGCGAGCATGCCGGCTCGGATGTCGTGATCGTCAACACCTGCGGCTTCCTCGACAGCGCGCAAGCGGAATCGCTTGCCGCGATCGGGGATGCGCTCGCCTCCAACGGCCGGGTGATCGTGACCGGCTGCATGGGTGCGGAGCCCGAGAAGATCACGGACAGGTTTCCGAAGGTGCTGGCCGTCACCGGCCCGCAGCAATACGAAAGCGTGATGGAGGCGGTGCATCGCGCCGTGCCGCCTCGGCATGACCCCTTCGTCGATCTCGTCCCGCCGCAAGGCGTCAAGCTGACGCCGCGGCACTACGCCTATCTGAAGATTTCGGAGGGCTGCAACAACCGCTGCAGCTTCTGCATCATCCCGAAGCTGCGCGGCGATCTGGTCTCGCGCCCGATCTCGGATGTGCTGCGCGAGGCGGAAAGGCTGGTCGCGGCCGGCGTGAAGGAATTGCTCGTGATCTCGCAGGACACGTCGGCCTATGGCGTCGACCTGAAATATGCCGAGAGCGATTGGAAGGGCCGCAGACTTCCTTCGCGGTTCGTCGCGCTGGCGCGTGCGCTGGGCGAGTTCGGCGTCTGGGTGCGCCTGCACTACGTTTATCCCTATCCGCATGTCGATGAGGTGATCCCGCTCATGGCGGAAGGGAAGGTGCTGCCCTATCTCGACATTCCCTTCCAGCATGCGAGCCCCGATGTGCTCCGGCGCATGAAGCGGCCGGCTGCGCAGGAGAAGACGCTGGAGCGGATCGCGCGCTGGCGCGAAATCTGCCCGAGCCTGACCATTCGTTCGACTTTCATCGTCGGGTTTCCCGGCGAAACCGACGAGGACTTCGAGCAGCTTCTGGATTGGCTCGATGCGGCCGCGCTCGATCGCGTGGGATGCTTCAAATACGAGCCGGTCGAAGGCGCCGCGGCGAACAGTCTTGGCGATCCCGTACCCGATGCGATCAAGGAGCAGCGCTGGCACCGCCTCATGCAGAGGCAGCAGGCGGTCTCCGCACGCCGCATGAAGCGCAAGGTGGGAACCCGCCAGGAGGTCATCATCGACGAGATCGGTCCGAGCGTCGCCCGGGGTCGCAGCAAGGCGAACGCGCCCGACATCGACGGCAGCGTCTACGTCGCCAGCCGTCGCCCGCTGAAGATCGGAGAAATCGCGACGGTCAGGATCGAGCGCGCCGAGGCCTACGACCTGCACGGGACGGTGGTCGGCTTCTGAGCGTCAGCTCTTGGCCAGCAAATCCCGCAGCGTCGCCGCAATGACCTTCGTGGAAGCTTTCAGGTCGGACAGCTTCACATGCTCGTCCGCCGCATGTCCGCCCGCCTCGACGATGGTGCGCGGCCCCGCGCCGTAGAGCACGGTGGGGATACCTGCGGCGCTGTAGTGCCGCGCGTCGGTGTAGAGCGGCACGCCCTTCACTTCGATGTCCGCGCGCAGCCCGGCTTCGGCATGGCGTTTCAGCGGCTCGATCAGCCGCTCCACGCCCGGCTGCGGCCGCAGCGGTTCGGCGACGATGATGCGCCGGCATCCGATGATGATCCCGGGATGTTTCGCGACGCTCCGCTCGATCAGCGCAATCAATTCCGCCTCGACCCGCGCGACGTCTTCCTCCGGAATGACCCGTCGGTCGAGCCGCAGGACGACCTTGTCGGGCACCACATTGGTTGCAAAGCCGCCGCTGATCTGCCCGACCGTTAGCTTCGGCGAGCCGATTCCGGGCGAGGCCGACACCGTCCCGCCGAGCCGGTCGCGCTCCGCATAGAGCGCGGCGAGCACGCTCGTGGCCGCCGCGAGCGCGTCGGCGCCGGTTTCGGGCAATGCGGCATGCGCCTGCCTACCCGTCACCGCGACCTCGAGATGCAGCACGCCATTATGCGCGTTCACGATCGCGTAGGAAAAGCCCGCGCAGATGACGAAGTCCGGGCGCGTCAGCTTCTGCTCGAGAAGCCATTGCGGTCCGACGAAGCCCCCGGTTTCCTCGTCGTAGGTGAGATGCAGCTCGACATTGCCGTCGAGGCCGGCCGGATCGTCCTTGAGCGCGAGCAGCGCGAAGGCATAGGTTGCGAAATCCGATTTGGAGACGGCCGCGCCCCGCCCGTAGATCGCGCCGTTGTCCTCCTCGGCGCCGTAGGGATCGTGCGTCCAGCCGAGCCCCGGCGGCACCACGTCGCCATGCGCGTTGAGCGCGATGGTTGGGCCCTTTCCTGTCCCGAAACGCTCGCGCACGAGCAAATTCGTCACCGCCGCCATGCCGTGCCGCCGGACAAGATCGTCCGGCACGGGATGGCGCTCGACGCAAAAACCCAGCGCGGCGAGCAGCTTTGCGGCTTCCTCGGCATGCGCGACACAGTCGCCGGGCGGATTGTCCGAAGGCATGCGCACCAGCGCCTTCAGGAGATCGACCTCGCGCGCGAAATTGCGATCGATGAAATCGTTCATGCCTGCGCCGCCGCAAAGCGTTCGATGAAGCGGATGAGCGCTGCGACCGCAAGTCCCATGTCGTGCGGGCTCGCATATTCCGCCGGGTTGTGGCTGACGCCGCCGCGGCAGCGCACGAACAGCATGGCCGCGGGACAAAGCCTGGCCATGATCTGGGCGTCGTGGCCTGCGCCCGAGGGCATGCGCGTGGTCGCCAGGCCGAGATCGCCGATCGCGTTTTCGAGCAGATCCTGCATCGCCGGATCGCAGGCGGTGGTCTCCGTCTCGTGAAACGGCTCGAAGGTCACCTCGATCTTGCGGCCGGTCGCGACGAACTGCGCGTCCTTGCGGATGGTTGCAATCGCGCCGCGCCGCAGATCGTCGGTCAGCGAGCGCACCTCGAGCGAAAAGCCGACCCGCCCGGGAATGACATTGGTCGCGCCCGGCGAGGCCTCGATGCGCCCGACGGTGGCGACCATGCGATCGGCGCCGTGTTCACGGGCCGTCCTCTCGATGTCGAGAATGATCTCGGCAGCGCCGGTCAGCGCATCGCGGCGCATCGTCATCGGCACGGTGCCGGCATGCCCCTGCTCGCCCAGCACCACGACGCGCATGCGGGTCTGGCCGACGATGCCGGTCACGATACCGAGCGGCAGGTTCTCGGCCTCAAGCACCGGCCCCTGCTCGATATGCGCCTCGATATATCCGGCCACGTCGGCCGGACGGTAAGCGGCCGCCGCAATCTCGGCGGGATTCTTGCCGTAGGCCTTGATCGCGTCTGCGAGCGTCACGCCGTCGCGATCCGGGAAGCCCAGGGCCGACGCATCGAACACGCCGGCGCAGGCGGATGACGAGGTGAGCGTCGAGCGGAAGCGCGACCCCTCCTCGTCTCCGAAGGCCAGCACGTCGAGGCCGAGCCGCAAACCGGGATTGGCGCGGGCGACATGACCGGCCGCGATGATGCCGGCGATCACGCCGAGCGGGCCGTCGTATTTTCCGCGTCGATGACGGTGTCGATATGCGAGCCGATCAGCAGCAGCTTCGGCTTCCTTGCGGTCTGCGGCATCCAGCGTCCCCGCACGGTCCCGAGCGCGTCCTCGCTCACGGACAATCCGGCTTCGCGCATCCAGCGCCCGACAAGATCGGCCGCCGCACGATGTTCGGGCGTGAGAAACAGCCGGATGAGCCGGTTGGGATCCGATGAAATCGCCCCGAGCTCGCCAATCATCGTTTCGGCGCGCGCGCCGAAGCCGGCGATCTGCTCCTTCGTGAACGCGCTCACCGCAACGCCCGGATCCATGCGCCGACCTTCTCGCGCTCCTCGTCGGTCATCGCGGTCTGGTTGCCGAGCGGCATGGCCTTGTTCTGCACCGTCTGCGTCAGGATCAGCGGGGCGTAGCGCTTGAGATCGTCGATACCTTGCAGAACGACATTCTTGGGCGGCTCGCTGAAGCTTTCATGCGTCGGCTTGACCGCATGGCACGTGACGCAGTGCTTCGTGACGATCTGGAGCATGTCCGCGTCCGACACCTGGACGCCGCCGGCAGGACGCGACGCCGGAGCCGTGAAATAGATCGCGCAGATCAGCGAGAAGGCGGCCACCGGAAGCGTCCAGCCATATTTCTCGAACGGGTCGCCGGCATCGACGCGGTTGAGAAGGTGCCGGAACAGCGCGCCGCAGATCAGGATGAAGGCGACGATCATCCACGCATGCGGATGCGCCGACAGGAACGGATAATGCGGCGACACCATCATCAGCAGCACGGGCAGTGTCAGATAGTTGTTGTGCAGCGAGCGCTGCTTGCCGATCGCGCCATAGCGCGCATCCGGGACCTCGCCGCGCACGAGCTGCGCGACCATCTTCTTCTGGTTCGGGATGATGACCCCGAACACATTGACCGCCATGATCGTCCCGACCAGTGCGCCCACATGCAGGAAGGCGCCGCGGCCTGAAAACACGTGCGTGTAGAGCCAGGCTGCGGCGAGGATCAGGGCGAAGACCAGCGCCACGAGCAGCCCGGTGCGCGCGCCCATCACGCGGCAGATTGCGTCGTAGACGAGCCAGCCCCCGACGAGCGACGCGACCGAGATGGCGACCGCCTGCATGGGCGTGAGCGGCATCACGGACGGGTCGATCAGATAGGAACTGGCGTGCAGGTAATACTGCACGATCATCAGCCCGAAGCCCGTCACCCAGGTGAGATAGGCCTCCCACTGGAACCAGTGCAGGTGGGGCGGCAGATTCGGCGGCGCGACCGTGAATTTCTCGACGTAATAGAACCCGCCCCCATGCACCTGCCAGGCGGTGCCGTAGACGCCCGGCTTCTTCGGCTCCTTCTGGTTCAGCGCGAGATCAAGGGCGACGAAATAGAACGAGGTGCCGATCCAGCCGATGCCCACGATCAGGTGCGCCCAGCGCAGCAGCAGGTTCACCCATTCGCCGAGAAAGACTTCCATGAACGTTGCGCGCGTCCCAACAGCCGGCAAGGCCATCAGGCCACAATCCGTGGCCCGATTTCAACGCCGCTTCCGTGCCGGCCCGTCGCCGGCTGATAGCCGGCTCATAACCGGCTGATAGCCGGCCATTGCAGGAACAATGCCAGCGCGTCAAGGAATGAGGATCGACGATCCCGTGGTCTCGCGGCCTTCGAGGTCCCGGTGGGCCTTCACCGCGTCCTTGAGGGCGTATTTCTGGTTGATCGGGATCGTGACCTTGCCGCTCAGCACGGCGTCGAACAGGTCCTGCGCCGTCGCCAGCAAATCCTCGCGTTTGGCGACATAATTGTTCAGCGTCGGCCGCGTCGCGAACAGCGAGCCCTTGGCCTGCAGGATGTTGATGTTGAAGGCCTCGATCTGGCCGGACGCGCTCCCGAAGCTGACGAACATTCCGAGCGGGCGGATGCAGTCCAGCGAGGCCGGGAAGGTCGCCTTGCCGATGCCGTCATAGACCACGTCGCACAGCTTGCCGCCGGTGATCTCCTTCACTTTCGCGACGAAATCCTCGTCGCGATAGAGGATGACGTGCTGCGCGCCATGCGCCTTCGCGATCTCCGCCTTGTCCTTCGTCCCCGCGGTGCCGATCACGGTGGCGCCAAGCGCATTCGCCCATTGGCAGAGAATCTGGCCCACGCCGCCCGCGGCCGCATGCATCAGCAGCGTCGTGCCCTTCTCGACCTTGAAGGTGCGTTTCAGCAGGTATTGGGCGGTCATGCCCTTGAGCATCATGCCGGCCGCCTGCTCGTAGGAAATGCCGTCCGGCAGTTTCACCGCGCGGTCGGCGGGAAGCAGGCGCTCGGCCGCATAGCCGCCAAGACCCACGACATAGGCGACGCGATCGCCGACCTTGATGTCGGTCACGCCCGGGCCTACGGCCGTCACCTCGCCGGCGCCCTCGTTGCCCGCCACGAAGGGGATGCCGACCGGAGACGGATACATGCCGATGCGGAAATAGGTGTCGATGTAATTGACGCCGCAGGCATGCTGCTTAACCCGGACCTGCCCCGGCCCCGGCGCACCGACCTCGATCTCCTCGAAGGTCAGGACTTCAGGACCGCCATGCTTGTGGACGCGGACTGCCGCTACCATCGTCATTCTCCCGGGATCGCGCGCGCACGAACGGCACGCTGGACTGCGCGGCTCGCGGCCGCGGCGCGATCATAGGGTCGCGCGCACAGGACGCAAGAAGGCTTCCTCCGCGCAGGATTATCGACCACCGCTGATGCGCAGATTGGCGCCGGTCGTGTAGGCGGAGGCATCCGACATCAGGAACAGGATGCTCTCGGCGATCTCGGCGGGCGTTCCCGCCCGCGCCATCGGCACGGTCGGAGCGATGCGTTCGAGGCGGCCGGGCTCATGGATGTCGGTATCGATCGGGCCGGGCGACACCGCGTTGACGCGAATGCCCTCGGCCGCCAGTTCGCGTGCAAGACCGATCGTCAGGGAGTCGATCGCCCCCTTCGAGGCCGCGTACCAGACATATTCTCCGGGACTGCCCAGCGTCGCCGCGACCGACGAGACAAGCACGATAGAGCCGCCCGCGCCGCCATGCTTGCGGGAGATGCGCGGAATCGCCTCGCGCACGGCCAGGAACGCGCCCATCACGTTGACGTCGAGCACCTCGCGCAGCGTCTTCGTCGTCACCGCCTCGAAGCGCGAATTCCTGCCGGTGATGCCGGCATTGAACACCAGCCCGGTCAGGCGGCCGAGCGTGCGGTCGGTGGTCTCGAACACGCGGCGGATATCGTCCTCCGAGGCCATGTCGCCCTGAACTGCGAAGGCCTTGCCGCCGCCCTGCGCGATCGACCTCACCACGGACGCCGCGGCCTTTTCGTCGCTCTTGAAATTGACCGCAACGGCATAGCCGCGCGCGCCGGCGAGCCTCGCCGTCGCGGCTCCGATGCCGCGGCTGGCGCCGGTCACGAGCAAGACGGGTTGATCGGACATGCTGCGCTTTCGGGGTGTGTCACTTCAGGGTACGGGGACGGCGCCTGCGGTTCCGCAGGGCGAGCACGTTGAATACCTCGACCGCCGCTGCGAAGGCCATGGCCGAGTAGATATAGCCGCGCGGGATGTGGAAATCCAAGCCGTCGGCGACCAGCGCCACGCCGATCAGGAGGAGGAACGACAGCGCCAGCATCTTGGTGGTCGGGTGGCGCGCGATGAAATCGGCCACCGGGCCTGACGCCACATACATCACCAGCATCGCGATCACGACTGCCGCGATCATCACCTCGATATGCTCGGCCATGCCGATCGCCGTGATGATGGAATCGAGCGAGAAGACGAGATCGACGGCGATCAATTGCGCCACGACGAAGAAGAAGGACTGGGGGGCGGGCCCGCGCTCCTCCTCGTAGCTTCCCTCCACCTCCGAGTGGATTTCGTGCGTGCCCTTCCAGATCAGGAACATGCCGCCGCCGATCAGGATCAGATCCCGCCAGGAGAATCCCAGGCCGAACAGCTCGAACAGCGGCTGCGTCAGCCCCATCACCCAGGTCAGCCCGAGCAGCAGCATCACCCGGAACACGAAGGCGAGCGACAACCCGATCTGGCGCGCGAGCTTCGCCTGGCGCGGATCGCAGCGCGAGACCAGCACCGAGATGAAGACGAGATTGTCGATGCCGAGCACGATCTCGAGCACGGTCAAGGTCACCAGCGCAGCCCAGGCATGCGGATCGGTCAGAAGCTCGAGCATCAGGCGTCCGGGGATTTGTCGTGCGGCATCAGCGCGCCGGCGAAGAGAAGATACAGGCCGCAGATCGCCAATGCCAAGGCTGGCCAGAATCCCGGATCGAGTCCGCGAACAAGCGCGAAAGCGCACAAGCCCGCCCATGCGCCCAGCACGATGAAGGTCACCGCGCGCCAATGCGTGGCGCGCACCGGATGCACCGAGCGATAGGGCGCGAATGAGAGAACGATGAACGCCATCACGATTGCGGCGGCAAGCCAGGGCGCAGGTTTCAGCACGAACAGGTGAAAGGCAAGGCCGTTCCACAAGGCCGGAAATCCGCGGAAATAGTGCTCGCCGATCTTCATCGTGCGGTCGGCGAAATAGAGCGAGCCGCTGACCGCGATGCCGATGCAAAGCGGTATCACGGCGAGCTCGGGCAGCAGGCCGCTGCGCGCCAGCGCGAAGGCCGGAACGAAGACATAGGTCGTGTAGTCGATGACGAAATCGAGCGCGTCGCCGGACCAGCGCGGCAGCACCTGCGCGACCTGCAGCCGCCGCGCCAGCGTGCCGTCGATGCCGTCGACAAGCAAGGCGGCGCCGAGCCAGCCGAACATCGTCACCCAGGCGCCATTCGACGCCGAAAGCATCGCCATCAGCGCGCAGGCGGCGCCGGTGGCGGTGAACAGGTGCACGCCAAACGCGGCGATGCGGGCGTTGCGCTCCGGCCTGTTTCCGTCGTCCGGCTCGCCCCCCGCCCCCATCGCGCGCTACTGGTTGCCCCAGTCGATCTGGCAGATTTCGGCCGATCGGCCGGTGAAATTCCAGTTGCGCCCGAAGGCGCGAAAGCGCGACTTGTCGGCCTTCGAGACGGTGACGTCGGGAGCGATCCAGTACTCGCTGTTGCGGATCACCACGTTCTCGCCCTTCTGCTTGCCGCGCACCGGCGTGATCGCGCCGTCCACGATCTTGTCGATGGTGATCAGGCGCGTCTGGCCCTCGGTGCGGTAGCTGATCGGCACCTGGCGCACGCCGAGAAAATTGCCGACGAGAATCGACAGCAGATGCGTCGAGCCGCCGACCTTGCCCATGAAGATGCGCGTCAGCGCCTTCACGGCATAGACCGAGGCTTTCTCGTCCACGAACAGGGCGGCAGTCCAGTTGCCGCGCGACATCAGGCCGGGGATTTCGATCATCAGTCCGGCCTTCACGCCGGCGAGATCGACATCGTCGAAGCGGCCCTGATCGATCCGCAATGCCGCCCAGGTCTGGCAGTGATCTTCCGTCGGCGGATGCTCCCCGAGCGACAGCACGCACGGACAGAATACGGTGCAACTGCACGAGAGGGTGAATTCTCCCTTCAGCGACCACTTTTCCACGTCTGCTCCCTCACTCTGTTCTACCTGTACGCCACACCAAACGCCGCGACCGCGAGTCCGATCGCGAGAAGTGCCACGCCGATGGCGAGTGAAAGCCGTCGGCCGCTCGTCATCTTCTCCACGGTCATGACGCCGCCGAGCGCAGCCATCCAGAGCGGATTCATCGCGCCGCCCGCGAACATCAGCAGCATCATCGCCCAGCAGCAGCCGAGGCAGTGCATGCCCTGTTGCAGTCCGAGGCCGAACACGCCGCGCGCATGGGTTTTCCAGTGCCTGAAGAAGAACTGGAACGGCTGCTGGCAGGCCGACAGGCACGCCGCCTTGAGCGACGAGAACTGATAGAGGCCGGCAACGACAAACAGCGCCGCCGACAGGACCGTTGCTGCATTCGCCGACGCGGCTCCCTGCAGCGCCGGCCGCACGACGCCTTCCTGCAAGCCAGCCGCCGCAAACGCGAAGCCGAGCCACACCGCGCAATAGCCGGCGACCAGCACGAAGGGCGATATCACCGGCAGCTTCCTCGCCGCCGCGGTCTCCGCGATATCAGCATAGGTCAGAATCATCGGCGCCGCGGTCGGCAGCATCATCGCCAGCGTCATCGCGCTCCACATGCCAAGCGCCAGCGCAAGGCTCGAGGGCGAGAAGCCCGAACCGGCCGACGCCGGACGGCACAAGGCGGCCAGCGCGTCCCAAATTCCCGCGCCGGACGAGGTCTGCGCCGCCAGCATCGCCAGGCTCAGCCAGCCCGCACCCGCCACGGCTAAGAGACAGGCAATCGCCACCGCGCGCGGCCGCAGCAGCATGGCGCCAAGGCCGGCAGCAGCCGGGGGCAAATGCTCGAAACGGCGGGCGGAATAGTCGGCCATCACTTTCCCTTACCCCACCGTCCTTAATCCATTGCCAGCGGCAACGGAATTGCCTTGCACGGCAATGGTTTCCGGCCTCGCCAGAGGCCCCGTCCGGCGCTAAAAAGGCGCTCATGAACGGGAAATCCGGCGACCGAGACATGGTTCAGGTCGAAGCGGCCGTGATCGGCGCGGGGCCGGCCGGCCTGACGGCGGCGATCGCACTCGCCAGCGCCGGTATCGAGACAGCGCTCATTGCTCCGAAGGCCCCGGCGGACCATCGCACGACCGCCCTGATGATGGGGTCCGTGGCCGCGCTGGAGACACTCGGGGTGTGGGCGCATTGCGCCGCGCAGGCGGCTCCGCTTCGCAGCTTGCGGATCGTGGACGATACGGGCCGGCTCCTGCGCGCGCCGGAAACGTGCTTCGAGTCGTCGGAAATCGGCCTGCCCGCCTTTGGCTACAATGTCGAGAACCGCCATCTCGTGGCGGCGCTGGAAGCGCGCGCAGCCGATCTGCCGGGCCTTCGCCGGATCGAGCAGGAGGTGCTGGGTGTCGAAACCGCGGATCGGGCGACGGCGACGCTCAAGGATGGCGCGAGGGTCAGCGCGCGGCTGGTCGTCGGTGCGGACGGCCACCGCTCGACCTGCCGGGCGGCGGCGGGCATCGGAATTCGGTCGTTGCGGTACAACCAGCATGCGCTCACCTTCAATCTCCGGCATGCCCGCCCGCATCGCGACATCTCGACCGAATTCCAGACCGCCAGCGGCCCCTTCACCGTCGTGCCGCTACCGGGCGATCGATCGAGCATTGTGTGCGTTGCAGACCCCGCGACGGCCGGCAGGCTGGCGGCGGCGGTTGACGAGATGCTCGCCCGCGAGGCGGAGCGGCGCATGCACTCGATCCTCGGCAAGGTCACGCTCGAACCCGGCCGCGGGCATTTCCCGCTGTCCGGCGAGACCGCGCAGCTCTTCGCCGCGCGCCGAATCGCGCTGGTCGGCGAGGCGGCGCACCGCTTTCCGCCGATCGGAGCGCAGGGCCTGAATCTCGGTCTGCGCGATGCCGCCACCGTCGCGGAACTGGCGGCGGACGCGCATCGCAGCGGGAGCGATATCGGACACGAGGGACTTCTTTCGCGCTATGACCGCATGCGCCGGCTTGACGTCGAAAGCCGCAGCCTCGCCGTCGATCTCCTCAACCGCACGCTCCTCTCGGACTTTCTGCCGGTGCAGGGCGCGCGCGGGCTCGGTCTGTTCCTGCTGAACCGGGTGGGGCCGCTCCGGCGTCTCGTGATGCGCGAGGGCATCGCGCCGATGGTCGCGCAGCCCCGGCTGATGCGCGGCGAAGCGCTGGTCTAGTCTGGGAGATCCGGCGCCTTGCGCGCGCTTCCCCGCGGTTCGCGAAAGGTGGGATCGATCGGGACCGGGAGTGCGGGGATGCTTGCGCCGCCGCTGCCGGCGATGCTCCAGCCGAACAATCCGCGCGCCTTGAAATGCGGATCGTGCATGGCCTCCTCCAGCGATTGCACGATGGTCGCACAGCAATCCGCCTGCGCCAGGATCGGCTGCCACTCGGCAGCAGTCCGGCCCGCGATGATGCGCGCAACGGCAGCCCTGGTCGCGTTCGGATCGATGCGGTCATCCGCATGCTTGTCATCGAGGCCGATCGCCGCCGCAAAGCCTCGCCAGAATTGATCCTCCAGCGCCCCGCAGGCCACGAGCTTGCCGTCGCGTGTCGGGTAAAGCTGGTAGCGGGGCGAGCCGCCGCACAACGGGGCCGCGCCGCTTGCGGGAAAGTCCCCGGCCGCGACGCCGGCCGCAAAGGCGTGCCATGCGAAGGTGAACAGGGCGTCGGTCATGGCGATGTCGAGACGGCAGCCCTGCCCGGTCCGGTCGCGCTGGCGCAAGGCCAGCAGGATGTTGATCACGGCCGGAAACGTGCCCCCGCCGATATCGGCAATCAGCGCGGGCGGCACGACGGGCCTGTCCGCCGGCCCCGGCTGAAGCGCCAGCAGCCCGGCGCTCGCGATGTAATTGAGATCGTGGCCCGCTTCCTTCGCCCGCGGCCCGCTCTGCCCGTAGCCCGAGATCGAGCAATAGACGATGCGCGGATTGATCGCGCGCACGGCCTCGTAGCCGAGCCCGAGCCGCTCCATCACGCCGGGGCGGAATTGCTCGACCAGAATGTCAGCGCCTTGAAGTAACGGTTGAAGGGCTGCAACCGCCTTCCGATCCTTGAGATCGATCACCATCGAGCGCTTGCCGCGATTGAGCAGGGCGAAGGGCGCGCTCATGTCGCCGAAGCGCGGCTCGAAGCGGCGCATGTCCTCGCCCCCCGGCCGCTCGACCTTGATCACCTCCGCCCCCGCTTCCGCGAGCATCAGCGTGGCCAGCGGTCCCGGCAGCAGCGTCGTGAAATCGAGGACGGTAAGGCCGGAGAGCGGCTGCGGCATGGCGGCCCTCAGAGCAATTGGAGGGGAAGCTTCTGGGTCTTGGCGAGCCACATGACCGTCGTCAGCGTCACGACGGACACGAGCGTGCCGACGAGGATCGAACTGGAGGCCTGCTCGACCCAGGTGTCGTATTGCCGGGCCATGATGAAGACATTCAGCGCCGGCGGCAACGCCGCCATCAAGACCGCCGTATAGACCCAGACCTCCGTGAACGGACCGAGCAGCGAGAGCATGACCAGGGCGATCAGGGGATGCACGATGAGCTTGATGACGACGATGATCGGCACCTCCCACGGGATTCTCGGGAGCGGCCGCAGCGCCACCGTCACCCCGAGCGCGAACAGCGCGCAGGGCGCCGCCGCATTCTGAAGGAACTGCATCAGCCGGTCGATCGCGACCGGCGGCTCGACATGAAGCGCGGCCGAGACGACGCCGAGCACCGTCGCGATGATGAACGGGTGCAGGATGATCCTGGTCAGCACCTCATAGGCGGTCGCGAGCAGACTCTTTCTCTCCGCGCCGGCAAGCGCCATCAGAAAGGGCACCAGCGAGAACAGCAGGATGTTGTCGAAGCAGAAAATCAGCGCGACCGGCACCGCCGCCTGCGGACCGAAGGTCGAGAGCGCAAGTCCGGGGCCCATATAGCCGATATTGCCGTAGCCGCCCGCAAGTCCTGCCAGCGTGGATTCCCCCATCCTCCCCTGCAGGACGATCATGCCGGTCGCAAAGGCCAGCGCGAAGGCGGCATAGGTGGCAAGCGTTGTCGCCAGGACGAAGGGAATGTTGTTGAGCTCGTCGAGCGGCGTCTTGGCCAGCACACGGTAGAACAGGCAGGGCAGCGCGACATAGATGAGGAAAAAGTTCATCCATGCGAGGCCGGTATCGGGGATGCGCTTGTACTTGCCGCAGGCATAGCCGAGGAAGATCAAGCCGAAATAGGGCAAGGCGAGATTGAGGACGTCGATCATCGGGGCCGGGCCGGCGGATGGGTCACGCTGCCTATCCGGCAGCGCGCGGAGGGTCAATGCGGCGCCCGTGCCGGGCAAGGCACTTGGCGCGCAAATTGCCTTGCTTTAAGCGAGGCAAGCCATTGAGGACCGCCCATGAAACTGCCGCGTCAATTCTTCAAGCCGCTTGCCATCGGCGCGCCGCAGCCGCTGCGGGAATTGCCGCTGCGGCTCGAGCGCATGATCCATTTCGTGCCTCCGCATCTGGAGAAGTTGCGTGCCAAGGTCCCGCAGCTTGCGAGGGAAGTGGACGTGGTGCTCGGCAATCTCGAGGATGCGATCCCCGCCGACGCCAAGGACGCTGCGCGCGCGGGCTTCATCGAGATGGCGCGCGCGACCGATTTCGGCATGACCGGGCTGTGGACGCGCATCAACGCGCTCAATTCACCCTGGGTCCTCGACGACATCACCCAGCTCGTGGCCGCGATCGGGGACAAGCTCGACGTGATCATGCTGCCCAAGGTCGATGGCGCCTGGGACATTCACTACCTCGATCAGCTGCTCGCGCAGCTCGAAGCCAAGCACGCCGTCAAGAAGCCGATCCTCATTCACGCCATTCTGGAAACAGCCGAAGGCGTCAACAATGTCGAAGCGATCGCCAGCGCCTCGCCGCGCATGCACGGCATGAGTCTTGGGCCGGCCGATCTCGCGGCCTCGCGCGCGATGAAGACGACGCGCGTGGGCGGCGGCCATCCCGAATACAAGGTGATCGCGGATCCCGGCGCAGCGGGGGGGCCGCGCGCGGCCTACCAGCAGGATTTGTGGCACTACACCATTGCCAGGATGGTCGATGCCTGCGCCGCCGCCGGCATCAAGCCGTTCTACGGGCCGTTCGGCGATTTCTCCGACCCGGAGGCCTGCGAGGTCCAGTTCCGCAATGCCTTCCTGCTGGGCTGTGTCGGTGCCTGGTCTCTTCATCCGTCGCAGGTGGCGATCGCCAAGCGCGTCTTTTCCCCCGATCCGGCCGAGGTCGCCTTCGCCCAGAAAATCCTGAAGGCCATGCCGGACGGCACCGGCGCGGTCATGATCGACGGCAAGATGCAGGATGACGCGACCTGGAAACAGGCCAAGGTGGTGGTCGATCTCGCGAAACTGGTCGCGACCAAGGATCCTGATCTGGCCGCCCAATATGGCTTTTGACCGCCTTCACAGCGCCGGATTTTCACCTATCTTGCAGGTACCATGAAGGAATTCCTCAACAAGGCCCGCGTCGCCAAGTTCACGATCGGCCAGGTCGTGCGTCACCGGATATTTCCGTTCCGCGGCGTGATTTTCGATATCGATCCGACCTTCAGCAACACCGAGGAATGGTGGCTGGCGATCCCGGAGGACATCCGGCCGCACAAGGACCAACCGTTCTATCATCTGTTCGCCGAGAACCAGGAATCCGAATACATCGCCTATGTCTCGGAGCAGAATCTGCTGCCGGACACCTCGCGCGAGCCGATCCGCCACCCGCAAGTGGCCGACGTCTTCATCAAGGGCGACGACGGCGCCTACCGTCCGCGCGATCTCACGGTCAACTGATTCCCGGCGCCGTCTGAAAACAGAAGAGGCGCGCCGCGGCGCGCCTCTCGGCATCTCGCATCCGGCAGCACCTATTGCGTCTTGCCGGGCTGCTGGCCCTCGAGCTTCTGGCGCGCCTCGTTGGCCTTGCGCTGCAGCTCGTCCTGCAGCTTCTTCTGCTGGGCCTCGTATTCCTTCGGATCGGTGGGCGGGCCGTCATAGGCCTTGGCGAAATCGTTCAGCGGCACGCCGAGGCTGATCGGCTGGCCGTTGCCGTTGATCGCCTGCACCGCGAGCTGCTGGCCCTTCTTCAGGCGGCCGATGATTTCGGCATTGATCTCGTAATCGGCCATGCAGCCGTTGGTAAAGCAGATGACATAGGGTCCCTGCGCAGGCTGGCCCTGGTCGATGATGACGCGCGTGCCCGGTTGCACCTGCATGCCGAGCGGCAGCGTTACGCGCAGAACCTTCTTGGCGTCGCCTTCCGGCTCGATGATCACGGCGGCGACGACCGGCATGCCGGATTCAAGCCGGCCGTCCTTGCCGGTGAAGCAAACCTGCTTGGCATTGGCTTCCTGGCCCTTGAGACAGAATTTGGTCCAGGGCGAATAGATCAGCTGCGGGGCTTCCGCAGCGGGGGCCTGCGCGGCGGC